>JBFXAS010000169.1:0-11400 GCA_050184075.1 Gemmatimonadales bacterium
CGGATCACCACCGTGCACCACGGCACCGTGGCCTGGTAGATCGCCGCGAGCGCCCGGACCCCGTGGCGGATCGTCCCTTCGCTCTCCGCCCGACTGCCCACCAGAAAGCCCGGGTTGTCGACCAGAAGCACCACCGGCAGATGGAAGGTCACCGCGAGATCGACGAAGCGCAGCAGCTTGTCGGAGGCCGCGGCCGTCCAGAGCCCGCCGAGAACGAATGGCTCCGACGCGACGATCGCGACCGGCCAACCGTCGAGCCGGCCCAGCGCGGTGATGATCGAAGGCCCCTGGAAGCGGCCGATCTCGAAGAGGGAGTCTCGATCCACCAGCGCCTCGAGGATCGGGCGCATCTTGTAGACCCGCCGCCGGTCGCGCGGCACGGCTTCGATCAGCCACTCCTCCCTGCGGCCCGGATCGTCCTCCGGCTCGACCCGCGGCGGCAGCTCGTGGACCGACGCCGGGAGGTACGAGAGAAAGCGTCGGCAGGCCGCAAACGCTTCGGCCTCGGAGCCGACTTCGTCGTCGACGGCCCCGTTGCGGGTGTGGATCCGGCTTCCGCCGAGCCCTTCCTTGCTGAGCCGCTCGCCGGCGGCTTCGACCACGGGCGGGCCGGCGACGAAGAGCTGCGATTGGCCTTCGATCATCACCGAATAGTGGCTCGCGACCATGCGCGCCGCGCCCAGCCCCGCCACCGGGCCGAGTCCGAGGGCCACCACCGGCACGGTCGAGAGATTCGCGACCACGTGGTCCCACCCGGGGAGAAACGGCAGGTAGGTGTAGCCGGACTCGGCCAGCGTCTTGACGGAGCCCCCGCCGCCGGTGCCCTCGACCAGGCGGATGAGCGGCATCCGGTACTCGCGCGCCAGCTGCTCCGCCGCGACCTGCTTGTCGTGGATCGCGGCGTCTGCGGCGCCACCTCGCACGGTGAAGTCGTCGGCCTCGATGGCCACCGGACGGCCGTCGATCCGCCCCCGGCCGAGCAGCGTGTTGCTCGGCGTGACGGAGACCAGCTCGCCGTTCGGCCCGTACTCGGCGACCCCGCTCAGCGCGCCGATCTCGTGGAAGCTCTCCGGATCGAGCAGCTGAGCGATCCGCTCCCGCACCGTGAGCCGGCCGGCCCGGTGCTGCCGCTCCACCTTCTCGGGCCCGCCCATCCGCCGGGCCAGCTCTTCGCGCTGGCGGAGCTCGTCGACCTCGGGTTGCCATGTCATGAGCCAACGATCTCTCCACCCAATGGCCTGGGCAAGTCGTCGGCGCAACCGCCCCTTTCAGGCCGGCCTCCACCGGGCCCATATTAGCGCGCCCCCTTCGGCATCGAGATTCATGCACCGAGCCCTTGCCGCCCTGGCCCGCCTGCGCGAAGGCAACCGCCGCTTCGTCTCCGGCGCCCGGACCAGTCAGATGCCGCTCGACGAGGCGCACTTCGCCGAGCTGGCCGCCGGGCAGGAGCCCTGCGCGGTCGTCGTCGGCTGCTCCGACTCGCGGGTGCCGGTGGAGATCGTGTTCGACCAGGGATTCGGCGACCTGTTCGTCATCCGGGTGGCCGGCAACGTCATTGCCCGCTCGCAGATCGGCAGCGTGGAGTTCGCGGCCGAGCGCTTCGGGACCCGGTTGGTCGTGGTGCTGGGCCACACCCGCTGCGGCGCGATCGAGGCGACCCTGGAGGAGCTCCAGACGCCGACCGAGCGGCAGTCGCGCAACCTGCGCAGCCTGGTCGACCGGATCCGCCCCGCGGTGGTGAGCCTCCTCGCCACCGACCTCAAGAGCGATCCCGAGGCGCTGGCGCGCGAAGCCGGCCGCGCCAACGTGAGGGCGTCGGTCAACGCGCTGCGCCACGGCTCAGAGGCGCTCGAGCAGCTGATGGAGAATGACGGGTTGCTGGTCGTCGGCGCCGAGTACTCGCTCGAGACCGGCGTGGTGGACTTCTTCGAGAACCTTCCGGATCTGGCTGGGAAATGAACAATGACGATCAACCGACGGGAGCTGATCCGCGGCCTCGGCGTCATGGCCCTCGCCGGCCCCGGCGCAGGACGTGCCCTCGCCGACGCGGGACTCGCGTCCGCCACCGCGGGGCCTCGCCGAATCGGTGAATTCCCCCGCAAGGACGATTTCAGGATCGCGGACGGCTACACTTACCTCAACGGCGCCTACACCCACCCGATGCCCGTCCGCGCCGCCCTGGCCTATCACCAGGCGGTCGATCGGCGCTCGACGCTCGCTCCGGCCGACTCGCCGCAGGGCAAGGCGCCGCCGCGGGTCGACGTCAGGGCCGAGTTCGCCCGGCTGATCAACGCCAAGCCGGCCGAGATCAGCCTGATCCCGAACACCAGCACCGGCGAGAATCTGGTCACCGAGTGCCTCGGCATCGGGCAGCGCGGCGGCAACGTCGTCACCGACGCGCTCCACTTCGAGGGCGCGCTGCTCCACCTCAAGGAGTTGGAGAAGCGCGGCCTCGATCTCCGGATCGCGCCGGCCCGGGAGGACGGTCGAGTCGACCTGGCCGACCTCGAGCGGCTGGTCGACCGCGACACCAGGCTGGTCGAAGTATCGCTGGTTTCGATGTACAACGGCTTTCAGCACGATCTCGAGGCCGTGTGCCACCTGGCCCACGCGCACGGCGCCTACGTCTACGCCGACATCATTCAGGGCGTCGGCGCCGTGCCGCTCGATGTGCGCGCGACGGGTCTCGACTTCGCCGCCACGGCCACCTACAAGTGGCTCATGGGCGACTTCGGATTGGGGTTCTTCTTCGTCAAGGAAGCGCTGCTGGGCACGGTCGTCGAACGCCCCCATTGGAGCTACGAGTCGGCGCCCGACACCGACATCCATCTCTCGCCGACCGATCCCCGCTATCCGACTCCGGTGACCTGGACGCCCGGTTCGACCGCCGCGCACTACTTCCAGCTGGGAACCATGGCGAGCGGCGTGGGCGCCGCCCTCGGGGTCTCCCTGCCTTACATTCGCGAGCTCGGCGTCGAGAACATCGCGCGGCATCGACAACCGCTGATCGACCGGCTCCAGCAGGAGATGCCTCGTCTCGGCTTCGTGCCTCAGACCCCGCTCGGGAGCACCTCGCCGATCGTGACCTTTGCGCACCGGCGGCAGGAAGCGATCGTCCGCAAGCTCGAGCGCGCCAAGGTGAACGTTCGGGTGGCGCCCTACTGGATCCGGATCGCGCCCTCCGTGTACAACGATCTCACCGACGTGGACCGGCTGCTCGAGGCGCTCTCCTGACGAGCCTCAGTCGCCGGCCTCGAGCGCGGCCGCTTCCCAGGCCGCCATCGCGTCGGACAGCTTCGCGCGAGCCTCGCCCAGCTCCTCGCTGAGCTCGCGGGCCCGCGCCACGCCGTCGGCGCTGTCGTAGAGCCCGGGCTCCGCGAGCGCCGCTTCGAGCCGCGCTACGTCGCTCTCGAGCCGGCCGACCGCAGCCTCCGCATCGACCGCGCGGCGCTCCGCCGCCCGCCGCTGCTGTCCCGGCGCGAGCCGCTCCCGCCGCTGCCGCTCGTTTGCCGTGCGGGTGGCCGCGACCTGGGCGGCGGCCTGGGCGGCCCGCTCGGCGAGCGCGGCTCGGCGACGCTCGTCCCGGCGCACCTCCCACTCGACGAACGTGCCGTGGAAGTCGTCGAGCCGCCCGTCTTCGATCGTCCAGACCCGGGTGGCGAGCTCGCGCAGGAAGGCCCGGTCGTGGCTGACCAGGATCGTGGTCCCCTCGAACTCGTCGATCGCGTCCTCGAGCACCTCGATGCTCTCGACGTCGAGGTGGTTGGTGGGCTCGTCCAGCACGATCAGGTTGGCGCGCGCGAGGGTGATCATCGCCAGCGCCACCCTGGCCCGCTCGCCGCCCGAAAGGGAGGAGGTCGACCGCCGCACTTCGTCACCGCTGAACCCGAAGGCGCCGAGGTGACCCTGGACCTGGCCCCGGGTCCAGCTCGGCCGGAGGTCGTGGATCAGATCGAAGATCGGCCGGTCGAGCGGCACACCCGCCAGATCCTGGCGGTACCACGCCGCCGTGATCGACTGGCCCAGCCGCGCGGCGCCCCCGTCGGGCTCGCGGGCGCCGAGCAGGGTCGCCAGCAAGGTCGACTTCCCCGCTCCGTTCGAGCCCACCAGCGCGATCACGTCGCCCCGCATCGCGACCACCGTCGCGTCCTCGACCAGCACCCGGTCACCGATCGCGAGGGTCAGCGCCTCCGTGGCCACCACCCGGTCGCCCCCGCGCTCGCCGGGCTGGAGGTGAATCGCCATCGCCCCCTCTTCCCCGGGCGGCGGCGACAGCCTCGGCAAGCGCTCGAGCCGCTTGCGGCGGCCCTTGGCCTGCGCCGTGTTCTGTCCGGCGATGTTGCGCCGGATGTAATCCTCCTCCTTGCGGATGAGCTCCTGCTGCTGCTCGAAGGCCCGGCGCTCGGCCTGCTCCCGCTCCGCGCGCTGGCGCACGAAGTCGGAGTAGCCGCCCCGGTAGTCACGCGTGGTGCCGGCGTGGACGTGGAGGACGTGATCGACCACCTCGTCCAGGAACGCCCGGTCGTGGCTGATCACCATCACCGTCTCGTCGAGGCCCCGGAGATACCCAGTCAGCCACTCGGTCGTCTCCAGATCCAGGTGGTTGGTCGGCTCGTCGAGCAGGAGCAGGTCGGCGGGCGAGGCGAGCGGCGCCGCCAGACCCACCCGACCGCGCTCGCCGCCGCTCAACGATCCGAGCGGGCGGCGCCGCGCTTCGGCCGGATCGAAGCCCAGACCCTGCAGCACCGCTTCGATCCTGGCCTGGTACTGATAGCCGCCGCGGCGACTGAACTCCTCCTGCTCTCGGCCATAGCGCTCGAGATCCGCCTCGGTCGCGCGATCGCCCAGCTCGGCGAGTCGCTCGGTGGTCCGACCGAGCCGCTCTTCGAGGGCGATCAGATCCGCGAAGCCCTGCGCGGCCGCGTCCCACACCGTGGCCGCGGCGCCGAAGTCACGATGCTGGTCGAGGTGGATCAGTCTGAGCCCCGGCGCCCGGGAGACCGTGCCCCGGCTCGGCGCCTCGGCTCCGGTGATCAGCCGGAAGAGCGTAGTCTTGCCCGCGCCATTGCGCCCGACGATGCCCCAGCGCTGCCCCGCAGCGACCGTGAAGCCCACGCCGCGGAGGATGGTCGTCGCGCCGTAGCGAACGGCGACGTCGCCGAGAGTGAGGAGGGTGGCCGACACCGTGAATCGATCGAGTGGCGGCTAGCTCCGGCGGAGCCGGACCTGAGGCCTCGACCGCCAGAGCGTCGTCGCCAGCCAGGCGGCCACCAGCGCCAGACCGACGGCGCGAATCCCGGTCGCGACGGAAGCGCTGGCCGAGAAGCGACCTGCGATGGCGGGACCGGCAAACCAGTAGTAGAGGCCGCCGGCCGCGGCGCCGAGGCCGGGAAGCGCCACCCCGGTCGTGAGCCCAACCCCGGCGACGACCACTGCCACGGCGAGGAAGCTCGCGAGCGAGCCGCCGAGGGTGGCGGCGTAAACCGCGGGCGCGGTGCTCAACGGTCCGTCGGGCGTGAGACTGTATCCCACGATGAAGCCGGGCAGCCCGGCGGCGAAGGCGCCGAACGGCGTGAGCAGCCAGGCGGCGCTCCGCCGACTTGGGCCGAGCGCCTGCACCGGCGCCCGGGCCTGAGCCAGATCGAGACAGGCCCGGGGGGTGCACACCGCGCACGAGGAGCACCGGCCGCGAGCGATCGGCACCAGCGGCGCCTGCCCGTAGAGCAACTCGACCGGAAGCACCGGGCAGAGTCCGTTGCAGAAGCCCGACCGCACGGCGTAGACGGCACCGAGGGCCACCGCGAGCACCCCGACCCCGGCCACCGCCCCGATCAGCGCCGGTGCCTCGGTGTTGAACAGGAAGCGCCGCGCGGGCACCAGCAGGTGGAAGAGGGCCAACCCGACCACCCCGAGCGCGCCCGCCACCCGCGCCGGAATCTCGCGCTGGGTGCCGATCCGGTTACCCAGCTCGTTCAGGGTGGCGAGCGGACAAACGCCGCGCCAGAGCGCGGTGTTCACGAAGAAGGTGGCCGGGAGCACCGGAATGGCCACGTACCAGAGCGCGGCCAGAGCCGCGTCCGGCGAGAGCAGGAGCCACGCCACGAGCCCGGGCACGGCGAGCAACGCCGCCCACCGGGCCACCGCCCAGGCAAGCTCCGTCCTTCGCGAGCGTATCAGGATGTGGGTAGCCATCCGTGCCTTCTCATGCCGGTAGATCCGGGCTCACGACCCTGCGATCCGTCATTTCGTCGGTCGGGAAGATGGGCCCGAGCGGCGAATCTCGCCACGCCTCCGAGGATGCCTCGGTACGAGGCCGTCTTGGACCGGGCGGCCGCAGCGAGCGCGGCCAAGGAGACCAGGCTTCCGTCGAGCGCACGGACCCGGCCGCGGTCGCGATCGCCCAGGCGGACCTCGGCGGCAACATCGGCCCTCTGGCGCGCCGCGGTTGGCCCCCGCTACCCGACCCGGAACAGCACTTCGGCCTTCGGATAGCGGGCCAGAGCCCTGGCCCGGAGCGGCTTGTGACGCGGCAGCTCCAACCCGGGATCGGCCTCGAGCACCTCGCGGGCCACCGAACGGGCTTGTCCGAGGAGATCGTTGTCGTCCGGGAACCGCGCCACGCGGATGTCGGCGTCGCCCGACTGGCGGGCGCCGAGCAGGTCGCCCTGGCGGCGCTCCTCGAGATCCAGCTCGGCGATCCGGAAGCCATCGGTGGTCGCAGCGAAGGCCCGCAGCCTCCGGCTGGCCTGAGCCGCCATCAGAATACAGTGACTCGCCAGGGCGCCGCGGCCGACCCGCCCTCGCAGCTGGTGGAGCTGGGCCAGACCGAATCGCTCCGGGTGCTCGATCAGCATGACCGTGGCGTTCGCGACGTCGATCCCGACCTCGATCACGGTGGTCGCCACCAGCACCTGAATCGTCCCGTCGCGGAAGCCGCGCATCACCTCGTCCCGCTCGGCCGCCTTGAGCTTGCCGTGCACCAGCCCGACCGCGAGCCCCGGCCAGCGGCCCCGGAGCGTCTCCGCCATCGTCTTCGCGGCGAGCAGGTCGGCCTTCTCGGTCTCCTCGATCACCGGAAGCACCACGTAGGCCTGGCGGCCGGCCGCGCACTCGCGCTCGACGAAGTCGAGCACCTGATCCCGCTGCTTGGTCGTCCGGACCGCGGTTCGGATGGCGCCCCGGCCGGACGGCTTCTCCTTGAGGACGCTCTGGTCCAGGTCGCCGTAGCGGGTCAGCGCGAGCGATCGCGGGATCGGCGTGGCCGAGAGCAGGAGCACGTCGGGGATCTCGCCCTTGCCGATCAGCGCCGCCCGCTGCTCGACGCCGAAGCGATGCTGCTCGTCGATCACCACCAGACCGAGTCGGGCGAACGCCACGGTCTCCTGCACCAGCGCGTGGGTGCCGACCACCACCCGGCTCCGGCCCTGCTCCAACTCGGTCCGCACCCGCTTCTTCTCGGCCGCCGTCATCCGTCCCACCAGGAGACTCGGCTGGATCTCGAGCGGCTCGAGCAGGGTTCGCAAGGTGGCGAAGTGCTGTTCGGCCAGGAGCTCGGTGGGCGCCATTAGAGCGGCCTGGAAGCCGTTCTCCACCGCGAGCAGCATCCCGAACAGCGCCACCACCGTCTTGCCGGTTCCGACGTCGCCCATCAGAAGGCGGTGCATCCGCTCCGCACGGGTCATGTCGGCGATGATCTCGCGAATCGCGCGACGCTGATCGCCGGTGAGCGGCCAGGGCAGGCTCTCCTTGAGCCGGGTGGTGAGCTCGCGCTTGTTCTCGAACGCCACGCCCGAGCGACCCCGCTTGGCCACGTGACGGGCCCGGCCGAGCATCAACTGGAGGTCGACCAGCTCGTCGAGGGCCAGCCGCCGCCTGCCGCGCTCGGCCTCGGCCACCGAGCCAGGGTGATGCACCGCGCGGAGGGCGGCCGGCAGCTCGGGCAGCTCGAAACGCCGACGCAGGTCCTCGGGGAGAATCTCGCGGGAGAGGCCCACCAGGTCGTCCAGGTGCCGGTTGATCAGCGAGCGGATCAGCTTGTGGCTGAGCCCCTCGGTCGCGGGATAGACCGGCAGCACCCGGCCCATGGCAAGCCCCTCACCGCCTTCGTCGTTCCGATCCGCCAGCACCACGAACTCCCGCGGCGCCATCTGCCGGCCGTGATAGAAGCGCACCGGCCCGGCCACCAGCAGGGTCTGCCCCTCGGCGATCGTGCGATCGAGGAACGCCTGGCCCGGCCAGACGCACTCGATCGCCCCGCTCGCGTCGCGCAGCACCGCGTGGAAGATCCGGAGACCCTTGCGGGTCGGGAGCACGCCCTTGGCCACGACCTGGCCCACCGCGGCCACCTCGCTCCCGATCTGCAGGCGGGCGATGGGGGTCTCGCTCGACGAGTCGAGGTAGCGATGCGGCAGATGCCAAAGGAGGTCGTGGGCCGTGCGGATCCCGAGCTTGGTCAGCTGCTCCGCGCGTCGCTCGCCGATCCCTTTGAGGAATTGGACCGGCGTGTCGAGGCGAAGCGAGCCCATCGTTAGGCGTCGTCCTCGGCAACCAGGTCCGCGGCGAAGCGCGGGGCGTCGAAGGGCTCGAGGTCGTCGACGCCCTCGCCGAGGCCGAGAAACCGGATCGGGACATCGAGACCGCGGCGCAGGGCCACCACTGCCCCGCCTCGGGCGCTGCCGTCGAGCTTGGTGATCACCAGACCGGTCGGCCGGATCGCCTCGGCGAAGAGCCTGCCCTGCTGCACCGCGTTCTGGCCGACCGTGCCGTCGAGCACCAGCAGGCACTCGTGCGGGGCCCCGGGACACTGTCGCCCGACCACCCGGCCCACTTTGCGGAGCTCCTCCATCAAGCCTTCCTGGGTGTGGAGCCGTCCGGCGGTGTCGATCAGCACCAGCGTCGCGCCCCGCGCCTTGGCCGCTTCGATCCCATCGAAGGCGACCGCGGCGGGGTCGCCGCCCGGCGACCCCGCCACGCACGGGACTCCAAGGCGCTCGGCCCAGAGCTTGAGCTGGTCGATCGCGCCCGCGCGGTAGGTGTCGGCGGCGACCATGAGCACCGCGTCGCCCGCCTTCCGATAGCGGTGGGCGAGCTTCGCGACGGTCGTGGTTTTGCCGGAGCCGTTGACCCCCATCACCAGCACCACCGTCGGGCCGGTGGATGCCCGGGCGAGCGTCTCCGGATCGGCGGGCCCGGCCACCAGCTCGGCGACCCGAGCCACGATCGCCTGCTTGAGATCGTCTTCGCTCTTCAGCTTGCCCCGCCGGACCTGGTCGTCCACCAGCTCGACCAGCTCAGTGGTGGCGGACACGCCGAGGTCGGCCTCGAGCAGCAGTCGCTCCATGGCCTCGATGTCGGCTGCCTTGAAGCCTCGAACCAGGGTACCGACGTCGGTCAGGGCCAGCCGCTTCAGCTTGCCCCACAGGCCCAGCTTCTTCCCTTGAGTGACGCGATTGGATGCCATGCGGGAAAGCTAACCGGCCGGCCCTATCGGAGGCCTGCGCGCCGCCTCCACCACCATTCGCCCGAGAGCGCCAGGATCGCCAGCCCGAAGATCCAGGGCATGTCCCGGAGCGGCTCCCGGCCAGGCGGGGCGCTCCCGCTCGCCTCCCTGGCGGCCAACCGAACCGGGCGCCGAAGGAACTCCTCGCTGTACGGCTCGACCGCGACCATGCCGGCCCCGCCGCCGGCGAGCCGGTACCGGTAGGCCCCCACCGGGAGCGGGAGCTCGGCCCGTCCCCTGCCGTCGAACCGAAGCGTGTCCACGATGGTGCCGGAATCGGCGCTCAGACGAATCTCCACCGGCGTCGTGTCGGGGCGGTTTCGGGTGAACACGACCGGACGCCCCCGCTGGGCCACCGGGCGATCCGGGCGAGCCCGACCGCTCACCGTGTCCGTTCCTCCAAGCAGCCAGCTCAGCGTGCCCGCCACCAGGCCCCGGTAGGCCTGCTCGCTCGCGCCTCCGCGGAAGGCCCAACGCCAGAGCCCCGCCGCGCCGACGAGGACCGCCCGGCGCCCGGCGGAGTCCCGACCCACCACGGCCGGACGCTCGACCCCGCGCCGGTCTGCCTGACCGAAGAGCGCCACCCAGTCGCGCGGGTCGGGAGTCAGAGTGGCCACGGCCAGGGCGGGTGGAAAGCTGTCCACCGGAAGCCCGACGAACGCCCCCGCGACCGGCGAGGCCGCTCCGGCGCGCAGGTACCAGTCGCCGGCCACCGGGGCCGCCCGGTCCGACGTCGCGACCCAGTCCCAACGGCCCCGGACCGGCGCCCGGCGGATCGACTCGGGTGGATCGCCGAAGATCGCGAGCACGTCCGCCCCGGCAGCCGCCTCCTGGACCTCCGACGAGGTCACCGACGCCAGGTCGCCGAGGCGGCGCCAGGTGTTGGTCCCGAACGAGACGTAGCCCCTGACCGGCAGAGCGGCGACGTCCTCGATGGTCCGATAGAGGAACCTGCTTTCCCAGCTCCCCGGTGCCGCGACGACCACGATCCCCGGCGTGGGCGTGACGGCCACGATCGCATAGCGGAGATCGGTGGTGGGCTCCTGGTCCTGCGGGTCGACCAGCGAGATCTCTACCAGGTGGTCGCCGGCACCCACTCCCTGGAGCGGCTTCTCGAAGCGTGCCGTCCCGCTGCCGTTCCGGAGCGGCACCGTACCCTCGAGCCAGAGGGCACCGCGGGAGCGGACCGCGATCCCGACCTGGGTCCTGGCGGCGAGGTCGTCGCCCCGGCCGGTCACCTCCACCTCGAGACGAAGGGTATCGCCGACCGCGAGCCGGTCGGGCAGATCGACCCGGGTGAGAGCAAGGTCGGTCCCGCCGGCGCGATCCAGGGTCTCCACGCCAACCCGGGCGAGCACATCCGGAGGTAGCTCCGCCGCGTCGTCCACCTCTCCGTCGGTGACCAGCCAGACCGGCCGGCCCGTCGCCGCTGCGGCCAGCACCGCCGGGGCCACCTCCGAACGCCCGGCCGATGGCATCGAGTCTGCGCCCAGCGTGCCGACGACCCGGACCTCGCCGAGCTGGGCGGCCCGGGTGCGCGCCTCGTCCCAGCGCCCGCCGGCCGCCGCCATGCTGAGCGACCCGTCGAGCAGCACCAGCGGCCGGAGCAGCTCCGGCGGCCTCTGACACGAGGTGTTGGCGAGGAGAATCCCTACCACGGAGTACGCGATCGTCCGCAGTGCGGTCGGAAGCCAGCCTTGCCGTCCGAGCCGCTCGAGCAGAGCGTAGGACGCGGCCGCGAGCCCGAGCGCGCCGAGCAGGATGGTGACGACGGTCATGAGTGACTTACGTGGGGACGACGCCGGTCGGCGTCACTCCGATCCGTCCGCCACCTCGGCCGCGGCCGCCGCGGCGGGATGCAGCAGCCGCATCAGGCGGTCGCGCTCGAGCAGGAAGGCGGG
>JBFXAS010000170.1:0-11389 GCA_050184075.1 Gemmatimonadales bacterium
CGAGCTGGTGCCCGACCACGCGGCCGGCCGCGCCACGACCACGTTCGAGGCGCGCCACGCCGCCGGCACCCCGATGCGGCTCCGACTCACCGTGCAGCCGATCGCCGACGACGAGCGGGCTCTCGTGGCCACCGTCTTCGGCCCACCCGACCCGGCCCCCCTCACCGAAGAGCGCCACCCGTTCGATCCATTCCACTTCGCGGTGCTCCGCTTCGATGCCCTGCGCCGGGTGATCTACGCGAACTCCCGGTCGACCGCGTTTGCCGGCCGGCCGCGGCGCGCCTTGATCGGGATGCGGCCAGCCGACTTCGCGCTCTCGAGCGCGATGGGCCGGCGGCTCGAGACCGTGATCGCCGAGGTGATCCGGACCGGCGACACCAGTCGCGTCGAGCTCTCGGTCGGCGACGAGCCCCACGAGACCTGGTACGATGCGACGATCGCGGTCGAAGGACGCCCCGGGCTTCCGACCACCACGGCGTTGCTCACGGCGCACGACGTCACCGTCCATCACCTCGCCGAGGAGGAGCTCGAGGCGAGCGAGCGCCGTTTCCGCCGGCTCGCCGAAGGCTCCCAGGACGTGATCTCGCAACACGACCGGGAGGGTCGCTTCCGATACGCGTCACCCGCCGCAGCCGACCTCTTCGGCCGCGAGCCGGACGCGTTGGTCGGCTCACTCCTGTCGGACCATGTCCATGCCGAGGATCGCGCGCGGGTCCTGGCCGCGATCGGCGCCGCAGCCGCCGGCGAGCGGGGCCACCCGGTCGAGTTCCGGGTCATCAAGGCGGACGGGTCGAGCGTGGTCGCGGAGATCACGACCCACCTCTCCGATCCCGGCCGCCCGGGCGACCTCGAGCTGATCTGCATCACCCGGGATATCAGTGAGCGGGTCAAGAGCGAGGAGGTGCTTCGCGCGGCCTCCCGAATGGAGGCCACCGCGACCCTGGCCGCCGGCGTCGCGCACGACTTCAACAACCTGATGACCGGCATCCTCGGCAACGCGGAGCTGTTGCTCACCGACCCGACCTATCCGGACGCCGCCGCCCGACTGAGCCAGATCGCCGACTCCGCCAACCGCGGAGGGCAGCTCGCGCAGCAGCTCCTCGCCTACGCTCGAGGAGGCAAGTATCAGACGGCCACGGTCGACTTGAACGACGTCGTACGCCAGTCCCTGAGCCTCCAGCGGCACTCCTTCCCGCCGCGGATCCAGATCGAAGAGGACACCGACCCCCACCTGCCCTCGGTCTATGGCGACCCGGTCCAGCTCGGCCAGGTGGTGACCAACCTGAGCATCAACGCGGCCGAGGCGATCCGCGGAACCGGCCGGATCACGATTCGGACCCGACCGATCGAGCTCGGGCCCGGCGACCTGGCCGGCCGGCCCGGCCTCGCTCCCGGGCTCCACGTCAGACTCGAGGTCACCGACGACGGGCCGGGCATCGAGGCCGACGTCCTGCCCCGAATCTTCGAGCCGTTCTTCACCACCAAGCTGGAGGGGCGCGGACTCGGCCTCGCGGCCGTCTCCGGCATCGTCAGAAACCACCGAGGCTCGATCTCCGTGACCAGCGACCCCGGGCGGGGCACCACGTTCTCGATCTTCCTCCCCGCCACCGCAGGCAAGGCCGCGCGTCCCGCGGAGCCGTACCAGGGATATCCGAGTGGCCAGGAGACCGTGCTCCTGATCGACGACGACCGGGCGGTGCTCGAGGTGACCGGCGCCATTCTGGAACGGCTCCAGTACCAGGTGCTGGTCGCCCGGCACGGGGTGGAGGCGGTCGAGATCGCTCGCACGCACCCGGCCGACATCCACCTCGCGCTCCTCGATCTCGGGATGCCGCTCGCGGGCGGCGCGGAAGCCTTTCCGAGCCTCAAGATCGCGCGACCCGAGATGCGCGTGCTGATCGTGAGCGGCTACGAGCGGAACGACGTGGTGAGCGAGATGATCGCGGCCGGCGCCGACGGCTTCCTCCAGAAGCCGTTCCGGGTCGGCGACCTGGCGCGGGCGATTCGCGCCGTGCTCGACCGGACTACTGCCGAATCAGCGCCCGCATCCGCAGGGCCTGCGCCTCGATCGTCTTCAGCGCCTCCCGCACCTCGTCCGACACCGGCGGGGAGCTGAGCAGCAGCAACTGAATCTCCGCGAGCATCGCCGAGAGCGGGTTGGCGAGGTCGTGCCGAAGGCGGGACATGGCATCGGACTCTTCCATCGCGGTCCTCAGAAGGGAATCGGCACGAAGGTGGCCACGAAGACGGCCACGCAGGCGACGCCGATCCACGCTCGATTGGCCGGCATCCGGCTCTCCGGATTGGCCACGGGCGGATGGCTGAGCCGACCGCCACCGATCAGAAAGGCGAGCACCACCCAGACGTACCAATTCGGCGAGAACTGCGCCAGGTAGAGCAGCGCGACCACCGTCAGGAGCGCCACCGGGCCCTGGCGACGGCCGAGCAGCCCGTAGGCCACGTGGCCACCGTCGAGCTGGCTGAGCGGGAGCAGATTCAGCCCGGTCAGGAAGCATCCCACCCAACCCGCGAAGGCGGGCAGACTGAGGTGCACCGCGGTGTCGCCCGGCAGGAGCCACTCTCGGAGCCCCAGGGTGAGCAGCGACTCGCCGAGAAACAGCGGCTGCCCCGCGAAGACGATGTAGCTCTGCGTGAAACCTGGCTCGAACGGAATCCGTTCCGAGGTGAGGTAGCCCCAGACCAGCGCCACCACGGCCACGACGAACCCGGCGAGCGGCCCGGCTGCGCCGACGTCGGTGAGCTGCCGCCGGTCGAGGACCGGGCTCCGCAAGCGGATGAACGCGCCGAAGGTCCCGATCGGGGAGAGCCCGCCGAACGGCGGTATCGGGATGAAGAACGGTGGCGAGGTGTCGATGGCGTACCGCCGGGCCGCGAGATAGTGACCCAGCTCATGGACGAGGAGCATCCCGAGCAGCGGCAGCGCGAACGACCAACCGGCCAGGAAGACCCGCCAGTCGCCCTGCACCAGGCCCCGGCCGAACTGGCTGAGCTCGCGCGCGAAGCCGATCAGGAATCCGGGATAGTCGATCGGGTACCAGAGCCCGGACAGGGCGGCCCCGGCCGCGAGCGAGAACACGGTGGTGACCGCGAAGAGCAGGACGTGAATGCCCCACCGCGGCGGGCGGTCGGGCCTGAGCGCTCGAACCAGCACCAGGCGCCCGGCGCCGCGGTCGGCCCAGTAGTGGGCCCCGGGCCATTCGTCCAGCAGCGCGTTCAGTTCGGTCGACGCGCCCCGGTGTGGCAGGGCGACGAGGGCGTCGATGACCTCACGACTTCCGAGGCGCTGGACCCGCCAGGCGTCGAAGAGCGAGTTGAATCGGTCCACGGGGCCTCTTGCGGCGACTGACAGCGCGGACTAGTATTGGGGTATCCAGCCAAACCGATTCCCCAGGCACAATCCAACGAACCACCGCCCCGGACTCCGGGGCCTCGACGACGATCCATTGCCAAAGCCCAACTCGTCCTCCGGCTCACGCTCGCGGGGCGGCTCCGCCGAAGCCCGCGCCACGCCACCGCCCGATGCTCCCTCCGTCGACATCTCGGAGTTGAAGCAGAAGTCCGTCGGTGAGCTGCACCAGCTCGCGCAGGAACTCAACATCACCAACTACTCAGGGCTGCGCAAGCAGGATCTGATCTTCCGAATCGAGCAATCGCTGCTCGACAAGGGCGACACGGTCATCCGTGGAGAAGGGGTGCTGGAGATCCTGCCCGAGGGGTACGGTTTCCTCCGAAGCCAGGACTGGAACTACCTCTACGGGCCCGACGACATCTACGTCAGCCCGAGCCAGATCAAGCGCTTCGACCTCCGCACCGGCGACACGGTGATGGGCCAGGTCCGTCCGCCCAAGGAGGGCGAGCGCTACCTCGCCCTCCTCAAGGTCGAGAGCGTCAACTACGAAGAGCCCGAGAAGACCAAGCACCGGATCGCGTTCGACAACCTCCGGCCCCGATACCCGGACCGACGGCTTCGGCTCGAGAGCCCCAAGGGCGACCTCTCGATGCGGGTGGTCGACCTGCTCGCGCCGATCGGCAACGGACAGCGCGCGCTGATCGTCGCCCCGCCCAAAGCCGGCAAGACGATCCTGCTCCAGAAGCTCGCCAACGCGATCTCGGAGAATCACCCCGAGGTCGTGCTGATCGTGCTCCTGATCGACGAGCGGCCCGAAGAGGTCACCGACATGGAGGAGAACGTCAAGGCCGAGGTGATCGCCTCGACCTTCGACGAGCCGGCCGACCGGCACGTCCAGGTGGCCGACATGGTGATCGAGAAGGCCAAGCGGCTCGTCGAGCACGGCCGCGACGTGGTGATCCTGCTCGACTCGATCACCCGCCTGGCCCGGGCCCACAACGTGGTGGTGCCGCACTCGGGCAAGATCCTCTCCGGCGGTGTCGACGCCAACGCGCTCCAGAAGCCGAAGCGGTTCTTCGGCGCCGCCCGGAACATCGAGGGCGGCGGATCGCTCACCATCGTCGCGACCGCGCTGATCGACACCGGCTCCCGGATGGACGAGGTGATCTTCGAGGAGTTCAAGGGCACCGGCAACAGCGAGATGGTGCTCGACCGCCGCCTCGCCGATCGCCGCATCTACCCCGCGATCGACATCCAGAAGACCAGCACCCGGAAGGAAGAGCTCCTGATGGACAAGGACGAGCTCAATCGGGTCTACCTGCTCCGTAACTTCCTGGCGGACATGCCGCCGGTCGAGGCGATGGAGTTCTTGCTCGAGCGGATGAAGCGCACCAAGACGAACAAGGACTTCTTCGCCACGATGGTGCAGTGATCACCCGGGGACGGGCGTCGGGCCCGGTGCCCGACGCCCCGCTCCCCTCGCGGGGTCGTTTGCTCGCCATCGATTGGGGTGAGGTCCGGATCGGCCTCGCCGTCACCGACGAAACCCAGCTGATCGCCTCGCCGCTCGAGACCCTCGTGCGACGGCGGGGCAAGCGCTTCCCGATGCCCCGCTTCCTCCAACTGATCGCAGAGCTCGAGCCGGCAGGGCTGCTCGTGGGCCTCCCGCTCGACAGCGATGGCCGCGAAGGCGAATCCGCGATCCGGGCCCGCGAGCTGGCCGGTCTGGTCCGGGAGCGGACCGGGCTCCCGGTCGCGCTGGTCGACGAGCGGATGACCACGGCTCGCGCGCTCGCGGCCGTTCGCGAGCAGGGCGGCTCGGTGCGCGGCCGGAAGCAGGACGTGGACTCGCTCGCCGCGAGCCTCCTCCTGCAGCAGTACCTCGAATCCCGGCGGCCCGTCGAATGAGGCCCGCGAGCCGCGCGCTCATGCTGGCCCTGCTCGCCGGGTGCGGGGGCGGCCCCCCGCCGGACGCGCCGGTGGTGGAGGTCTTCCTGCCCCCCGGCTCCTCCTTCGACCAGATCACCGACAGCCTGGTGAACCGCGGGGTCGTGACCAACCGACGCTGGTTCCGAACCCTGGCGAGAATCCGGAGGATGGACCGACAGCTCAAGGCGGGCTACTACGAGTTCCGCGCGGGCGAGCCGGTCGGCGGCTTGCTCGACTCGCTGGTCCGTGGCAGCGAGAAGACGGTTCGCCTCACCTTCCCCGAAGGCTCCACGATCATCGATCTCGCCAGGCTCGCCTCGACCACGCTCGGCCTGTCGCCGGACTCGATCCTCGCGGCCGCGCGCGACTCGGCGCTGATCGCCGAGCTGGGCATCCGGGCTCCGTCGGTCGAGGGCTATCTCTATCCCGAGACCTACTTCGTCAGTCGGTTGATCACGGCGCGGAGCCTGATCCAGGAGATGGTGCGCCAGTTCCACCGCGAGTGGGACGCCGGGTGGGAGGCGAAGGCGGCCGAAGAGGGGCTCACCCGCGACCAGGTGATCATCCTGGCCTCGATCGTGGAAGGCGAAGCCAAGGTCGAAGAGGATCGGGCTCTGGTCGCCGCCGTCTACCGCAATCGGATCGAGCGACGGATGCCGCTCCAGGCCGACCCCACGGTGCAGTATGCCATCCAGCTCGCGACCGGAAGCCGGAAGACCCGGCTCTTCGAGCGGGACTACGGGTTCCCGTCTCCATACAACACCTATCTCCGACCGGGGCTGCCGCCGGGACCCGTCGGGGCGCCGAGCAGCGCGAGCATCGCGGCCGTGTTGGCGCCAGCGCCGGTGCCCTATCTGTTCTTCGTGGCCGAGCCCACCGGCAAGCACATCTTCACCAGCAGCTACGGCGAGCACCTCCGGGCCGTCGCCCGGGTCCGGGCCCTGGAGCGCGCGGCCCGGCGCGGGATGCAGGCGGGGCAGCGATGACCACCCCGATCCGCCTGGTGGAGGTCGGCCCCCGCGATGGCCTGCAGACCGAGAAGGCCGTGATCCCGACCGAGATCAAGGTCGCGTTCGTGGACGCCCTGTCCGACTGCGGCTTCCCCGAGATCGAGGTCTCGTCCTTCGTCTCGCCGACGTGGGTCCCGCAACTGGCCGACGCGGCCGAGGTGTTCGAGCGGATCACCCGCCGGCCGGGGGTCGTCTACTCCGCGCTGGTGCCGAACGAGCGCGGGCTCGAGCGGGCGCTGGCCGCCCGGGTCGACAAGGTGGCGGTGTTCACGGCCGCGACCGAGAGCTTCGCCCGGAAGAACATCAACGCCACCATCGCCGAGTCGATCGAGCGTTTCCGGCCGATCACCGGCCGGGTCGAGCTGCCCGTCCGCGGCTACCTCTCCACCGCGTTTCACTGTCCGTACGAAGGGCCGGTCGCGCCGGAGGCGGTCGTCGCGGTGGCCCGGCAGCTGATCGAGATCGGCGTGGCCGAGCTCTCGATCGGCGACACGATCGGGAAGGCCACCCCCGACGAGGTGCGGGCCCTGCTGGCGGCGTTGTTGCCCCACGTCGGTGGGGTCGGCGTCGCCCTCCACTTCCACGACACTTACGGTCGCGCGGTGGCCAATGCCAAGGCCGCAGCGGACCTGGGGGTCACCGTCTTCGACTCGAGCGCCGGCGGCATCGGCGGGTGCCCGTTCGCCCCGGGGGCCACCGGCAACGTGTCGACCCAGGCGCTGGTGGCGCTCTTCGGCGACCGGACGGGCATCGATGCCGACCGCCTGGACGCCGCCGCGGCGCTGGTTCGACCCTGGCTCGGTCGGACCCCGGAGGGCGGGTGACACGCCCGGTCCGGTCCGCTATTATGCCGCCACATACCGACCCCCATTCGCCTCTCCCACTCCCGATGTGCTCATGAACAAAGTGTTCCCCGACGCCAAGGCCGCCTGCGCCGACATCCCGAGCAACGTCACCATCTTCGTGGGTGGCTTCGGGCTCTGCGGCGTGCCGGAGGAGGCCATCTTCGCCCTTCGCGATCTGGGCGTTACCGGTCTCACCGTGGTGAGCAACAACGCCGGCACCTCGAAACACGGGCTGGTGCACCTGCTCCACACCCGGCAGATCAAGAAAATGATGTCGAGCTACGTCGGCGAGAACGACGTGTTCGAACAGCAGATGCTCTCGGGCGAGCTCGAGGTCGAGTTGATCCCCCAGGGCACGCTCTCGGAGCGGATCCGCGCGGGGGGGTCGGGCATCCCCGCCTTCTACACCCCGACCGGGGTCGGCACTCCGATCGCGAAGGGCAAGGAGACCCGCGAGTTCGACGGGCGCACCTACGTGATGGAGCGCGGGATCGTCGGCGAGTACGCGCTGGTCAAGGCGTACAAGGGCGACACCCAGGGCAACCTGGTCTACCGGAAGACGGCGCGGAACTTCAACCCGATGATGGCGATGGCTGGACGGGTCACGATCGCCGAGGTGGAGCACCTGGTCGACGCGGGCGAGATCGACGGCGACGAGGTGCATACCCCGGCCATCTTCGTACAGCGGATCTTCCAGTCGAAGACCAATTCGAAGTACATCGAGCGTCGCACCGTTCGGAAGCGAGGCGAGGGATGAGCAGCGACACCCGAATGACGATCGTTCAGCGCGCCGCTCTCGAGCTCAAGAGCCTCGACGACTCGACCGGCTACTACGTCAACCTGGGCATCGGGATGCCCACCATGGTCGCGGACTGCGTGCCCGACGGGGTCACCGTCGTGCTCCAATCGGAGAACGGGATGCTCGGTGTCGGCCCCTACCCCTTCGAGGGCGAAGAGGACGCCGACCTGATCAACGCCGGCAAGGAAACCGTGAGCGAGCAGCCCGGCACGAGCTACTTCGACAGCGCGACCTCGTTCGCGATGATTCGGGGCGGCCACGTCGCCCTGAGCATTCTCGGCGCGATGCAGGTCTCCGCCACGGGCGATCTCGCCAACTGGATGATCCCCGGCAAGATGGTCAAGGGCATGGGCGGCGCGATGGATCTGGTGGCCGGCGCCCGCCGGGTGATCGTCATCATGGAGCACTGCGCCCGCGACGGGTCGCCGAAAATCCTCGAGCAGTGCACCCTGCCCCTCACCGGGGTCCGGTGCGTCCATCGGATCATCACCGAGCGCGCCGTGCTCGACGTGACACCGGCGGGCCTGAGGGTGGTCGAGCTGATGCCCGGTTGGACCAAAGAGCAGCTGCAGGAGTCCACCGGCGCGCGGCTGCACTGGTAGCCCGGCTAGCCCTCCGGCTCCGCGTCCCAGGCCGCCCGGTACTCCCGGGCGGCCCGTTCGCAGTCGGGCTTGCCGAAGATCCCCGACATCACCGCCACCCCGCTCGCGCCGGCGGCCCGGATCGCCCCGAGGTCACCCGGTTGGACCCCTCCGATCGCGATGGCGGGTCGGGCCCCGCCGAGCCGAATCAGCCGAGCGAAAAGGCCGCGGTCCATCGGCGGCCCGGCGTCCGCCTTGGAGCCGGTGGGGTTCCAGGGGCCTATACCCCAGTAGTCCGCTTGCTCGGCCCGGCCGGCCTCCTCGAGGTCGCCCACGGAACCCCCGACCAGGAATCCCTCCGGCGCGATCGCCCGCACCCGCGGCAGAGGGAGGTCGTCGGAGCCGAGGTGGACCCCGGCCGCGAACGCCGCCAGGGCCACGTCCACGCGATCGTTGACAATTACCGGCACGGGCAGCTCGTGCACCAGCAATCGCGCCAGGTCGGTCAGCTCCGCGGGCTCGGCATCCTTGATCCGGAGCTGGACCGAGGTGACCCCGCCCTCGACGGCCGCGCGGACCCGGGCAAGCAGCGCCGCGGGATCGCGGGTGGCGCCGTCGGTCACGGCCATCAGCCGAAGCGCGGAGGCTAGATTGAGACGAGCGCCAGTCACGTTGTCCTCACCGAAGAGAGGAAGCTTCTTGCTCGACACCGTTCGCGTCAATGATCGCGGCGCGGCGCGCTGGACCCGCGGCCATCCCTGGATCTTCGCCAGCGACGTCGTGCGGAGCCCGGACGAGGCGGGGTTGGTCGCCGTGGTCGGCTCGGACGGCCGCTTCCTCGGGCAGGCGCTCCACTCTCCCTCGAGCCAGATCCGGCTCCGCCTGCTGGAGCGACGGGAGGAGGTGCGGATCGACCCCGCTTGGTGGCGCGAGCGGATCAACGCCGCCTTGGTCCGGCGGAGCGGCATCGATGCGACCGCGTACCGGGTGGTCCACGCCGAGGGAGACGGACTGCCTTCGCTGATGATCGACCGGTACGACCGCTGGCTGGTCGTCCAGCTCCTGAGCGCCGGCCTGGAAACCATGCGCGCCGACCTCCTCCAGGCGATCGATGAAGTCCTCGGGCCCAAGGGCGTGCTCCTGCGGAACGACGGCGCCGTGCGCCGGCGAGAGGGGCTGCCCCAGGTAGTCGAGCTGGCCGCCGGCGAGGTGCCGGACGAGATCGCCGTCCGCGAGGGGACCATCCGCTACCTGGTCGAGCCGCGGGGCGGTCAGAAGACCGGCGCGTTCCTCGACCAACGCCCGGCCCGGATGCGGGCCGGCGAGCTGATGCGGACCGGCGGGACCGCCCTCGACTGCTTCAGCTTCCACGGCTCCTTCGCGTTGCATCTGGCGGCCCGCGCCGCCCGGGTGGTCGCGCTGGACTCGAGCGCGGACGCGCTGGCGCGCGGGGCCAGGAACGCGGCGCTCAACGGGTTCGGCAACCTCGAATGGCGGGAGGCCGACGCCTTCGAGGCGCTCCGTGAGTTGGCCAAGGCCCGGGAACAGTTCGACCTGGTGGTGGTCGACCCGCCGGCCTTCGCCAAGTCCAAGGCCGTCCTACCCCAGGCGATCCGCGGCTATCAGGAGATCAACCTCCGGGCCATGCGGCTGGTGGCGCCCGGCGGCCTCCTGATCACCGCCTCATGCTCCTACCACCTCGGGTGGCCGGAGTTCCTCGGCATGCTGGTCTCGGCGGCCAAAGACAGCGGACGCCGGGTGGCCGTCCGGGAGCACCTGACCCAGGGCGTCGACCATCCCGAGCTGCTCACCGTCCCGGAGACCGGCTATCTGAAGGGGGTGGTGCTGGAGATCGAGTGACCCGGTTCCGTGCCTAACACGAAACCATTATACTAGTGGTCCCCTCGCCCATCGCCATACGACAACGTGCTGACGGCCGCCCAACTCGAAGCCGAGCGAGAGCACCCGACCCGCCGTAAGCGGACCGGGGCGTCGCTGACCCAGCAGTACCAGGCGTACGTGATGCAGCGGATCGAGGACTACAAGGACTCCCTCTCCCGCCAGGAGCTGCTCGCGCTGGGTGACCTGGCCCTCCGGGAGCTCCACTCCTCGAGCGGTCAGCTGCTCCTCACCGAAGTGCTGATGCAGGAGACCGTGGACCAGTACATCGTCCGACGGCTCAACCTGCCCCCCTTCCGCAAGTGGCGGAACAAGATCCACCCCCTGCGCGAGGCCCAGCAGGACCCGACCCACTGGCAGATCGAGCAGGGGTCGCCGGTCGCGGCCGTCCTGCCCAGGCTCGAGCCTGGCGACCGGGCTCTAGTGGTCGGCGGCGGGGCGGCGCCCGCGCCCTACCTGCTGGCCGCCCACGACGTCGAGGTGACCTGCCTCTTCGAGAACACCGGGACCGCCGACAAGGTCGAGGACATTCTCTCCACCGAGTCCCTGAGCGGCCGCTGCAGCGTCTATGTGGCGCTGCTGGGCCACTGGCTCCCGCCGATAGCCGACCAGCATCTCGTCGTGGTCGACGCCCGGGCCGTGCTCGGAGCCCCCCGCGATCGCCAGGATGCCCTGATGGCACAGCTCCAGGCCGTCACCACGCCGGAGGGCCTGCACGCGCTGGTGAGCCCGGACCCGGCAGTGGCCGCCGAGAGTTGCCTCCGGCACTACCCGGACTGGCAGCGCCACGGCGCCGGCACGGCCGCGGGTAAGGGTCGGGGCCTCGGCGGGGTGTTACTCTCGGGGCCGCCCGCTCGCGCGGTGCCGCAGTCAGCCTACGCGAGACCGGCTGTGTAACTCCACAACTCGGGCGCGTCTCTCGTTTGCACGTGAACGTCCACCCGAGAGGAGGGCAC
>JBFXAS010000171.1:0-11387 GCA_050184075.1 Gemmatimonadales bacterium
CTTGTCGCACGCGGTGAGCGCCGCCGTGGTGGCCGCGACCAGGAGAAGCCACCCGGCGAGGGTCCGGCCCGCCGCCGTGCCACGCGTCGAAGTCTCTCTCACAACGTCCTCCCGATGATCGCCTCGATCTCGGCCTTGGCACGGATGTAGTCGAAGCGGGCCTGGACCGCGTCCTGCTCGGCTTGGTTGAGCTGCTGCTGCGCCTGGTTGAGCTGCGTGATGTCGATCGACCCGATCCGATAGCGCTCGAGCTGGACCTGAAGGCCCGCGCGAGCCGTGGCCAGAATCTCCTGGCTCAGCGAGACCCGGTCTCCCGCGGTGCGGAGGGCCGCGAGCTGCGCCTCCAGGCGGGAGCCGACCTCGCGGCGGGTGTCGGCGGCGCGGGCCCGCTCCGCGTCGTACGAGGCCCGCTGCTGGGCCACCGAGAGCTCTCGCTGGAAGCCGTTGAAGAGCGGCCAGTTCACGCCGAGGCTCAGCTGCCGCGAGTTGAAGAGCTGGTAGTCGTTCCGATCGCTGCCGCTGAAGTTGGTGCTGGCCGAGAGCACGAGGCTCGGCATGTAGGTGGACTTGGCCGAGGTGACCAGCGCCCGTTGCCGGTCCACCGTGGCGTCGGCGCGGAGCACCTGCGGCGCGCGGACCATCGCTTCGGCGAAGAGCTCAGCGGTGTCCCGGATGACCACGGTGCGATAGAGCGCCGAGTCGGCGCTCGCGCCGACCCGGCCGTCAAGGCCGATCGCCCGCGCGAGCTGGGCCTCGGCGCTCGCGAGCTGCGCCTCCTGGCTGAGCAGCGCGAGCCGCGCCTGCCCGAGCTGCGCGGCCGCCTGGAGCGAGTCGGCCACCGTGAGCGCCCGGGTCGAGAGCTTGGCCACCGCGATCTGGAATTGCTCGTCGGCGCGGCGGATCCGCTCGTTGGCCACCCGGGCGAGCTCCGCCGCCTGGAGCGCGCTCAGGAAGGTGGTCGTGGTGCGGAGCGCGTTCTGGGCCCGCTCGTAGTCGAGGCCGGCGTCGGCTTCGCGATCCTGGGCCCTGGCCGAGCGGAGCTGCGCCTCGCGCCGGAAGCCATCGAAGAGCGTGTAGGACGCGCTCGCGCCCAGACTCAAGCTCGACGAGCGCGCGTCGCCGCTGAAGACCTCGCCGGTGATCGGATCGGTGCTCGACGGTCCGCCCGAGACGCTGTTGCCGAAGTTCGCGCTGGTGCTGAGCGTCGGCAGATAGCCGCCGACCGCTGCGCGGATCCCGGCGCCGGTGGTCCGGAGCTGGCCCAGGGCCGCCACCACCGTCGGGTCGACCCGCTCCGAGAGTCGAATGGCCTCGTCGAGCGTCACCGATTGCTGCTGCGCACCGGCGGGCGGCGCGACCGCGACGCCAAGCGCAATTCCGGCGACGAGTCCGGCGAGCCTGCGTCCAGGCCGGCCTCTTCCTCCACTCACGTCCACCTCGTCGATTGCTGGTTCGGGCGTAGGCGCCACCATCCGATGCCGGGTCGCCTCACGGTTCCTAAAGATGCTCCAATCCGGGGAAAGGATGCAGCAGCATCCGATCAGGGGGCGAAATCGCCGACGTGTGGGGCGGACGACCGGCATGTGAACCCGGTGTGAAGACGGCTGGCTGCGCGGCGCGGCCGGATCATCTTGCCGTCGTGAGCGCTCCGGAGCCAGCCCGATCCGCGCGGCAGCGCGCCCTCGAGGCCGCCCTCGTGGTGCTCCATGACGACGGGGTCGCGGCGGTCACCATGCGCGCCGTCGTGTCTCGCCGCCGGAGCGGGCCGGGCGGGAACGTCGCGTCTGTGCGCCCAGACCTTGCCGCGCGGATCCTACTTGATGACTGGGTACTCCCGAACCTCGTCGGCCTCACCGGCCTCTCGCCATACACCGACGAGCGACGTGCCCGTTGCCTGGAAGATCCGGAAAGAGCGCGGAATCCGAATCCTCGCGGTCGGCGTTCCGGCTGCGTCCAGAACCACGAACCACCGCTCAGACAACCACGGTCGCTGATCCGTCTCGACCCAGATCGAGCCATCGTCAGCTACCAGCAGGTCCGTGAAGGCCTGGTGGGTCTTGGCGGATCCGAGGTCCATGAGGTCGCTGCGGATCAGACTGGCGCGGTCACTCGACGCCGCGGGGCCGGCGATGGTCGACACTTCCCGCTCCAGGAATCGCTCGCGGTCATCCTCGGTGACCGCATCCCTGGGCATGGACCATCGGAAGACGCCGATCTCTTCACCGTCCAGTGCCAGCACTGCAAGCTCTGCTCGATCCGTGCTGCCGACGACGATGCGGTCCCGCCCCACCGACACCTTTGTCGAGCGTCCGAACGGAAGCTCGTAGCTCGCCACCACCCGTTCGCCCCCGTCACGCCACCAGCCGCCAACCAGCTCCGTGCCACGAGTGGAGGCGATCGTGTCAATCGCTGGGTTCCGAAACCGCCCTAGCACCACGTGCTCCTTGCGCACGACATGATCCCCAACGTCGTCAGGCCGCTGCATCTCCAACAGCAGACCCACGAAGGCCTCCGCGGAGAGAACGGCGATCGGCGCCAGAATGCCAGTTGGGGACTGTAGGGGAAACCCCCGCGTCGCCCGGTGCTCACCGTCCTTGTCGAACAGGACGATCCGCCGGAGCTGCATGTCAACGACGGCGACGGAATCACCGCGGAACCTGCGCGGCGGCCCGGGGAAGCCGAGCTCGCCCGGTCCGCGGCCCGAGCCGGCCAACACCTCGAGGAGGGACCCAGTCGAGTCAAAGACCAGCGCCTCATGTGCCTGGGCATCCGTGACCACGTACCGCCCGTCGTCGAAGCGAAACACTCCACTTACCTGCCCAAAGCCAGGTCGTGAGGCGCCACTGTCGCCGGCGAATGCTACGCCAGGTTGCTCGGCGAGGTGCCAAGTCGGAACACCTAGTCGATCGTCAGCGACCTCCGATGCGTTCTGACAGCTCACCAAACCCGCGGCCGCCAGAAGAACTGCCCACCGGCTGGCCAGGTTCACTAGGGAAGCTCCCTCTCCGTGTCGGGACCGGCCGCTCCCGCGTGCCAAGCGAGATTGCTGCCATCCCTGCCGTGAAGCTCGACGCAATCGATGCTCTCGTCACCTTGCCGCCGTACACGGTTGCGTGTCAAGAGGTGAACGCCTACCCTCGCACGACGCGAAGTCGCAGTTGGGCTGTTGTTCAGTGGTAGTCGATGATCTCCTCCCTCCGTCGCCTCCGTCCACACGAAGCAGGTGCGGTGCTGATCCGGATGCCGTGCTGACCGGCCCGGTCGCCCTTGAGGGAGGGTGTCGGTCCGAGCCTCTCGGCGGCCGAGCGCGGCGATGTAGCGAGTTCTTGGCGGCGATCGGGCCCGGGGCCGGCTCCACGCTATGCCGGAGGCCAGAGGTTACGCCGAGCCGGTAGTGGGTCGACCCACTACCCGACGAGTCGGCCGACTGGCGATTCGCCTCGCCCTCCCCCATCCTCCGGGGAGGAGAGCCGATGTTCACCACCTGCATCTACTGCCACAAGCCGCTCGGCGCCAACGAAGTGGTCGAGACCTTTCCGGTCGGGCGGCGGCTGGCGTTCGACGCGGCCCGGGGCCGGCTCTGGGTGGTCTGCAGGAGCTGCGAGCGGTGGAATCTGAGCCCGCTCGAGACCCGCTGGGAGGCGATCGAGGACTGCGAGCAGCGCTTCGCCGACACCCGCCTCAAGGTCTCCACCGACAACATCGGGCTCGCCCGGCTTCCCGAAGGGCTCGAGCTGGTGCGGATCGGGGCGCCGGGCCGACCCGAGTTCGCCGCGTGGCGCTACGGGGACCAGTTCGGCCGCCGGCGGCGGCGGGCCTATCTGATCGGCGGCGGCGCGGCGGTGGCCGTCGGTGCCCTGGTGGTCGGCGCCTCGGCGGCGGGGATCGGGATCGGCGGCTTGGGCGGCGTCTGGGGGAACATTCCGCAGATCATCCAGTCCATGCGCAAAGTCCGACTCAAGACCGCCGACGGCCGGCTGCTCAAGGTCCGTGGCACCGACTTCGTGAAGGCGCGGCTGATCGGCGACGGCGCGGGCGGCCCCCAGCTGTCGCTCAAGCTCAAGGGCAGGATCGAGACCTTCGAGGGCGCGGAGGCCATGCGCCACGCGGGTCGGCTCCTCCCGGCGATCAACTCCTCCGGCGGCAGCAGGCGGAACGTGCAGGATGCCGTGAGCCTGCTCGACGCCCGGCTCGGGTCGGAGGCGTTCCTCGAGAGCTACTTCCGGGGCCGACAGGACGCCACCGGGACCCTGCGCCACCCATTCCGGGACGTGGCGCCGCTCACCGACCGCAAAGGTCGCCCGAAGCCCCTCGCGCAACTCCCGGCGCCGACCCGACTCGCGCTCGAGATGGCGCTCCACGAGGAGTCGGAGCGGCGCGCCATCGAGGGCGAGCTCGAGCTGTTGGAGGAGGCGTGGCGGGAAGCCGAGGAGGTTGCCGCGATCGCCGACAACCTGTTTGTCCCGGCCGAGGTCGAGGCGAAGCTCGCCGAGCTGAAGCGCAGGGACGCCGATCAGCGGTCCAGCTGATACCGGGTGATCACCGGGCGGCCGAGGTCGTCTTCGCCGCTCGCGTAGATCGCGCCGCTGCCGTACCAGACCGCGCCGTACTTGCCGATCGGCGCGGCCACCGACACCGGTCCGATCCAGACCCCGCGCGGGTCGAAGACGTCCCAGGTCGTGCGGGTCGAGTCCGAGGCGAGCAGTTGGCGCGCCCAGACGTTGCCGTCGCGATCGACCGAGAGGGTCTCGAACGCCGGTGCCTCGCTGGGCACGTCCGCGAGCTTGAAGACCGAGCGGAGGGTGGCTTCGTCGAACTGACCCGCTCCGCCGCGGTTGATTCCGGCCACCTGCTGCTCGATCGCCGCGAGCCGGCGCTCCTCCGGAATGGGCGGGGCGGACCACTCGCGACGGATTAGGAGGGTGGTGTCCAGGCCCGAGGGACTCCGCGCGATCTCGTAGCCGTCGC
Source organism: Gemmatimonadales bacterium (assembly GCA_050184075.1). Taxonomy (GTDB): domain Bacteria; phylum Gemmatimonadota; class Gemmatimonadetes; order Gemmatimonadales; family GWC2-71-9; genus SHZU01. The sequence continues at coordinate 4,969 of JBFXAS010000171.1, forward strand.
CCCACCCGACCACGAAGCCACCGCTCGGATGGAGCGCGACGTTGAACTGCGGGGTATAGGGCACCGACAGCTGCATCATCATCCGGTTCCCGCCCGAGCCGCCCGATAGCGTCCAGTTGCGGTCGCTCTCCCTGAACGGAACCCAGAGTGTGTCGACGACCTTGCCCTCGAAGTCGTATCGCACCCACGGATTTCGGGTGCGGGGCCCGTCGTCGCGAGAGCGGTCGAAATTGGGCGAGGGGATGTAGACGAGACCCGCCGAGTCGACCTGGATGTCGGTCCAGTAGCAGCAAGCGGAGTTCCAGCTGGTCAGGAAGGCGCCGGCGGTGTCGAACACCGAGGTCCGCGAGCTCCGCGGGTCGTGGACCACCAGCCGATCTTTCCAGAGGCCGAGAAACGCCACCGCGAACTCGCCCGGACCCTTGCCCTCGCGACCGTTGCTGCGGACGAAGCGGCCGTCGGGCCCGAAGACCTTGATCGTCGCGGGCTTCTGATCCGCCACGTAGACCCGGCCGCCGTCGTCGACCGCCAGACTCTGGGGGTCCACCAGCGCCCCCTCGGTGCCTTCGTCGCCGACGTAGACCTGGGAAGGGACCAGGCGCCAGGCGCTGCTCGAGTCACGCCAGCCGTTGGGTGCCTGCGAGGTGACCCGGGGAATGCCGGAGCCGGTCGAGTCGATCACGAAGCGATCGGAGGCTCCTTCGGCTACGCCACAGGCGGTGGCGGCGAGCACCAGGCCAGCGATCGAACGGCGCATCGGGAACTCTCCCTTCGACTTCAGGTGGCCCGGATGTAGTCGCACCCCGCGGCTTGGGCTCGGGCCACCGCGAAGATGCCCGAGGGTTGGACGATCACACCGGGCACCAGGTTGCCTAGCACCTTCTGCCGGGCCGCCGGGCTCTCGATCTTGTCGTGCTTGGCGACCAGGCCCACCAGCCGGAAGAGCGCCAGGTTGCAGGCGAGCGCGATGGAGCCCCGCTCGATCAGGGTGTCGAGCCCGCCGTCCGGCCAGATCAGCGCGTGCTTCGCTCCACGGGGCACGTTGGCGTTGAGGAACGGATTGCGCCGGGCGTCCTTGCCTGTCTCGGCGTCCTTCACCTTGAACTTCCGGCCCAGCTCGAGCTCGTCCCAGAGCAGGTCGTTCGCAACGATCGGGATCGCGGCGTGGCGGATCACCAGCACGGCGGTGGTGTCGCCGTCCTTGGTGCCGTGGACCTCCGAGTAGCCGCTTCGATAGACCCGGGCCTGATGGAGGATGGTTCCCTCGGCCACCTCGGGAGCGTCGAAGACCATCCGATAGGTCCCGGTCACCCGCTCGACCCAGCTCATGTCCCAGTCGGCGGCCGATTCGGCCTCCAGGCCGGGAAACCGCTCGGGGCCGATCGGGTCGACCGCGCCGGCCGGCGCGTGCGGCGTCTCGGCCGAGGCGAGCCGGGGCAGGCCGAGCGCCGCGAGCCCGCCGGTGATCATGAATCGACGCCGCGACGGATTGCTCATGAGCTCGATCCTCAGGGCACCGGCCGCTCGGGCCGGTGGCGAACGATGAAAAGGCCCTCGCGCACGCTGGTCACCACGATGGTGCCGCTCGGGAAGTACGGGTAGTTGCTCCAGGACCCGTCGAAGCCGGCGATGTTGTCGCCGCCCACGGTGTCGAAGTAGCCGACCTCCACCGGATTGGTCGGGTCGGCGATGTCGAGCACCCGGAGCCCGGCCACGTAGTTCGACTGGAAGAGGTAGTGGCCGCGCACGTACATGTTGTGGTCGCTGGCCGCCGTGGCGCCCTGGACTTCGCCCGCGAGCACCGGCTCGTCGAGCTTCGAGATGTCCCACACCAGGGTGCGGGTCATCGGCGAGCGGCCCCGGAGCTCGTCGAGCTCGTCGTCGAGGTAGAAGTACTTGTGGTCTTCCGAGAGCCAGCCCTGGTGGGCGTAGGAGACGTTGGGATACGCCGCCGAGGCGACCGCCTTGGGCGCCGACTTGTCGGTGACGTCCGCGATGCCGAGCGCGTTCTCCGAGGCGTTGAAGCAGATCTCGCGACCGGTGTAGCGGGTGTCGGGGCCCTTGTAGGTGACGCACTGGGCGTCGTGGGTGTAGCCGGTCCGCTGGAAGCCGGTGGCGGGATCGGCAAAGCACCCGGCGAACTTGGGCTCCGCGGGCGTGCGGATGTCGATCATGTGGAGCGCGCCGCCGCAGGTCTCCCCGCCGCCGCTGTTGCCGACCGGATAGGCGTAGCCGCTCTCCTCGTTGATCACGATGTTGTGGGCGCTCGCGATCTTGTCGTAGTTGGCGGTCTCCTGGAAGGTGACCGGCGGACCGGCCGCGCTCCGGAGCTGCCGCAAGTCGAAGACCTGCATTCCGTGCTGTCCGGCGAGGTCGGCCACGATGAAGGCGTGGTCCTGGTAGACCTTGATGTCCCGCCAGATGCTCGGACGGGCGCCCTCGTGGAGCGGCAGATCGCCGAGGTAGCGCGGATTGGAGGGGTCGGTGATGTCGACGAACGAAGTCCCGTCCATCCGGCCCACCAGCGCGTACTCCCGCTGGGTCTCCGGATCGGTCCAGCCCCAGATGTCGTTCAGGCGGACGCCTCGACCGGCGCCGAGCGCGGCGTTCGGCAGGAAGGCCAGCAGGTCGACGTTCTGACACTGGAAGCCGGCCGCCTCCCGGTCCTCGGCGCAGCGGACCTCGCTCCCGGTCACCGCGGTCATCGCGCTCGGGTTGTCTACCAGGCTGCCCGCCTCGACCCAGCTGCCGCCGTCCTTCCGGAACGCGTAGACCTTGCCTTCGCCGAAGTCGGCGCCGGGCGCCGTCACCAGCAGGAGTCCGTTGCCCGTGGCCACCGTGTTGCCGAACGCGTCGCCGAACGGTCCGCCCGAGCTGAGCGACTGCCGCTGGGCCCAGCTCTCTCCCTCTTTCCCGTAGACGAAGACGCCGCCCGGCTGGCGCGGGTTGCCGAACGCCGTCACCAGCAGCTGGCCGTCGGCCGTCGCGAGCCCGATCCCGAAGCGTGAGCCGCTGGCCGCGCCGGAGGGAATCGCCGCGGCCCGGGTCCAGGCGTCGCCCTGGCGCCGGAACTCGATCACCTGGCCGGAGTTCCCGTCGGCGAGCGGGGTGGAGGCGAAGGCGCTGCCGCCGAGCAGCGCCACCGCCGCGCCCAGGGCCTGGATCGAGTCGGAGACGGTGAGGTGGCCCTCTTCGATCCAGCGGTCGTTGCTCTCCTTGTAGACGAAGGCGCCGCCGGGCTTGGCGCCGCGCGCCTGCCCGCCGAACCCGCCTAACGCCCCGGGCGCGCCGACGATCAGCCGATCGCCCGCGAGGTCGAGCGCGGTGCCGTACCGGTCGCCGGTCTCGATGCCCTGTCCGATCGGCGCGGCGGCTCCCCAGGCGTCCCCACTCCGCCGGAAGGCGTAGGCGGCGCCCCGCGCCGAATCCCGGCCCGGCGCGCCGACCACCAGGGTGTTCCCGTCGAGGTCCAGCGTCGCGCCGAAGAGATCGCCCTCGCGTCCTTCGGGGAGCACCAGCCGCAGGGTCTCGGTCCAGCCGTCTCGGCCGCGGCTGAAGAGGTAGACCGCGCCGGCGCCGTCGGCCGCGCGCGGCGCCCCCACGGCCACCAGGCTGCCGCCGCCGGCGATCGCCGCGCCGAATCCGTCGCCGAGCTTGGTCTCGCTCGAGGCGAAGCTGGCACTCTCCGCCCAGGCGCCGCCCTCGAGGCGGAAGACGTGGATCGCGCCCACCGACTGCGGCGGCGAGGTCGTGGCGCGGGCCCGTCCGACCAGCACCTGGTCGCCGACGACCGCGACCGCGGCCGCGAAGCCGGGGGCCATGAGCGCGTCGGCCGGATCCGGGCGGAGGGTGTCCCGTGCGGCCGACGGCAAGGCCGCGGCCAGGACGAGGAGAATCGAGTTCACAGCGGGTCGCCTCTACAGTCTGGGGTCAACACCGGGGGGTCGGGCAGTCTCGGGGACTGTCGTTCGCTACGAATTGTGTCACGGGGCGGTTTCGGAGGTAAGGCCGCCCGCCGCGCCCCAGCGGGCCACCTCCGCCTCCGCCGCGAGGTAGCCGAACCCGGCCCATTGCGGGCTCTCGAGGATCCGCTCGAAGACCGCGCGGGCCTCGTCGGGTCGCCCGTTGGAGAGGTGCCAGTTCCCGACGCCGTAGCTCACCGTCACGTTCTGCAACACCGGATCGCCTTCCGCCGGCGCGGCGAGCAGCTCCGCCTCGGTGAGCTCGCCCCGGTAGAAGCGCAGCAACCGGCGGTACGCCTCGTTCTCGATCACCTCGAGGTCGGGACCGATCGGGTCGAGCACCCGGGCGGCCTCCTCGTCCCTGCCGAGGCGTCTGAGCGTCATGTAGAGCCAGTGACTGGTCGCCACCAGCATGTCGTCGTTGACCCGCGCCGCGACATCCTCGCGGTAGAGCGGGAGCGCGGCCTCGAAGTCGCCCTTGAGGTAGTGGGCGAGCCCGAGGTGGTAGCGGATGTTCGAGTTGAGGGTGGAGACCGGGATGCCCCGCGCGTTGGGCTGGCCGTCCGGCTCGACCTCGTCGGGCCGCCCCGCCACCAGCCGGTAGGCGCGCTCGAAGTCGGCGATCGCCGAGTCGAGGGCTCGGACCGTGAGGTAGCGGTGCCCGCGGTGACGGTAGAGCCGGGCGTCGTCGGGATGGAGCGCGATGCCCCGGGTGTAGATCGCGATCGCCTCGCGGTAGCGGCCGAGATAGGCGGTGCGACGCCCGAGCCAGATGATCGAGTCGGCGTCGGTGGGCGCGGCGTCGTAGGCGCGTCGGGCCTCTGCGAGCTGCGTCTCCATCCGGGCGCGCGCCTCTCGGTCGATGGCCGGGGCCGGAAGCGGCTGCCCGAGGAGGGAGATCACGGTTTCGTCGATCGGGTCGACGCGCTCGGGCGTCGCGGCGCAGCCGAGACCGGCGAGCCCGATGGACGCGGCGGCGAAACCGCGGAGCGAGAGAGCCGTCATGAGGGTACCGGTTGTGGATTCGAGACTGGTGGTCGCGCGGGGTTCGGACGCGCCCTATGTTATCCGCTCCCGAAACGATACGGCCCGACCGGGGTGACCGCCACACGGCCGGGCGCTCGATCACCCTCTGGAACACGCGACCGCCATGTCCCGCACCGTCCGCCACCTCGCCCTGGGCGCGCTCCTCGTGGGCCTCGCGACGCCGCTCCTCGCCCAACCGCGTCCGGATTCGGCGCGGAGGAACAAAGCCGGTCTGCCGCTCAGCCCCGGACGCACCTTTCGGCAGACCCTGAGCCACGGCACCTGGATGTCGGTCGACGTGAGTCCCGACGGACGCACCCTGGTGTTCGATCTGCTCGGCGATCTCTACACCCTCCCGATCGGAGGCGGCCGCGCCACTCGACTCACCAGCGGGCTCGCTTACGACGCCCAGCCCCGCTGGAGCCCGGACGGTCGGCGGATCGTCTTCACCTCGGATCGCTCCGGCGGCGACAACGTCTGGATCATCGAGGCCGACGGCTCCGACTCCACCCAGGTCACCAAGGGGAACAACAACGGCTACATCTCGCCGGAGTGGGCGCCCGACGGGCAGTATCTCGTGGTGACCAAGACCGGCGGAGGCTCCGGCGGCAACAAGCTCTGGCTCTACCACCAAGACGGCGGTGCCGGGGTGCAGCTGGTGCAGGGGAGCAACCAGCTCACCACGATCGGCGCGGCGTTCGGTCCGGACCCACGCTACGTCTGGTTCGCGACCCGCCAGGGCTCCTGGAGCTACAACGCGATCCTGCCCGAGTTCCAGCTCGCGATGTACGACCGGGTGACCGGCAGCCAGACCACGATGTCGTCCCGCTACGGTTCCGCGTTCCGTCCGGCGCTGTCGCCCGATGGCAAGTGGCTGGCCTACGCCACCCGTCACGACGCCGAGACCGGGCTCAGGCTGCGGGACCTCGCGACCGGGTCGGAGCGTTGGCTCGCCTATCCGGTGCAGCGCGACAATCAGGAGGCCTATCCGGACCTCGACGTGCTGCCGGGCTACGCCTTCACGCCGGACAGCCGCGAGCTGGTCGTGTCGTACGGCGGCGAGCTCTGGCGGGTGCCGGTCGACGGGAGCGCCGCGCGGAAGATCCCCTTCACGGCCGACGTCGAGGTGCCGCTCGGCCCCGAGCTCCGCTTCGACTACACCATCGCCGACGAGTCGACGCTCGTCGCCAGGCAGATCCGGGACCCGGTGCCGACGCCGGACGGGCGGCGGCTGGCGTTCAGCGCGCTCAACCATCTCTGGGTGATGGACCAGCCGGAAGGGACGCCGCGCCGGGTCACCGCGCACTCCGAGGGCGAGTTCTTCCCCACCTGGTCGCCGGACGGCCGCTGGCTGGCGTTCGTGACCTGGTCGGGTGAGGGAGGTCACCTCTACAAGGCGCCGGTCGACGGCGGCGGCGCCCCGGTCCGGCT
>JBFXAS010000172.1:0-11353 GCA_050184075.1 Gemmatimonadales bacterium
CGTCAGGCCGGCCCTCGGGCCGAGTCTCCGATAGAACCGTGGTTCGCCGCGCGCGACCCCACCGCTTGGGCAGCGTCCAGAACGGCGTCAGAGGCGACACGAGGTGCTCGATGCGGAAGAAACCGACTGCTCCGCGCTCCCGCCGGGCAGGCCCAGGCTCGTCACGCAAGCACACGGGACTGATTGCCAAGGACAAACAGCCGGCGCAATCAGCGGCGACGGAGTCCACCCTTGACACTCGCTCTCATAGAACGACCAAAGTTCAGCGGCGGGCGCCCCACAGGGAACTGAGCGGCCGCGCCGGCCTCAAACCAATATGGAGGCGCGGCCGCGACTTGTCAGGAGGAGTTCCGCGGCGCCCGTCCGCTGCAACTTTTGGTTAGGCCGCTACTTGCACTAATGTCAGATATGACATAGCTTGAGCTATGGCCGACAAGCCGGTGGTGTGGCTCCATGGGGAGGTCAAGACGCCGCCGTTCTCGGCCACGGCTCGGATCGAAGCGGGCGTCCTGCTGCGGCGTTTGCAGCGGGGCGAGCGGCTGAGCCTGCCCCAGTCGCGGCCCATGCCCGTGCTCGGCGCCCGGTGCCACGAGCTGCGGATTGTGGACGCTGCGGCGACCTGGCGGATTATCTATCGCGTGGACACGGATGCCGTGATTGTGGCCGAGGTGTTCAGCAAGAAGACGCGGGCGACCCCGAAAGCGATCCTCGCGACGTGCCGGCGCCGGTTCCGGGCCTATGATGCCGTGGCGGCGGAAGGAGAGTGACCGATGGATGCTCGCAAGAAGAAGCGGTTGGAGGCTGCCGGTTGGCGGGTCGGCACGGCCGAGGACTTCCTCGAGCTGGACGCGGCGGAGGCTGCGATCGTCGAGGTGAAGCTGGGCCTCAGCGAGGCACTTCGCACCCGGCGGACGGCGAAGCGGCTCTCGCAGGCTCAGCTGGCCAAACGCCTGGGTTCCAGCCAATCTCGCGTCGCCAAGATGGAGGCGGCGGATCAGTCCGTGTCCCTCGACCTGTTGCTACGTGGGTTGCTCGTTCTCGGCGCGACGCCACGCGACGTGGCAAAACTCATTCGGGACGCCGGTGCTCGCGTAGCGGCCTAGAAGTTATGACTGGGCTGGCCCCCCGCGGAGGCGTGGGTTAGCTCCTTCGTATCCGCGAAGTTGCCAGAGCCACAGGCGACGCTCTGCTGTCGCCACCGGAACGGAGAGACCAGCCCATGTCCAATATCTACATCGGGATGGATGTGGACCAGCAGTCGATTACCCTGGCCGTCTTGCCCGAGCGTGCGGCCGCGCCGACGCGGGTCGATCGGCTCCCGAACGAGCCCGGAACCCTGCGGCGCTATCTGGAGCGGGCCGCGGCGGCGGGGCCCTTGCAGGTCTGCTACGAGGCCAGTGGCGCTGGCTTCGTGCTGCAGCGCGCTCTCACCAGCTGGGGCCACGCGTGTACCGTGATCGCGCCGTCCTTGATTCCCACCAAGCCCGGGGTGAAGCGGAAGCACGATCGGTACGACGCCCAGCAACTGGTGCGGCTGTTCCGCGCCGGGGAGCTCACCGCCGCGCGGGTGCCCAGCACCGAAGAGGAGCAGGTTCGCGACTTGGTCCGCTGCCGCGAGACGCTGCAGCGCGAGCTGCTCCAGTCCAAGCACTATCTGCTCAAGTTCCTCGCCCGGCGCGGGCTCGTCTATCGCGAGGGGCAGAACTGGGCACCGGCTCATCTGACCTGGCTCGAGACGCTCGCCAACCCCGGGTCGCCCCAAGGCAGGGTGGGCTGCGCAGGCGCGGTAACGACCAGTTGATGAGGTGCCGGGCGGCCGAGCGGAAGGTCGACTGGGCAAGGAGAGTCGGGCCGCCCGGTCAGTCTTCATCCGTGGGTTATGCCGCCGCTCATCCAGTCCTTCCGGCCCAGTAGCTTGGCTGACGTCGGTGGTGAGCTACGGCCAGCACCTGGAGCTCCGTGCCGCGCACCTGATAGACCAGGCTGTAGGGGAAGCGGCGGGTCGGAAAGAGTCGGATGTCGTCCGCCACCAGGCGTCCAAGCTCAGGGTGCACCCGAAGTAGACCGACAACGCGCTCAACCTCGTCGAGGAACCGACTACCCAACTCGACCGCCTGCGCCTCGTAGAACTGAGCGGCGTCAATGAGTTCGGAGTGGCGAGGGGATGGAACCCGGAGGTCATCCGGCGAGCCGCCGACGAGCCTCTGCGATCGCGTCGGCAGCGGGGACAGTCTTCGCGGCACCGGCAGCCAGCTCCGTGGCGCGGCGCTCAGCCTCGTCAAGCCAAGCGGGGTCTAAGTCAGGCTGCTCCTCGAGGCTCTCGAGAAGGACCCGGGCGAGATGGGCGCGCTCCTCAACTGGGAGCAGCAGAAGCTTGGCCTCAAGTGTCTCGCGGATCATCCGACGGCTCCGAGGAGGACGCTCCGAATCTAGTGGCTGGCATTGAGTGGGGCAAAGCAAAGTGCTGCATGGGGGCGGCATAACGTCCAGAGCTTGAGCTGCAAGGCCGGCGACGCCATGGGAATGCTCCGATGGTCGGCGGCCTTGTCAGCCTCCAAGCTCGGGTTGGCCTGCCCGCGGGACGAGCCTCGACTGGACCCACGCGAGAAGCTCGTCGCGGCTCCGCCGTCCGCTCGCTACCTCAAGAACCACGGCCTCGGCCTCATTCGCATCGGCATCCAACTCAAACCCGTTGAGCAGGAGAAGCGTTTCGAGCGCGGCGTGCCCGACGCGCTTGTTGCCGTCGACGAACGGGTGGTTGTTGATCAGCGAGAAGGCGAGCGCGGCTGCCTTGGCAGGGAGACCCGGGTAGAGGTCCTCGCCGCCGAACGTCATCCGCGGCTGCGCCGTGGCCGACTCCAAGGCGCCGAGGTCCCGAATCCCGGGGGCTCCACCCCATGCCTGGATGAGCCGATCGTGAAGCACCACGATCTCACCAAGCGTGAGGTGACGCACCTCTAGGCTAAGCGCCGGTAAAGCTCGCGGTTCTTGTCGAGGACCCGGCTGGCGGCCTGCTCGAAATCCGCCGCGGGCTGGGTCACGAAGTCGCGGACCGCTGCAGCTGCGAGCTGATCGACCGGAATGTTCAGGCGCTTCGCGGCCTCTCGCAGGCGGCGCTCAGCATCATCGGGAAGCTGGATCGACAGGGTCATGGTTCCTCCACCCGAATGATAGCTGGCGGTGGGGCGAGGGATCAAACCTGGTCAGGCCAACGTCCTAGCCTTAACTGGCGGGCGCCGCACCGGAGCTGAGCGGCCGCGCCATCCTCCAACCAACATCGGGGCGCGGCCGCGACTCGGCAACCGGAGCGCCGGGCGCCCGTCCAGTTCAATGATGGGATGGACTCCTCATGGAACCTCGGCATCCTTGCCGGTACGTCCCTGCTTCCGGAGGCCACCCCATGCCGTCCACGATCGCCGTTGATCTCGCTAAGACCGTCTTCCAGGTTGCGCTCGCCACCCGTGCCGGGCGAATCACTCAGCACCGCCGCCTCTCGCGGGCGCAGTTCGACCGGTTTCTGCGGGAAACGGCCCCCGCCTTGGTCGTGATGGAAGCCTGTGGCACCGCCCATCACTGGGGACGAGTCGCGCAGGCCGCCGGCCACGAGGTGCGCCTCCTCCCGCCCAAGTATGTCCGCCCCTACGTCCGGCGGAACAAGACCGATCGCGCCGATGCCGCGGCCCTGCTCGAAGCGCTCCGGAATCCGGCCATCCGGCCCGTGCCGGTGAAGTCAGTCGCGCAGCAGGAACTGGTCGGCCTCCACCGGATCCGTGACCAGTGGATGGCCACCCGAACCGCACGGCTCAACACGCTCCGCGGGCTCTTGCGCGAGCAGGGCGTCGTCCTGCCGGTCGGGGCCCGCCGCGCGCTGGCTGACCTGCCCACCGTGTTGGCCGACGCCGCCACCCCGCTCCCGGCAGCGTTGCGGCACGCGCTCGCGGCGCTCTACACCGAGATCCGCGAGCTCGAGCAGCGCGTGGCATCCCTCGAAGACGACCTGGCCAGACTCGCCGCGCCCGACCCCGTGGTCCAGCGCCTCCAAACCGTCCCGGGGATCGGCCTGCTCACGGCCACCGCGCTCCGGGGCAGCGTGGGCAGCATCGCCCCGTTCCGGCGGGCTCGGCGCTTCGCCAGCCGGCTCGGGCTAACCGCGCGGGAACGGTCGAGCGGGACTCGCCGACGGCTGGGGAGCATCACTAAACAAGGCGATGTCTACCTCCGCTGCCTGCTCGTCCACGGTGCCCGCGCGGCGCTGCTCGCCGCGCAGCGGCGCCACCGCGCGGGGCACCCCCTGTCGCGGCTCCAGCAATGGGCGGTGCAGGTCGCGGCACGCCGCGGCCACAACCGCGCGACCGTCGCGCTCGCCAACAAGCTCGCTCGCCTGGCCTGGGCCGTCTGGAGTCGGGACGAGCCGTATCGCGCCCAGGCCCCCCCTGCTGGCGGCGTAGCAGGCACCAGCAACCCCAGCCCACCTTCACCGTGCGGAGTGAGTGAACCGCTGATGATGGCCCCTCGAGACCGCCTCACCCTGGCCCAGGCCGATAACCCAGTTGGCGCTCGACGCCGATTTTCAACGATTGGCCGCCAGGGTCGCGTCTGTCCATCATGGCCCGGAAGCGATGGCTTCCACCGCCGAGGCCGCATATACGACTGCACCGCGTCTCATCTGCCATCACCGCGCCACTTGCTCAACCCGAAAGAGGAGTCCATATAGGCTGGGTTATACCGCCCCGCCCAGATCTAGTAGCTGAGGGCGGGATCGTAGTCGATGTCGTGGTACTCAACACGAGAGACGGTGGCAGCAATTCGCATCAGGAGGGCGTCGTAGTCGGCGGCCCGCCCATGCCGCTCAAGCGTCGGGCGAATACCGTTCTCCCCCAGGAACCCGCTCCAGGCGTCCGGAAACACGACGACGTAGTTGACGGAGGGAGATCCGACCCGCCAGCGAAACCCTTCGACTGGATACGGATAGCCCACCGCCGTCAACAGGGCCGCATACTCGCGCATCGCAGCGTCGAACGCCGCGTCCGCTCCCGGCCGGACCCAGTACTTGGTCAGGCGGCCCTTCGGGTGCGACGCTGTGCTCATTTCATCGACGGTGCTCCAGCCGCGGACCATCTGGTGAATCAGGTCCTCAACGACCTCATAGCGAGTGCGCTGGAGGCGCTGGACGGACGCGCGGAAGAGGGCCTCGCCGGGCGTTCCGGCGAAGGCTTCCGCGAACGACTCCGGTGTGTCGAGATCAGCGAGCCCGTCGCTGAAGAGCACGACGCGATACCGGTAGGGCCCTTCTCGGTACAGCAGCCACGCACAGCAGGCTTCGAGCTGCGACACCCGGGCGGCGCGCGCGACCCCCTCGACCGCGGCCTCCCATACGGCGGCATCGGAAGGCTCCACCCGGACGTCAAGCAGGCGGACGTAAACGCCTTCAGCCTGGGCTGCGGCGAGCGTTGGCCCCATCAGGGACCACACGACGGCGAGGGCGGTTAGTCGAATCGACATTGGTTGGGCGGTATAACGGCCTAGTCTTAACTGGCGGGCGCCGCTCGGAGCTGAGCGGCCGCGCCATCCTCCAACCAACATTGGGGCGCGGCCGCGACTCGGCAAGCGGAGCGCCGGGCGCCCGTCCAGTTCAAGACTGGGTTATGCCGCGGCACAGTGACACGCGTCGGCCGGGCAGATGCCGTTCCGACACATGGCGTCGGCTGTTGCCACCGGCTCGGGCCGGAGGATCCGGTTCGCGTCGCGCAGGACGCCCGCCGCTGAGCCGAGGAACAGGCCCACGATGCCGAGACTCGCCAGAATGTCGGGCGAGATCGAGCCGAACCGCGCTACACCAAGCGCGGATACCAGGACGCCGAGGTTCGCTAGAATGTCATTCCGCGAGCAGATCCACGTCGACCGCATGTTGACATCGTCGCTGCGGTGACGGAAGATGAGGCCGAGGCACACCAGGTTGGCGGCGAGGGCGGCCCCGCCCATGGCGGACACGAGCAGGGGGCTCGGCGGCAGGCCGTAGAGGATCTTCCAGACGACCTGGCCCAGCACCGCCAGGCCGAAAGCCAGCATGATGACACCCTTGAGCTGGGCGGCGCGAGCGCGGGCGCGCTCTGATCCGGCGACGACGGCGAGGCTGAACCCGTAGACGAGCGTATCGCCCAGCATGTCGAGCGAGTCGGCCTGGAGGGCAAGGACCCATCCGGAATTCTGTGTTTGAGGCCATACTCTTGGAGGAGGAGGAGTTATGGCCCGTCAGAAAAAGGAGCACCCGGCCCCGTCGGAGCCGGGATTCCCGCCGGAGGCGCTCGACGCGTTGATCGGCGATCGCCGCACGCCGGAGGAGTTCGACGCGCTGTTCCGGCAGATGAAGAAGCACCTGGTCGACCGGATGTTGGGGGCCGAGCTGACCCATCACCTGGGATACGGGCCAGGGCAGGCGAAGCCCGCGGACCAGCCGAATCACCGCAATGGTACCACCCCGAAGACGGTGCTGACGGACGACGGCGCCTTGCCACTGGACATTCCGCGCGATCGGGCGGGCACGTTCGCACCCCAGCTGGTCCCGAAAGGCGTCCGCCGGTTGCCGGGCTTCGATGCCAAGGTGCTGTCGCTGTATGCGCGGGGGCTCACCGTCCGCGAGATCCAAGGCCATCTCGAAGAACTCTACCAAGTCGTCATCGCCCCCGATGTCATCAGCACCGTGACCGATGCCGTGCTCGAGGAAGTGACCGCCTGGCAGCAACGGCCCCTCGATCGGGTGTACCCGGTGGTGATCCTCGACGCCCTGCGGGTCAAGATTCGCGACGAGGGGCTGGTCCGGAACAAGGCCGTCTACCTCGCCATCGGCATCGCGCGGGACGGGACCAAAGACGTTCTGGGGCTGTGGATCGAGCAGACCGAAGGGGCGGCGTTCTGGTTGCGGGTGATGACGGAGCTCAAGAGTCGCGGCGTCGAGGATATCCTGATTGCGCTGATCGACGGGTTGGCGGGCTTTCCCGAGGCCATCACCACCGTCTTTCCCCAGACGCAGATCCACCACTGCATGGTCCATCTGGTGCGCGGGAGCCTGAGCTACGTGCCGTGGACGGCGCGGCGGGCGGTCGCGGGCGAGCTCCGAGCGATCTACCGCGCCCCGACCGAGGCGGCCGCCAGCGCCGCCCTGGAGGCGTTTGCGCGCAGTCCGGCCGGCGACCGGTACCCCCCGATCGCAACGATGTGGCGCCGGCACTGGGAGTACATCCGTCCCGTCTTCGCCTATCCGCCCGCGGTGCGCCGGTTGCTCTATACCACCAATGCGATCGAGAGTCTGCACATGCAGCTCCGGAAGATCATCAAGACGCGGGGGCATTTCCCGACCGACGAGGCCGCGACCAAGTTGCTCTACCTCGCGTTGCGCAATATCATCGCGAAGTGGAAGAAGCCCTCGATCGAGTGGCAGGCCACGCTGCCGCACTTAGCGGTCCTGTTCGGCGAACGCTTCACCGTCGAGCACTAGCCCGATGTGTTCGCCTCACACACAGAAAAACGGACAGGTCCACTGCCGATCGCCGATCGCCACCCGCGCGCCGCCGACCCGCCCGCGCTCCGACGCGACCCGCGCCCGCCCCCGCACGAGGTCATCGCCCCCCGCCCTGACCCGGAGCGGCGCCGCCAGCCCGAGGCGATCCCGGTCGACGGACGTCACCGCCGATTGCCCGGAGTCCGCTCGTCTCCGATCAGGTGGCTCGCGATCTGCCACCGCCCCTCTCGCCGAACCAGGACGCGAAGATGATTGATCCGCCTCGGCTCTTCGACGGTACCGTCGGGAAGCTCCTGCCCCGTTCGAATCGCGCGGCTCCGCAGCACCGCCACGTCCTCGGCGAGGAAGCGCAGATCGTGATACTCGTACTCGGTGCTCCCCGCCACCACGAACGGCAGCTGGAAGACGGTGGTCAGCAACGCCTCGATGCTGTCCCGCCCGATCCGCCGCATGCCGAACGCGTTGGTCCAGTCCGCGTCGGCCGCGTAGTCCTGGGCCGCGAGCGTCGCGTCGAGCTCCGTCCAAGCCCGCTCCCAGTTGGCGACCACGCCGACGATGCTGGCGGAGTCCGCGGCCCGCTGGTCGGCCTGAGCGTGCAGGGCCGGGACCCCGAACAGCATTGGAAGCGCGGCGGCGATGCCGACCTTCATCTCGACCTCGATTCGTGACTGGTGAGCGATCGAACCGTCAGATCCGCCCCCGGCGGGCGCTTCCACCTCCACCCGTCGTCCAACGCGGCTGGAGCCGCCCCCAGGGCTGCAGTCGCATCGGCCAGCCTCGCCAAGGGCGGCGCCAACGACGAGGGCACAAAGGTTTGCGGGCACCGCTCGCAGCCATATGGAGTTCGTCGGCACAGCGTGAGCTCCAACCCACCGGGCCATGTCGGCCGGCCCCAAAGCCCCAGCCGCCGCCTCCGCCGCTACATTCCCCCCGACAACCCGATTCCCCAAGGCGCCTGACCGGAGGTCCACCCATGCGCCGTCGCTCCCTCGCCCTCGCCACCCTGCTCGCGCTCGCGGTCCAAGCCCCCGCCGCCGCCCAGCAGGTCACCGTCTCGATCGCCCCGGGCCTCCTCGAAGGGACCGTCACGGGCCGAGCCTTCGTCATCTTCAGCCGCGACGACGCCAGCGAGCCCCGCTTCCAGGCCGGCGGCTACAACAACAGCGTCCCCTTCTTCGGGGTCGACGTCGAGGCCCTCGCCCCGACCGGCTCCACCACGATCGCCGCCAGCACCATGGGCTTCCCGACCCCCACCCTGGCCGACCTCCCCGCCGGCGACTACCAGGTCCAAGCTCTCCTGGTCCGCTACACCAAGGTCACGCCCAAGCACGGCAAGACCATCTGGGTCCCCTGGGACCAGTGGGAAGGCCGCCACTGGAACCGCACCCCCGGCAACCTGATCTCCAAGCCCGAGCGGGTCCGCTGGGACCCCAAGACCAGCCGCCTGACCGTGCGGCTCACCGAGACCATCCCGCCGGTCGAGGTCCCGCCCGACACCAAATGGGTCAAGCGGATCAAGATCCAGAGCAAGCTGCTCTCCGACTGGTGGGGCCGCCCCGTCTTCCTCGGCGCCACGGTGCTGCTGCCCCGCGGCTTCGACGAGAGCCCCGGCACCCGCTACCCCGCCATCTATATCCAGGGCCATTTCGGACTCGGCGCCCCGTTCGGCTTCAATCCCGACGGCCAACCCGAGACCGCTGAGTCGCGCGAGCGCCGGCTCGAGCGCACCAGCCGCGAGCCCGGCTACGAGTTCGCCCGGGGCTGGATGGGACCCGACGCGCCACGGATGGTGGCGATCACCTTCCAGCACCCGACGCCCTACTACGACGACTCCTACGCGGTCAACTCCGCCAACATGGGGCCCTATCAGGACGCCCTGATCGACGAGCTGATCCCCGAGCTGGAGCGGCGCTTCCGCCTGATCCCCGAGTCCTACGCCCGCTTCCTGACCGGCGGCTCCACCGGCGGCTGGGAGGCGCTCGCGCTCCAGATCCATCGCCCGCGCTTCTTCGGCGGCACCTGGGCCATGTATCCCGACGGCGTCGATTTTCATCGCAACCAGATGATCGACAACTACGCCGACACCAACGCGTTCGTGCAGAACACCCGGGGCCCCAACGACTGGATGCCCCGCGAGCGCTACATGAGCCGGGGCGAGGACGGCCAGCCCGGCACCAGGGTCCGCGAAATGGCGCGCCTGGAAGAGGTGCTCGGCACCCGGGTCCGTGGCGGCCAGCAGCTCCAGGCCTACGACGCCGCGTACGGGCCCGTGGCCGAGGACGGCTACCCCAAGCCGCTCTTCGATCGCATGACCGGCACCATCGACAAGTCGGTCGCCGCCTACTGGCGCGACAATGGCTACGATCTCACCCACTACCTCGACGAGCGCTGGAGCGAGATCGGCCGCGACCTGAACGGCAAGATTCACGTCTACGTCGGCGACATGGACAACTACTATCTCAACCTGGGCGTCTACGAGATGGAGAAGACCATGAAGCGGCTCGGCGCCGACGCGGTCTTCGAGTACGGCCGGCCCATGAAGCCACACGGCTGGCAGCCGTTCACCAACCTCGAGCTGATCGGCCTGATGGCCCGGAAGGTGGAAGCCGCCCGGCCCCGCGCGTTGCCCTGAGTCTGGGCCGGAGATCCGCGGCGGGGCCCTACCCGCCGCGTCCCGCCTCGCCCACATTCCCGGGGTGATCCACCCCCCCATCGATCCGCGGCCGCCGGTGGCCCTGGTGACCGGCGCCACCGAGGACATCGGCCGCGCGACCGCCTTCGCCCTCGGCCGCGCGGGCTTCGCGCTCGGCGTCACCGCGCGGACCGCCGCCAAGGTCGACGACCTGCTCGCGGCGCTCCGCAGCGACGGCATCGAGGCCGCCGGCATCCCCGCCGACGTGGGCGAGCCCGCCGACGTCGAGCGCCTCGCCGCCCACGTGGCCGGAGCGCTCGGCCCCGTCCACACCCTCGTCAACAACGCCGGCGTTCTGATCCCGAAGCCGTTCCTGGAGCAAACCCTCGACGAATGGGACACGACCTTCCGCACCAACGTGCGGAGTCTCTATCTCGTCACCCGCGCCGTGTTGCCGGGCATGATCGCAGCCGGCGAGGGAGACGTCGTCAACGTCGCGAGCCTGGCCGGGAAGAACCCCGTCCGCGGGGCCGCCGCCTACAGCGCCTCGAAGCACGCCGTCCTGGGCTTGAGCCGAACCCTGATGCTCGAGCTCCGCCATCAGGGCATCCGGGTGATCGCCGTCTGTCCCGGCAGCGTCGATACCCCGATGATGCGCGGTCAGGACACGCTCAACCCCAAGCTCGACCGGATCCTCAAGCCGGAGGATGTCGCCGCCGCCGTGCTCTCGGCGCTCCAGCTCCCCCGCCGGGCCACGCCCAGCGAGATCGATATCCGACCGTCCGATCCCTGAGCCGCCCGCGATGCCCACCGATCCGGGTCCGAGCCTCGAGCGGCTGCACCAGGTCGCCGAGACCCTGCTCGCCATTCGCTCCGCCGATCAGCTCTTCACGGCCGTCGCCGACGGGGTGCCGGGCCTGATCGAGGCCGACGGCGCGGCCCTCCTGATCCGCTCCGACATGGGCGACTTCTTCCAGGTGGTCGCCGCGAACGGTCGCGCCGAGGCCATCCTCGGCCGCCTGCTGCCGGTGTACGGAACGCTGGTCGGCTGGGTCGTGTCCCAGGGAGAAGGCGTATCGACGGACGACATGGACGCCGATTCCCGGAGCCACCCCGTCGACGCGCTGCCGGCCGACCTCCGGGTGGCGTTGCTCGTGCCCGTCGCCGCGCGGCACGCCACCATCGGCGCCCTCGCCGCTTTC
>JBFXAS010000173.1:0-11271 GCA_050184075.1 Gemmatimonadales bacterium
GTTGTTGGTGACGTGCGGCGTCACGTTCAGCATGATGCCGACCTGCTTGAACTGCACCGTGGCGCGCGGCGCCTGCCCGGATCCGCCGCCGATCGATCCGGCGTCGACGACGCGGACCGGGATTTCCTCGCCGACCAGGAGCTTGGCCAGCTTGTTGTCCTTGGTGGTGATGATCGGCTCCGACTGGACGTCGGTCAGATCGACCCGCTCGAGCGCCTGCAGGAAGCTCGAGAGCGTGAAGCCGCCGAGCGCGATCGAGTAGGTCAGGTCGAGCGCGGACGACGCGATGAAGGCGTCGGCGTTGGCGATCGCCGAGATGGCGGCGCCGCCCAAGTCGACCACGTTGACGCCGGGGTCGAAGGGCTGGCCTTCGTTGTTCGGGTCCGGCCGCTGGACGATCTTGTTGTAGAATTGGCCGTTGGTGGCCAGGTCGTACTTGAAGCCCAGCTGCTCGACGTCGGTGCGGTCGACGAAGATGATCTTCGCCTGGATCGCGATCTGCGGCGGACGGACGTCGAGACCGGTGACGAAGTCGCGGATGGTCGGGATCGTCGAGCGCGACTCGGTGATGATCAGCGAGTTGGTGTTGGTGTCGGCCACCACGGTGCCGCGCTTGCTGATGACGCCCTGGACGGTCCCGACCAGGTCGCCGGCGGCGGCGTAGTTGATCCGGACCACCGCGTGCTCGAGCGGCTCGAGCGAGTCGATCGCGGCCAGGGTCTCGGGCGCGTCGACCCGAATGATCCCGCCCTCGACCTCCTGCGCCGAGAGGCCGTACGCGCCGAGGATCGCTTTGAAGGCCTCGGGCCACGGCTTGTCGCGGATCTCGGCGGTCACCTGGGCGTCGATGTTCTTGCCCAGGATGATCGAGCGGCCGCTGATCGCCTGGAAGCCGGCGATCACTTCCTGAATGCTCGCGTTGTCCCAGCTGACGGTGATCCGGGGCTCCTGTCGCTGGATCAGCGGCGAGGTCCGGATCAGCGCCCGCTCCGGCTCCGGCTCGGCCACGGCCGGCGTCTCGGCGGCCGGCGTCTCGGCGGTCGGCGCCTCGATCACCTCGGGCTGGATCGACTGGCGGGTGGGCCGGACCGCGAGGACGCTCGGCGCCGGCGCAGCGTCACCCAGCGACCAGGCCGCGAAAGGCTGATCCGAGCCGAAGCTGACCTTGACGGCCGCGTCGCCCCGCTCCACCTCGTACGGCTTCAGCCGATCGAGCACCAGCACGACCCGCACGGTGCTCGGGGTGTACTGGCGGACCCGCATCCCGACCACGCCGGCGCGGTTGACGCCGTCGTAGTCGTCGCGGAAGTCGGCCGGCAGCACCGCGCCGTCCAGATCGAGGACGATCCGCGCGGGATCGTCGAGAGTCATGTCGGACACCGACACGGCGCCCTGGAGCTGGATCAGCAGCTCGGCCCGGCCCTGGTTCGAAACCAGGCTCACGGTCCTCACCTCGCTGCCTTCGGTGGCGACCGTGGATGCCGGGGGCGCGACGGCCGAAAAGACCAGGGCCGTCGCGACGAGCGACCAGGAGCTCAACGTCATGGAGTGTCCTCCTGCTTGCGAAGCGTCAGGGTCTCCTGACGATCCGTGCCGAAGTCATCGATCGTGAACGTCACGTCCTTGGGACGGATGCTGGCGACGCGGATTCGGCCGATCCGATCGCCCTGGCGAAGATTGTGGCGCTTGCTGCTGACCTTCTCCCGCATCACCACCACGCTGTTCGAGGGGCTGCGCGTGTCGTAGTAGATCGCCACCAGCGAGAGGTCGGGCAGCTCCGGCCCGACCCGGCTGATCTCGAGCAGCGAGACGAACGGGTCGCGGCTGCCACCGGTGTACGAGAAGACCTCGCGCACCACCTGGGCGTCCGAGAAGGCGTCCTTGTTGGCGTTGAGCGACGCCGAGCTGTCCGCCGCGGCGTCCACCTCGGCCACCTCGGTGCTCGGCGTGGCGCCGGACGGCGCCGCGGCCGGCGGAGGCGCTTCGGTCGAGGGCGCGGCGGCGGAGTCACCGCCGACCGCCGGCTCGACCGGGGTGCTGGTCGGGCTCGGGGCAGGCGGCGTGTCGAGGGCGCCCTGCACGACCTCGGTGCCGCCCTCGTCGCCGCCGCACCCGGCCACGAAGGCCAGGAGCGCGAGCGTGCGGAGGAGATGTCTAGTGGCCACTCTGCGGTTCTCCTTCCGGGGCCGCCTGTCCCTTGACGTAGGTCCGAATCTGGAACTTGGCCTCGAGCAGCGCGCCGGTGGTGTCACCAAGGGCGCGGGCCTGAAGACCCTGCGCGGAGCTCACGGTCAGGTCGTACGGCACCATGATGCGCCGGAGACTCGCGATGTCGGAGAGGAACTCGCCGATCTGGTCGTAGCGACCGACCACCGAGATCCGATGCGCGTAGGTGTCGAACGGCGTCGGGCCGGCCGCCATCGGCTGCGGCACGAACTCCGAGAGATTCACCCCGCGGATCTTGGCGCGGGTGGAGATGTCGTCGAGCAGGTTCGGGACCTCGTTCCGCTCGGGCACCAGCTGCCGGAGCCGGACCAGCGAGCCGCGATAGGCCTCGATCCGGTTCTTCAGGTCTTCGATCGTGCCGCTGGCCAGGTCCTTCTTGACGCTGTCGGTCTGCGCCTGGAGCGAGGTGATCGAGTCCTCGAGGATGGTGATCCGCTCCTTCTTCACCGGGATGCCCTCGACGCCGATCGAGTCGACGACGTCACCCGTGTAGAAGAGGTAGCCCAGCAGCCCCGCGAAGAGCAGGCCGAGCATCGGCGTCGCTTTGGGATTGTCGAGCAGACCCATGGATCACTCCCCTCCCGACTGGGCCACGGCCGTCGGCTCGGCCGTGGCCGGCGCCTCGAGCAGGGCCGGCGCCCGATGGGGCCGCGCGAACGTCGCCTTGAGCACGAAGGCGGTGACGGCCCGCTCCTGCTCGATGATGGTGTTGGCCGAGATCGCGGTGACGTCGGCCAGATAGGGTGAGTCCTCGAGTTGACGGAGCAAGCGGGTGTAGCCCTGCAGGTCGACGGTGCGGCCGGTCACCTGGATCTGGACCGGCGGAATCTCGGGCTCGCCGCCGAGCGAGTCCGCGACCGGCGGGGTGGCCGCGGTCAGGAACGCGATGTCGGTCAGCCAGGTGAACGGCGGGACCGCCCGGGCCACCTCGTCGAGGATGTGGGGCCAGACGTAGCGATCGCCGTCGACCGAGCGAATCGTGTTGACCTGCGCGAGAATCGAATCGCGGACGGCCTCGAGCCGCCGCTTCTCGCCGAGGAACCCTCGGAACCGCTGATACTCCGCCCGCGCCTGCTCCAGCTTGGGCTCGAGGTCGGACAGCTCGGCGGAGGTGCTCAGGTGGCTCACTCCCACGAACCCGAGCCAGGCGGTGCCCAGCACCAGGGCCCCGAGCCGGTACGGATCCTTGATCTGCTCGCCAAGCGACTTGACCCGGGCCAGACTCGCCGCCAACGGCGACTTGCCCGACTTCGAGCGCTTGGCTCCCGGCTTCAGATTGATGGTGATCATCGGCGCGTCGTATCCCCTCGCGGTTAGGCGGTCACGCCGCCTGGCGCAGGGCGAGGCCCACCGGCAACATCAACAGCGGCGCCACCTCGTCCACGTTCATCGAATCGAACACTCCGTCAGCCACCTGCACCCGCTCGATCGGGTTGGCCAGCTGGACCGACATCTTGAGCCGGTCGGCCAGCGTCTTGGCGAGGCCCGGGATTCGGGCGCCGCCACCAGAGAGGAACAGGCGATTGATCCCCGCCGAGGAACGGCTGGCCGTCTGAAGGAAGGCCGCCGCCCGCTCGATCCCGACCGCGAGCTCCTCGCCCCGGCTCTGCAGAAACGGGGTGAGCGCCTCGTCCTGCTCGAAGCCCTTGAGCAGATTCTCCGCCGCCTCCGCCGTGAGCCCGCGCTCCCGCTGGAGGTCCTCGCGGAACCGCCGGGTGCCCACCGGAAGGTCTCGAGTCAGGACCGGCACGCCCTCGTCGAGGATGTTGACGTTGGTGATCTCGTGGCCGATGTTAACCAGCCCGACGATGCCCTTCATGGCATCGGGATAGTTCACTTCGAAGGCGTTGTGCAGCGCGAAGGCGTCGACGTCCACCACCTCGGGCGTGACTCCGATGTCGCTGAGGAGCGCGATCTTGGTCTCCACCAGCTCCCGCTTCGCCGCCACCAGCAGCACCGACATCTGGAGCCCGTCCGACTCCGGATCCAGGATCTGGAAGTCGAGCTCCACGTTGTCCATATCGAACGGCACGTGCTGCTCCGCCTCCCAGCGGATCAGCTCCCGCGCCTCGGCGTCCTTCATCCGATCCATCGGGATCTTCTTGATGATCACGTCGCGACCACCGACGGCGGTGACGACGTTCTTGGGCTTGATCCCCGCCTGATCGAAGAGGCTCTTGATGGCCTCAGCCACGATCCCGGGATCCATCACCTCGCCCTCGACGATCGCGTCGTCCACCACATTGACCATCGCCACCTTGGCGAGCACCGGCTCGCCAGAGCCATGGTTGACCACGACCAGCTTGATGAGCCCGCTGCCAATGTCGAGCCCAACCGTGGTGCGAGAGCGGCTGAAAAGTGCCATTCGTCGGCCCAAGTGCCAAGATGGTTGACGGTCACGCTAGGGTTAGCGCAACCTTTTGTCAAGCAAACGACCCATTCGGATCGAAGCGTGTACGTTGTTATAAATCAACAACTTACAGAGTCACTTCCAGCTCGACGCGGCCCCAGCTGCTCCGATCACGCGCGAACAGCGCTCGCTCAAGTTCATGCACCGCGGGCAACCGTTATGCCAGGGATCGCAGCGTTCCGCCTAAGACCTTCCAGGTGAACGATTTAGCCGAAAAGTGGCAACCACCTGCATCTGGTCCCAACCCTGCCACCCCGGTCCGGCCTGGCGAAGTCCGCCTACCCGACTCGCTTTCCGCTAGGGAGGTCGCCGAAACCAGCCCCGGCTGGCGGCGACGAAGCGCGGGATCGTGTCTGCAGGGGTCTGCACCAGTCGGCCCAGCAAGCCAACCTCACTGGCCGAGAGCAGGCCCCCACCTGCGTCCCGGACTTCCCCGCGGGCCTCGAGTACCCAAGCCTGTCCGCCGAGTCTCCGCGCCGACGCGGCGACCGTGCTCCGCGGTCCGACCGCGACCACCCCGAGCGGGATCCGTCCACCCGGCGGCGCGAGGGCTGCCCCGGCGGTCCAGCCGGACCCGATCGCGGCCTCGATCCCCAACCGGGCGGCGCCATCCGCCTCGAGAGCCCAGGCCGCCGACCGCCCATCCCGGATCGCCCCACCCGCCGCCGGCAGCGCGCCACCGAGCGCGAGGCCGATCAGGGTCATCGCGGCGAGCAGGAACACGATCATCGACGCCCGACTCCAATCTCGACCCGAACGCTGTCGTGGGCCAATAGGCCGCGAGAGCCGAGCGCGGCCGCGAGCCAGCGCGCGGGCGAGGCCCGGAGCGTGACGTCCAGCGCCGCGACGTCCGACGGCAGGCTCGCCGGGCCTCCGGCCGA
The DNA here is from genome assembly GCA_050184075.1 of Gemmatimonadales bacterium. Taxonomy (GTDB): domain Bacteria; phylum Gemmatimonadota; class Gemmatimonadetes; order Gemmatimonadales; family GWC2-71-9; genus SHZU01. The sequence continues at coordinate 5,518 of JBFXAS010000173.1, forward strand.
GTCGAGGGGGGAGGCCAGAAAGCCTCCGGGCAGGAGCGGCCCGGCGACCGGCTGGATCAGCGCTCCCGCCGATCGCTCCTCGAGGCCCAGCTGCCAGCCCAGCGTAGTACCGTAGGCTCTGACCTCGACCGACTCGAAGACCCGGACCGCGGTCTGTGGTGGAATCCGCCGCCCGAGGATGGTGCTCGAATCGAGCACCGTGATCAGCGCGAGGGCGGGATGGCCCAGCGGACAGACGCCGGGCCGGGTGGCGGCCAGCGGAAGCCGGAGCCAGGCGTCGATGGCCGAGGTCGAGTCGCCCGGGAGATAGAGCAACAGGCTGTCTCGCCCGGGGGCCGGCGCCCGCGAGCTCCAATCGGCCGCCGTGTCGGCGGCGACCACGATCGTGTCGACCGCGACGCGGCAGCTGAACCGCACACCCCGCGGCGCGCGGTACGTGACGCGGCCACCGGCCACCGCCAGATCGGGACCGGCGACGCTGTCGGCGCCACCCTGGTCGAGCTCGCGCTCGAGCAGGGTGGCTCCGTTTCGGAGGGTGGAGATCACTCCCGCTCTCTCGCCGCGGGCCCTCGCGTGCCAGAGCACCCGATCCGCGAGCCGGGCGAAGGCCGTGATCACCAGCAAGCCCGCCACCATCGCCACCAGGAGCTCGACCAGCGAAAAGCCCGCACGACGGCTCATCGGCAGCCGATCCTGGACCGAACGGTGTCGACCCCGCGACCCGCGCCCCCGGTGCGGAGCTCGATCGCGAGGTCGATCCCGTCGCCCAGGTCCGTCGCGGCCCAGGAGACCCGAACGCCCCGGTCGACCAGCGCCCCCGCCGGCGGCACCACACAACTCGGAGCGCCGAGGCGGTAGCTCCGCTCGATCCGGGCAAGCGCCGTCGCGCCAAGCAGGGCGGCAGCGGACCAGCGCCGGCCCTGCTCGACCGAGCGGGCGAGGGCCGAGCCGCCGCGCGCGGCGAGCGCGCCGGCCATGCCGAGCAGCACGACACCCAGCACAACCTCGAAGAGCGTGAACCCAGCTTCGCGCGAGCTCATGGCTCGAAGCTAGGAGGCACCGCGCCACGGGCCGCACCGATCCGCCGCAGATCCGGCGCAATCGACGCCGCCCGGGCGCTCACTCCGCCCGGAGCGACTCCACCGGACTGACCCGGGAGGCCCGGAGCGCGGGAAGGAGCGCCGCGATCATCCCGGCCGAGAGCAGGGCCAGCGCCGCGCCGCTCATGCTGAGCGGATCCTGGGGCGAGACGCCGTAGAGGAAGCGGGTCGCGAGCCTCGCCAGGATCATCGCCGCGACCAGACCCGCCGCGGTGCCGACCGCGACGGGCACGACCCCCTCGCGCATGATCTGGCGGAGCACCTGTCGGGGCGAGGCGCCGAGCGCCATCCGGAGGCCGAGCTCGGTCTGGCGCCTCGAGACCGAGTACGACGCGACGGAGTAGACCCCGACCAGACCGAGACCCAGAGCGAGCGCGGCAAAGAGGGTCAGAAAGAAACGGAGCTGCAGCGGCTCGGCCAACGCCGTGGTCACCACCTCCGGCATGGTCGTCGGCCGATTGACAGCGATTCGCGAATCCACCTCCGCGGCGATCCGCCGCACTGCGCCGATCAGGGGCGCCGTCGGACCTCGCACCCGGGCCACCAGCGTGCTGTAGGTCGGGATCCCGGCCTGCAGGTCGGAGACGTAGAGCACGAACGGGTTGTCTCCGGTCACCGCGGTCGAGCGGACCTCTTCGACCACGCCGACGATGGTCATCGAATCGCCGACGACCAGGGATCGCACCCGGCGTCCGAGCGGGCTTTGCCCAGGCCACGCCCGCTCGGCAAACCGGCGATTGACCACCGCCACGAGCTCGCTACCCTCGCGATCGGTCGGCTCGAGCAGGCGGCCGCTCGAGAGCGAGATCCCCATCACCCTGAAATAGTCCGACGACACCCGGCGATAGAGCGCGTTGGGCGCGGTGGGCCCCTGGAGATCGGGATTGCCCTCGATCGACACGGGACCCTGCCAGCCGTCGTCGCGCACCGGGAGCCGATTGATGTACGCGGCGCCCTCGACCGCGGGCATTGCGGCCACCCGATCGAGGACGCTTCGGTAGGCCCGCGCCCGCTCGGCCGAAGGGAAGTCCTCGCCGGCGGCGGCCAGATCCACCGCAACGACTCCCTTGGGATCGAAGCCCAGGTCGAGCGCGAGAAGCGCCGAGACTGAGCGGATCAGCAACAGCGCGCCGACGGCGAGCAGCGTGGCCACCCCGGCCTCCACACCGACCAGGCCGCGATGCACCCCACTCGCGCTCCCGGTCCGGATCGAGCCGCGGGCGCCGGAGACCCCGGCGAGCCGACCGCGCAGGAGGTCGCGAACCGGGGCGATCGCCACCAAGAGGCCCACCGCCGAAGCGAGCAGGAGCGCCACCAGGAAGGCACTCCAGTCGAGCGAGACTTCGCTGGAAAGGCCGTCCTTCAACGGGAGGGCGGCCACCAGCGCATCGAAGCCGAGACTGGCCGCCGTCAGGCCCACCCCGCCGGCGAGGAGCGAGAAGGTGAGCGCCTCGGCCACGATCTGGCGGGCCAGTCGTCCCTGGCCCGCGCCCAACGCGGCCCGCAGGGCGATCTCCTGGCTCCGGTCGGTGGTTCGGGCCAGCACCAGCGCGGCGACGTTGGCCGCGGCCATCAGGAGGAGCAATGCGCCGGCGCCGAAGACCAGGACGAGCGCCGGCCGGACGTTCCCGACCAGATACTCCCGGACCGGACGGGCGACCGCCCCTTGGTCTTGTCCCAGGCGGCAGGATACGTGAAGCGCTGCCCCAGAGCCCGGGCAATCGCGGCCACGTCGTCATCGACCTGCGCCTCGCTGGTGCCCGACCGCACCCGACCCAGCAGCACCAACCAGCCGTTGCCGTTGTACTCGCTGCTCGCCGGGTCGAGCTCGAGCGGGACCCAGAGCCGGAACTCGGGTGTCGGAAAATAGAACTCGCGGGGCATCACCCCAATAACCGTGACCGGGCGCCCGTTCAACACGATCCTCCGGCCGACCACCGAGGGATCCCCGCCCAGTTCCTGCTGCCAGGCGCGGTAACTCAGCACCGCCACGGGCTCCGCCCCGGGGCGGTCCTCGCCGGCCCGGAAGGTCCGACCCATCACGGGGGCCACGCCGAGGACGTCGAAGAACTCGGCTGAGGTCATCCCGGTGAGCATCACGCTGGAGCCGCCCTCGGCCCGGAGGGTCGAGGCGTCGGCGGAGTACGCCGCCAACGATTGGAACGCGCGGGTGCGCTCCTTGACGAAGTCGAACTCGACACCGCGCCAATCGTAGTCGCCCCAGAACACCCGAACGCCGGCCTCGTCAGCGATCGGGAGCGGCCGCACCAGCACCGAGCTGATCACGCCGAAGAGCCCGATCGTGGCGCCGAGTCCGACGCCGAGGGTCAGGATCCCGAGCACCGAGAAAGCCGGGCGGCGGCGAAACTGCCGGAGCGCGTGCCGCACGTCGACCAGGAAGTCGCGCAGCAGTCCCACCCCCCAGGCGTCCCGCACCTCCTGCCGGGGCCGGACGGCGCCGTCGAGCCGCCGCCGGCTCTCGCGGGCGGCTTCCTCCGGGGCGACGCCTTCCCGGATCAGCTTCTCCGTCTGCATCTGGTGGTGGAAGTCGAACTCGTCGTCGAGCTCCCGCTCCATCGCCCGGGGACGGAGCAAGGCGCGGATCCGGAACCAGAGATCGGTCGACCAGCGCATCGTGGGACCTCCCGCCTCAGGACTCGGACGCCAGGAACCGCGCCACCCCGGCGGCCAACCGATGCCAATGCTCGGTCTCGACGGCCAGCTGCCGTTCGCCGGCCTTGGTGAGCGCGTAGTAACGGGCCCGGCGACCGTTCTCGGTCCTGGCCCAGTAAGAGCGGATCCACCCCTCGCGGGTGAGGCGGTGGAAAGCGGCGTAGAGCGACCCGGGTTGGACCTTGAGCAGCTCGTCCGAACGGGCCTCGATCCGCTCGGCGATCCCCCAGCCGTGCATCGGCTCGAGTTGGAGGGTCCGGAGGATCAGCATGTCGAGCGTGCCCCGGATGACGGAGCTGTCGGTGCCCATCGGTCGCCCCTATCTCTCGCTTACCGAGAGTAGACGCGGCTCGGGCCGGAAAGGTTGCAGGAACGGCCCGCCCGGGGCGCCGGAGGCGGCTTCCGCTCAGATCAGCTTGCGCGGAGCGGCGGTGGCGGGGTCGCCGGTGTTGGGGGTGCCGGCCTTTTCGATCAGGAGCACGTGAGCCTCTTCCTCGGCCACCGGCCGGTGCTCCACGCCCCGCGGCACGACGAAGAGCTCCCCCGGGCCGAGGGAGATCGCCCGATCGCGGAGCTCGATGGTCACCCGCCCGGAGAGCACCAGGAAGAAGTCGTCGGTGTCGGGATGCGAGTGCCAGATGAAGGCGCCCCGCATCTTGGCCAGCATCAGGTCGTGGCCGTTGAACTGGCCCACGGTGCGCGGGCTCCAATGCTCGGCGAAGCTCGCCAGCTTCTCGGCCAGGTTGATCGAGCTCATCTCGTGCCCTCGTGAACGGTCGGTGTCCTGGACAGACACGAAAGGCACGGCCAGCGGCGGCGGCAAGGCCAGGGCCGAAACCTGGCAGGCCGCGGACGCGTCATCTGTCTGCCTCGAGCCTCCAGGAGATCTGATGCGATCGGTGCCGTCCCTCGTTCTCGCTCTTGCCCTCGTGGTGACCACGGTCGGCACTGCCCAGTCCCCGCGGACCGTGATCGACCACGTCGGCGTGGTCGACGTCGAGGCGGGCTCGATCCGCTTCGACCAGCGGGTGGTGCTTGCCGGCGGTCGGATCGAGGCGGTCGGCTCGGCGGCGACGGAGCCGCTGCCGCCGAACGCGGCCGTGGTGGACGGGCGGGGCCGGTTCCTGATGCCGGGCCTCTGGGACATGCACGTCCACCTCAGCATTCCTGGGGGCGAGCCGCTCCTCGGCTTCTACCCGCTGGTCGGGGTCACCGGGGTCCGGGACATGAACGACTCGTTCCCGCAGGTGGCAGCCTGGCGGGAGCGGATCGCCGGGGGAGCCCTGATCGGGCCGAGGATCGTCGCGGCCGGACCGTACTTGGTCGGAGTCTCGCCTCCCCTTCCCCACCTCCTGGTCAAAACGGCCGCCGATGGGCGCGCCGGCGTCGACTCGCTGCGTCGCCTCGGCGTCGACTTCGTCAAGGTGCACAACGAGATCCCGCGCGAGGGGTATTTCGCCATCGCGGCGCGGGTGAAGGAGTTGGGCTGGAGCTTTGCCGGTCACGTGCCGCGATCGGTCACGGTGGCCGAGGCGGCCGCGGCGGGGCAGCGGAGCATCGAGCACCTGACCGGTTTCGACACGATCTGCTCGAGCGAGGAGCAGGCGAGCTTCCGGCCGACCCCCCTGATCACCTTCCTGCTCGGCGGCTGCAATGCCAAAGGCTCGACCGAGCTGATCGAGCCGCTGCTCGCCAACCACACCTGGATCACGCCGACCCTCACCGTGCTCGGCCTGTTCTCCGGCGCCGCGACGACCCCGGTGGACTCGATGGCGCGCTACCGGTCAGAGGGCCTCCGTCAGCTCCAGACCGTGGTGATGCGGCTCCCTCCACTGAGCGAGGAGGCGCAAGCCGCGGCCGGTCTCCTGGCGCGAAAGCGGCGGGCCCTCGTCGGCGAGCTGGCCCGCGCCGGGGTTCCGATCCTCGCCGGGAGCGACGCACCCACGCCGGGTCCCTTCCCGGGGGTCAGCTTGCTCGAAGA
>JBFXAS010000174.1:0-11166 GCA_050184075.1 Gemmatimonadales bacterium
GATGGAGACCGCCGAGCAGTTCCAGCAGGAGCGAGTCGCTCGGGGCGACACGGTGGCGATGCCTTACGTCGAGCTGCAGAAGTATCTCCCGAGCTCGGTCGACGGCTACACGGCCGAAGGAGGTCCCTCGGGCAGCCAACAGTCGATGCCGGGCTTCTCGATGTCGCAGACCCAGCAGACCTGGGTGGGCTCGGCGGACGCCGACGGCAACACGCCGGAGATCGAAGTGACCCTGGTGGATTTTGGCGGGACCCAACAGGCCTACGGGATGATGGCGGCGCCGCTCCTGATGGGCTTCAGCCAGGAGGACGACCACCAGAGGGTGGGCTCCATCCCGATCGACGTGGCCCACAGCGCGGGCTGGCAGGAGTACGACAAGGACTCGAAGGACGCCAAGGTCACCGCCATCACCCGCTACCGCTACGTGATCACGGTCGAGGCCCGCAACCAGGGCGAGGACCAGACGGCGATGGTGAAGCGGTTGGCGGAGAGCATCGCCCGAGCGTTCGAGGGCAAGTAACCCGCGTGGGGCTGCCGAGCCCCAGTCATGGCTGCTTGCCGAGCGCCACGGCCGCGATGTCCCGGGTGATCACGCCAGCCTGACCGGTCTCCAGGTTGGTGAGCACGGCGATCGTCAGTTGCTCGTCGGGGAAATACGCCAGGTTGGTCGAGAATCCCGGCGCGCCACCTCCGTGAGCGATCAATCGCCGGCCCGCGAGCTCGCCGATCCCGAGTCCGAGCCCGTACTGGGTGCGCGAGCCGTCGTTGAGCGTGGCTGGCGTGATCATCCGCTGATACGTCGCGGGCTCGAGGATCCGTCCGCCATGAAGGGCGGCGTTCCAGCGGACCAGGTCCCGCACGGTCGAGCAGAGGCTCCCCACGCCGAGGGCCCAGCTCCAGTGGAGCGGCGCGGCGTTCACGAGGTGATCGTCTTCGGTGCCGTAGCCATGCACGCGCCGCCGGACGACGGGCCGATCGCGGCAGTCGGACGTGCTGACGAGGCCCGCCGGCTCGAAGAGCTGCTCCGCGAGGTAGTCGCCGAATCGCCGGCTGGTGATCGGGCCGGCGCCCCCGCCGGTCGAGCCCTCCCGCCCACCCAGCTGCTCCACGATCATCGCCGCGAAGTAGTAGCCGGTGTTGCGGTAGAGGTAGCGCTCTCCGACCGGGAAGTCGAAGGGCTGGTCCTTCATCAGCTCGAGGAAGCGCTGATGGCCGAACGGTAGAGCGAGCTGGCCGTGCACCTCGGGCCGGTTGTACTCCTGCATGCCGTGGGTGTGGGCCAGCAGGTGGTAGAGAGTGACGTGCCGACCGCTGGTGACGAAGTCGGGCATGAAGCGGGTGAGATCGTCGTCCAGGCTGAGCCTGCCCTGCTCGGCCAGTCGGAGGATCGCGGCCGCGGTGAACTGCTTGCTGACCGAGGCGATCTGGAAGACCGCGTCCGGCGTCATGGCGACGTCGTTCTCGACGTCGGCCAGGCCGTAGCCTCTGATCAAGATCGTGTCCGAGCCGCGGACGACGGCGACGGCGACGCCGGGGATCGACCGCGCCGTGCGGGCAGCCTCGACGATCGAGTCGATGGCCCTGCCCCGATCGCGGCGTGAAGGGGTCTGGGCCGAGAGTGGGGTGGCGAGCAGGGCCGCGAACGCGATCCAGGCGAGAGGGGTGTGCTTGCGTGTCATCTGCCCAAGATCGGACCTCATCGGTCCCGCGGCAACGTGGCACCTCCCGAGGGCTCGATTGGACCAGAGAGCCATCGGGCGGTATCGTCGCCGCGCTCCAGGGGGCCAAGCTTCAATCCACTCCGGGAAACGCTCGGCCTGCCCGAGGGGAGGGGCGATGGGCGAGCTGCCCGGTTCGACGATCGTGACGCGGGTCGACCTGGAGCTGCTCGGGGAGCGCCAGCCAACATCGCGCCCGCGCCCCAGGAACCCCTCCGGCTCCGGCGTCCTTTTCTCTGGCTGATTGGCCGCGATACCACCCGTCGCCGTGGAGGTGCGAAGTCCGCCGGCCTCGGCGCCTTCGGCGGGCGTCGAGAAGCCGTTGGCGTCCTGGGGCCTGATCAGCTAATGGGCTGGCCGAGGCCGATGGCACGGTCGGAGGGACTCCTCCCGATCGGCCGTTCCGGGAGTGGCGACTGGGGAGGGATACGGTTCGCGGAAGACGCATGGCAAGTGCGCCGACGGGCCCCCGCTGGCGGTCTCCGGGGAATGCAGTATGGTGATGGACGACTGGCCGGTGCGCCCACGCTCTCGTCCCGAAACCCGAGGTAGCCCGATGCTGACCGTCCGCGCGACCGTCTCGCGAGCGCTCGTCGCCCTGTGGTTCTGCTCGACCCCGATGGCCACCCAGGCCGCGGCGCAGACCGGTGACCCATCCGCCGATCCCGATGTGCAGGCCGCCATTCGGCTGTTTTCCTCCTGGATCGAGGGGCAGATCCGCTATCGCGAGCTGCCCGGCGTCGCGGTGGGTGTCGTCGCCGACCAGCGCCTGGTCTGGGCCCGAGGCTTCGGCCTGGCCGATCTCGCCTCGAAGCGACCGATGACGCCCGCCACGAAGTTCCGGATGGCGTCGCACAGCAAGCTCTTCACCGCGACCGCGATCATGCAGCTCCGGGAACAGGGCAAGCTCCAGCTCGACGACCCGGTGGTGAAGTACCTTCCCTGGTTCCGGGTGAAGACTGCCGCGCCCGACGATCCGCCGATCACCATCGAGGAGCTCCTCACCCACAGCTCTGGTCTGCCTCGAGAGGCCGGGGCCCACTGGACCACCTGGGAGTTTCCGACCAGAGACCAGCTGATCCAGCTGATTCCCGAGCGCCAGGCGGCCTTCTCACCTGAGACCCGGTGGAAGTACTCCAACCTCGCCTACACCGTCGCCGGGATGGTGATCGAGGCCGTGAGCGGCGAGAGCTGGGCGAGCTACGTGGGCAAGCACATCTTCGCCCCGCTTGCCATGACGGGATCGAGCGTCGATCGCGACGTGCCCGACCTGGCCACCGGCTACTCGGCCCGCCGGCCGGGGCAGGACCGCTCCGTGATTCCGTTCGTCGACGCGCGGGGGATGGCGGCCGCCACCGGGATCACCTCCTCGGTCGAGGACATGGCCAAGTTCGTCTCGGCGCAGTTCCGGACCGGACCACGCGGCGGCGATCGGATCCTGAGCACTGCTTCGCTCAGAGAGATGCACCGCGTCCGAATGCTCGAGAGCACCTGGACCCGCGGGCAGGGAATCGGCTTCTCGGTAAGTCGGGAGGACGGCCAGATCTACATCGGGCACGGCGGCGGCTACCCCGGATACACGACCAACACCTCCATCCAGCTGGCGTCGAAGGTCGGGGTGATCGTGTTGACCAACACCAACGACTCCGATCCGGGCGACATCGCCGATCAGCTGATGAGCACGGTGGGCGCGGCCGTCGCCAAGGCGACCGCTACCAAGCCGGCGGTGGTCGCGTGGAATCCGGCCTGGGCGCGCTTCGCGGGGCGCTACCGGAGCGCGCAGGGCTCCGAGACGGAGGTCGTGCTGCTCAACCAGCGGTTGGTGCTCTTCTATCCCGAGGGGCGGAGCGCCAGCAACACCACGGGCCTCGAGCCGATCGGGGATGGGTTGTTCCGGATGGTGGCGCCGACGGGCGGCGGGCCGGTCGGCGAGGTGGTCCGCTTCGTGGAGGAGAACGGGCAGGTCGTCCGCATGATCACGGGCGACTCCTTCGTCGAGCGGATTCGATGAGGGTAATCCGGGCGGGCGGGGCTGCCGCCTTGCTCCTTGGCGCCCTCGGGGTCCGCGCCCCACGTGGCGTCCGCCCGGACCGAGCCGCGCGGCGGCGATTCGCTGGGCAGGGTCGATTTTCCGATCAGCTGCACGGCCCCGGCGCAGCGGGGTTTCGAGCGCGCGGTGGCCTTGCTGCACGACGTGACCTATCTCGAGGCCCGAGGCCGGGGTGGGGATCGGCTGCGCGAAGAGCGCAAGCCCCAGCGCACTGGGGCCCCGATCATCCGGACCGGGGACACGGAAGCCAGATCAGCGGTTCTGGGTGGGCGGGGTCGAGCGGCCCTTGCCGAACCGCTCACCGAAGAAGTCGCCCGGTGTCCAGGAGGGACGGGTCGGTGCGTTGGCCACCCGGGCTCCGACCCGGAAGACCACCTCCGCATAGCGAGCGCCGGACAAGTAGTCCATCGCCTGGTCGAGGTCGTCCTTGGGCGTGTGATACACCGTGGCCAGCCACGTGGACAACACCGCGGGGCCGTCGATGGTCGAGTCGCTGCTCTCGGTCCCGTTGATGAAGAAGAGCGACGGCACCCCCTTCTTCACGAAGGGGTACTGGTCGCTCCGGACGAAGAACGCCTGCTCGGGCATCAGCTCGGTCTCCAGCTCGAGGCCGGTCGCGGCGGCCGCGGCCGCGGCGTCGTCCCCGAGGCTCGACATCTCCGCCCCCAGGGCGACGATGCTCCGAGTCGGGAAGAGCAGGTGGTTCCCGTCCATATTGAGGTCGGCCACGATGCTGCCGATCGGCACGGTGGGGTGGGACGTGAAGTAGTCGGCTCCAAGGAGCCCCTTCTCCTCGGCCGCGGTAGCGATGAACAGGAGCGATCGCTTGGGACGGGGCCGCTCCATGGCGAAGGCTCGGGCGATCTCCAGCAGCGCCGCCACCCCGGCGGCGTTGTCGATGGCCCCGTTGTAGATCGAGTCGCCCGCGATCGCCGGGCCGATGCCGTCGTGGTCGAGATGGGCCGTGAACACCACGTACTCGTCGGCGAGCGCCGGATCCGACCCCGGAAGCCGCGCGATCACGTTGGAGGCCTCGACCTCGTGCCAGGTGCTCCGCTGGCTGACTCGAACGCTCACCGGCAGCTCGACGGCCAGCGGTCGGCCCGCACGAGCGGCCTCGAGCGCCGCGGCGAAGGTGGTCGGCGCCCCGTCGAAGAGTCCGGCCGAGGCGGCCGGGCTCAGGGTGGCGCCCGTGGGGATCGCCGGTCGGTCGGCAGGCGGACTCCCGTCAGGCTCGAGCCAGGACATCTGACTTCGGTACGAGAGTCGCTCCACGAACGACCAGGCCATGCCGGCCCGCTCCTGGTCGGGCGACCAGAGGGCGATCATGCCCGCCGCGCCGCGCCGGGCCGCGACCTCGAGCTTCTCGGCGCCCGAGAGATGGGCGCGCGGGTTGGGGGGCAGCGAGGGCGGCCCCCCGAACAGCACGGCGACCACCTTCCCCTTCACGTCGAGATCGGCGTAGTCGTCGTATCCGAGCTCGGGGGCGCTCACGCCGAAACCGACGAAGACCACGGGTCCGGTCAGCTCGAGGACCGAATCGCGGAGCGAGGGGGACGCGACGAAGTCGGCGCCGGGCGTTAGGCGCCCCGCTCGGCCTCCGCCGAGCGCGACCGAGGCGCCGCCCGGAGCCAGCGCGCTCTCGCGGAAGCGAATCGGCTGGAAGTAGCTGCCGTCCACGCCGCCGGGCTCGAGGCCAATCGCGCGGAACTGGTCGGCGACGTAGGCCGCGGCCTGTCGATACCCCGGCTGACCGGTGCCGCGACCCGCGAGCGAGTCGTCGGCCAGGACCGCCAGGTGGCGGGCGATCCCCTCCGCGGTGATCGCGGGCTCCGCCGATCTGCCGGTCGCGCTGCAGGCCAGGAGCAACCCCGCGGCGACGGGGGCGAGCGCCGGAGCGAGCCGGGTCTTCATCGGAGCCTCGGAGACTGAAAGCGCCGAATGCTAAGGGAGGGGCGCCGCCAGCGACAAGGAACCCGCGCGCCGTGGGATCGCGGGCCGCGCAGGCCGAAGGTGACGTGGCCTCGGGTCGAGCGGCGGGCGATCCTCGTCGGGGCGCCGCGCCGGATCACGGTTTGCGGAAGGCGATCCGGCCTCCGACGTAGTCGAGCGTCAGCACGTACCCCGTCCAGAGTCGGTTGCCAAGGTTGCCCTTCCGATTCCGCTCCGAGCGAGGCGGCGTGATGCTGGTCGGAACGTCCTGGAAGCTGAGCGGCCCGATCTCGATCCGAGCGACGACGCCGTCGAGGATCTCGGCCCGCCCAAGGCTGCCCCCCAGCACGGAGTCGCGCTTCCACTCGGCCCGCGCGTGTCCGAGGCCGAGTTCCTCGGCGTAGGGGGTAAAGACCTCGAGCCCGAGGGACGATCCCATGTCGAGCGTGGCCATGAACGAGCGGTCACCGAGTGTCACCTCGAGCAGCGGCATGCCACCGCTGGAGCTGAGCACCAGGGGCACGACGTAGTCGGCGGCGCGGAAGTCGTCCTCGAAAGCCTGGGGCGACGATCCGAAGGCGATCGTCTCGCTGGCATCGTCGAACCGGATCACCCGCCCGTTCATGAAGCCGTCGCCAAGCACGCCGTGGAGCGGCTCGCCGAGCCGCTCTCCGAACGCGGCCAGCGGCAGCGCAGCCGCCTGGAGGCTGTCCAGGCGGAGCGTGCCGATGGCCAGGCCGGTGATCCAGGTCTGGTAGATCGGCTGGACTTCCGGCTCCCGTGCCGATGCCTCTGCCGGCAGCTCGATGCCCAGCTGGAGAGCCAGCGCCAGGTCGATGGCGGCGCCGGAGACGCCCGTGTCGATCAGAAAGGTGAACGGCCCGCGACCCCGGATCTCGAGGGAGATCAGACGCTGGTGCTTGACCTTGCGGTACGAGATCTCGGCGATTCCGGTCGCCCCTCCGTCGGATCCCCGGTCCGCGGGACCTTGAGCGCAGCCCGACGAGGCGAGCGACAGGATCGTTCCCAGCGCGGTCGTTCCGAGTCTCCTTCCCGTCGTCACGGCCCGTCTCCCGGTGTGGGTCGCGCCCGTGGGTCCGCCCTTGGCGGCGGCCCCCGATATACTCCTCCAATCTGACGACCCGAACGGCAGTACCGCCCCGTGCGCGAAATCCGGCTCGCCGATCGCGGGGTCCGCTCCGGCGATCCAGGATACCCACGGTCGACGGGTCCGGGCCTCGCCGATCGATTTGACCGGACCACCCCCGGTCCGCCGCCAGGCTCGCGACCAGGATCGGGATGCGGTCCGTGGTCTGCCAGCAGATCACCCCGGTCCGGCGGGCGCTGCTTCCGTTCAATAGCATCAGCGCCGGTCCGTCGGCTCCCTCTCACCCCTCGAGCGGGTGGTCGGTATGATTCCCCTTCTCGCGTCCGATCGCGGACTCGACTTGGGGACTCTGCGGCGAGGTGACCGAATGTGGAAATGGGTGAAGCGGATCCTGCTCGGGGCACTGGTGCTGCTCCTGGTCGCTGTCGCTGCGGGCGCGGGCTACGAGGCGCTCGCTCGGCGGCGGGCCTGGGCCGAGTTCCCACCCGCCGGCCAAATGGTCGACATCGGCGGGCGGCGGATCGAGCTGGACTGCCGGGGAAGCGGCTCGCCGACCGTGGTGCTCGAGGCCGGCCTCGACATGAACGGGCCGCTCGCCTGGGCGCTGGTGCACGACTCGATCGCGGCGTTCACCCGGGTCTGCGGGTACAGTCGGGCCGGCATCATGTGGAGCGACGACAAGCCGGGGCCCCACGATGCCGATCGGGTGGCGACGGATCTCGCGGCCACCCTCGACGCCGCGGGCGAGCAGGGGCCCCTGGTCATGGCCGGGCACTCGCTCGGCGGCCCTTACGTCATGACCTTCACCCGCCATTACCCGAGCCGGGTGGCCGGTCTGGTCTTCGTCGACGCGTCGCACCCGGATCAGGTCGCGCGCTTCGCGAAGATCACCGACCAGGGGGACGCCGCGATCGCACCGTACAAGATCGCGGGCAAGCTCGCGTGGACCGGTCTGGTGCGGTTGCTGGCGCCCACCGACCGGGGCGAGAAGATCCCGCGCCCGGTCGCCGAAGCGATGGCGGCGTACGTGCCCACCTCGCTGGGTCCGATGCTGGCCGAGCTGGAGGCCATCGACAGCACCTTCGCCCAGGGTGGCAAGCTCCGCGATCTGGGCGACCGCCCGCTCGTCGTGCTCACCGCGATGGCCCCGATGGACAGCGCCCAGCGGGCGGTGGCCAAGCTCGACTCGGTGGCCGCGGTTCGCTTCAAGGAGGAATGGCGTGCGATGCACGAAGACGAAGCCTCGTGGTCGACCCGGAGCGAGCACGTCCTGGTGACGGACGCGACGCACTACATCCAGGTGGATCGCCCCGACGTGGTGGTCGCGGCGGTACGGAAGGTGGTCGAGATGGTCAGGGGCGACGCGGCAGCGCCGGCCGCACCCACGGCCCTCGGCTCACCCAAGTAAGGCGTGGACAGGCCCCGCGTTCAGGCGCGTGCCTTCCCGAGCCAGCACGCGGCGGTGAAGCGGAGCTCGCCGCCGTCCAGGTAGGGATCGAAGGCGGGCAGGATCGACTCGATCACCCGACGGCGGGTCGCGTCGTCGACCTGCTGGAGATACGCTCCGACCGGACCGAGCCAGGTCAGGTAGCGCACCAGCTGGTCTCTGCTGGTGGTGCAGACCAGGTCGACCGGTTGGATTTCGATCTCTCGCCAGCCGCTCTCGCCCAGCACCCGCTCGATCAGGGCCCGATCGGCCATGGCGAACTGTCCAGGCGCGTCGGGCTTCCGCGGCGGGAGGTCCGGCAGCAATGGAGCCGCGGCCCGCTCGGCCGTGGTCATGAATGGGTTCTCCTCGACGCTCCGCCAGGCCACGAATCGGAGCGGCGCGCCGCCCACGGCCGCGCCTCGAAGGTTGGCGAACGCGCGAACCGGATCGGCGAAGAACATCACGCCGAAGCGGGAGACGATCGCGTCGAAGCTCGCGGGCTCGAATCCGTGCCCCTCGGCGTCGGCGGCCACGAACCGGGCGGCGGCGGCCGCGGGAAGGACCCGGGCTCGCGCCGCGGCGACCATTTGCGCCGAGACGTCGATCCCGACCGCGTGGCCCTCGGGCCCCACGACCCGGGCGAGGGCCAGCGTCGTCCCGCCGGTGCCGCAGCCGACGTCGAGCAGCCGGGCCCCGGGCCCGACCGCCGTCTCCCGCAAGAGCATCCGCTCGACCGGGGCGAACACCTCGTCGAGCAGGTCCAGGGTCTCCACCCAGGCCCGTCCACTCGGTCCGTTCCAGGCGTTGCGCTGATCGTCTCCGGTCCTCCTGGTCGTCGCCATGGCTCCCTCCACTCTTGCCTCGGGTCGATGTCTGCTCCACTATGCGACCTCAAGTCGACTTGAGGTCAAGGGGTGGCCATGGACATCGGTGAGGTGGTGCGGCGGTCGGGCGTGCCGGCGTCGACGCTGCGCTTCTACGAGGAGAAGGGCCTGATCGCTCCCACCGGAAGGCGGGGCCTCCGGCGCCAGTTCGACGATCGGGTGCTGGAGCGGCTGGCGCTGATCGCCCTGGGGCGCACCGCGGGGCTCTCCCTCGATGAGATGGCGGGAATGTTCAGCCCGGATGGGCGGGTCCGGATCGATCGGAGGCTGCTCGCGGCCAAGGCAGCCGAGCTGGATCGCACCATCCGAAGGCTCCGCGCGGTGCGCGACGGACTTCGGCACGCCGCCGAGTGCCCGGCGCGGAGTCACATGGAGTGTCCGACCTTCCGTCGCCTGCTGGCGTCAGCGGTCGCCGGGCGATTGGTCGGGCCCAACCCCCGGAAAAGGCCTTGATGCCGTTTCCTGGGTCTGGTGCAGAGCGTTCGGAGCGAGGTCACTCGCGGCTTCCAGCCGCACCGCGATGGTGGAGGCGGATCTCCGCCGATGCTGTGCGATTTGGGGCCGCCGGCCACCTGTGATACCTTCGATCCTTCGGGGCAGGACTCGACGATGCCGTTGGCACCTCGCGGGAACATACGGGTCTTCGTGCTCGGGTTGGGCTGGCCCGGCGCCCTGTTTGCCCAATCCACCACCATCATCCAGGGGCAGGTCACGACGCCGGGGCGCCCGCCGAGCGGCGCGACGGTCTCGATCGACGGCCGCCGCTTATGGGTCCCGGGCTCGACCAACCCGCCCGACATCAACGACTTTCGGGCGCGCGAGTTGGAGGCGATCGAGGTCTATCGTGGACCCGCCGAGGTGCCCATGCAATACCAGAGCGGGGGCACGGTATGCGGGGTGGTGCTGTTCTGGACGAGGCAGCGATGAGCCGATCGGCGGCGGTGGTGCTGGTCGCGCTGTGGCTGGGCCTCATCCTCCCCAACGAGTCGAGTGCCCAATCGGTCGTCCGCGGGACGGTTCGGCATGCCCAAACGGCGGACGCCCTGCCCGCGGCGATCGTGTCGTTCGAAGGGGCGGTTGCCCTTTCTACCAGGACGGACGACCAGGGTGGCTTCAGCCTGAGCGGGCTACCCGGGGGACGGTATGACCTCCGGGTGGAGCTCGCCGGCTTCGAGGCCGTTCGCGCCGTCGTCGCGCTGACCGGGAGCGACACTCTCGATCTCGACGTCGAGCTGAGTCCGACGGCTCAGCGGATCGCGGAGCTCTCGGTGACGGCGCCCAAGCCCAGACGACGGGAAGGCCTGATCACCTTCGCCGAGATCGACGAAGTCGTCGGTGCCTCGCGAGACGCCTTCGAGCTGATCCGCCACCTCCGGCCCCGCTACCTGGTCGGCCGGGGCGCGTCCACCTTGGGCGATCCAACCCGCCCGGCGGCCAAGCTGAATGGCGATACCACTGGCGGAGGCCCCGCGGTGGAGGTCGAGCGTGCCAAGCGCACGGCTGCGGCGAGGGGCGGCGCGCCGCACCTGCCGCGGGTGAGCGTGGACGACGGGCCCCTTCAGGAGATCGACGTGCTCCACCGGATCCCGGCCGAGCGGGTCCGCGAGATTCGCCTGATGTCGTCCCTCGATGCGGCGACGCGCTTCGGCACCGGGGTGGAGGGCGGGGTGATTCAGGTGTTCACCAAGGATTGAGGCGAACGGGTCAGGGGACGACCACGTCCACGAGGGAGACCTCTCCCGCCCGCACCTGGAGCGGGGTCGGATCGACGCCGCGACGGCGAGCGACGGCCACGGTGATCTCGGTCCCACCCGGAATGCCGCACACCGCGAACCGCCCCGTGCCGTCGCTCTCCAAGACCAGCTCGATGGTGTCCTCGCCGAGGACCGTTCGGTAGCCGGAACGGATGGGTGCGGTCGCGGACGAGCGCACTCGGATTTCCGAGGACACCGAACGTCCGGCTCGATCCAGCACCCGACCCAACACCAGGCCGTCGCCCGCGGGATCGATCGGACGCCCGCGGCAATGGACTCGGGCGAGCGTGC
>JBFXAS010000175.1:0-11086 GCA_050184075.1 Gemmatimonadales bacterium
GCGCGACCAGCGGGAAGTAGAAGGCGAGGGTCTCCATATGCGCTCCCGGTTCGGGCTGAACCTCGAATCGGATCGCGTCGTGCGCCTCGCCCGGGTAGGGCGTGTGGAAGACCCTGGCCGCCGTGCCGCCGATCACGGTCCAGGGCTCCTGCGGGCGCGGAATCAGCCAGAGCGAGTACTCCCCAGCCGGAAGCGAGCGACCCGAGAGGAGCACGGGGCGGGAGAAGGCGACCCGGGTCGCCGAGTCGGCGCCGGGGTGCCAGACCCGGTCCCACTTGACCACGCCCCCCTCGCCAAACAGGGTGCGGCCCCGCGCGACCGGCCGGTTGTAGGTGACCAGGATGTCGGTCAGCCCAACCCGCTGGGAGACGGTGCCGTGCTGGCTGAAGGGGATCGCCTGGCCGCGCGCCGGCGTCGGACCCGCGAGCAGGGTGATCCCGATGAGCGCGGCGGAGCGCCGCGCGGCGCGCCGCGTGATCGTTGCTGAGCCGGACATAGCTGTGCCTCCAGGGATGAGGTGCGGGATCCGAGCGTGGGAACTTTCCCCCCGCGCCGCGACTTCGGCAACTGCGGCGAGGCGTTCGTGTCCGGCCTTGTCCGAGCGCTCCAACCGGCCAGCTCATGCCCATTCGCCCTGGAACCATCGATTCGTTGGACGAGTTGCTGCGGGCGGCCGCGGGCGCCGATCCGGTGCTGATCTACAAGCACAGCCCGCGGTGCGTTGTCTCGCTGTTTGCCGCCTGGGCGGTGCGGTCCTTCGCCCGGCGCCGTCCCGGCATTCCGGTGTTCCAGGTCGACGTCGTGGCCGAGCGGCGCCTGTCGGACGCGCTTGCCGAGGCCCTCGGTGTGGCGCACGCCTCACCTCAGGTCATCTGGCTCGAGGACGGACAGGCCACCTGGACGGCGTCGCACGACGAAATCCGCTGTCGCCGGCTGATCGCTCAGGCGGACCGGAGCGCAAGCCGATGACGTCGCCCTCACGGCGAGTGGGTCATCGGCCCGGGCAATGCTGGAGCCATCCTGTCACGAGACCGCTGCCGAGCGCCGCGCCGCCCGCATCTGCTTCCAGCGGGGCCAACCCGCGAAGGCGGCGAGCGCGCCGAGGGTGGCCGGCACCGGGGCGAAGCCGAACTCGGCGAAGCGGAGGTGGGTTGCGGTAGCGCCCAACATCAGCAGCACGATCAGCGCCGCCCCGTAGCCCGCGAACCGCGGGATGAGGAGCAGGGCCACGCCCGCGATTTCGCCGGCCGCGATGAGGAAGTAGAAGTTGTCGGGGTACCCCCAGCGGGCGAAGTTGGCGACGAGGGTCGGGTCGCTGGTGACCTTGGGGATCACCCCCATGATCAGGAGCGCGACAGCCACGATGCCACGAACGGCCCAATCCACACCCGGCTTCCGGTCTGCCATGGTCGAATCCTCGGTAAGAGTCCAATAGGGTATGCCCGGGCGACTCTGGGAGTTCCACGGGGAGGGGGGCAGCGGTCGTCCTGCTCGCCGCCGCGAGCGGCCCCTGCGTTGACGCCGAGGCAGGGCGCTGCTTCGGCTGCGAGGCGGGCGCGATCCTGGAGGGGTGCGGCCGCTGTCAACGGCCGGCGGGCGCAGCTACCTCCGTCGCGGGCTATCCGTGAACATGAGGTTAACGGATTGCCCCCGCGCCATCTTCGCCGGCGGGCTCTGAGCTGTCTCGGGAGGCGGTTGCCGCAGCTAGGGTCTCTCGGATTTGCCGGAGGCCGGCGACATCGTCCTCGTTGACGACCTTGTGCAGTGGTGAACTATGTCGAGCTCCTCGCCCAGGGGAATCGAGGCCCCGGCGGCGGTGGCCCGATCGGCGGCGGCGATGGTCCCCTCGGCGACTGCGAGCGCCCGGCGGAAGGCCTCCTCGGCGCCGCTTGAGCCGTCTCTGCCTGAAGGGTCAGGTCCTATCGCACCAACCGGAGCCTCGGCCTGCCGGCGCCCGGCTCCTCGAAGCGGAACGAGACGAAGTCCTCGAAGAGCGGCGTCGTCTTGAGGTAGCTCGGGTCGAGCAGCTTCGCCTTCGGTTTGAACTCCACCAGGCCGAAGTCGAGCGCCGGGGCGATCACCCACCGGTAGGCCATCATTCCGAGCTGGAAGGGTGTCTCGTGCGGCACCAGCGACGGGATCAGCAGGCCGGCGTCCAGCTCGAGCTGCTCGATCCACTCGCCCGCGCGCCGGGCGAGCAGGTAGAGCGCGGGGCCGAGCGGCGTTCGGAACGGGTCGCCTTCGCGATCGAGCCAGCGACGCTGGACGCCCATCCGGCCCATGAAGAGGCGCCGGAAGGTCTCGCCAGGAGTGCCACTCGCGCCGTCGAGCAGTCGCCGGCCCAGCGCGGTCACCCGGAAACCCCGCTGGCGGCGGAGGTAGCCGCAGGTGGTCAGGGTTTCCCTGAGCTCCCGGAGGCGGGGCACGTCATCCTCGTTCACGACCTTGTTGTAGCGGTGGATCTGGTCGAGCTCTTCGGCCGTGAAGTCGAGGGCCGCGAGGGCCTGGGCGACGAACTTCCGGTTCAGGTTGCCCGTGGCCGTGACCGGTGCCGAGCCCTGGTCTCGGATCAGCCGGAGCAGCCGAAAGGCCGCGCGGTAGGCCCAGGCCTCGTCGACCCGCTCGGCCGGGAGGGTTCCGGCGAGTCGGACGGCGCCGACGGACCGCCAGTCGCCGTCGAGCAGTTGGGCGAGCTGGATCGGGGAGAGGCCGAGCAGGTCCAGCTGGGTGGTGGCGTTGTAGGCGTCCACCATCCGGCGGATGTGGGCTTCGAGGTCGTGGTCGGCGCCGTTGCGCTTCATGCTGGAGGATAGAGCCTGTTGGTTCCCGGCGCCGGTGCCGATGGGTTCAGCTCAGCCATCGCCGTGGGTCGTTCCGTATCGCCGCTCGAAGTACGCCCTGGCCAGCGCGCCGGCGTGCTCATCTTCCGCGAACGAGGCGCCGCCACGCGCGGCGAGCCACTCCTGTTCTTCCGGCGTCCGGGGTCATGGTCTCAACTTGCGGGAGACGAGCCAGGTTTGGAAGGCGGGGCGAGGCCGGGACGGTCCGCGGGGCGACATCCTGGCGGGGAGGTGACCCGAACCCAGGACGGTCGCCGACCTGGCGCCCAAAGGATGGCCAGGGACGAAGAATTGATTACTCGGCCGAGCCGAGCGTAGCTTAGGATGGACCGGCTCCCACAGAGAATCGGGCTCGATGCCGGTCACCGCCAAGTTGTCGCGGAAGTTCTACGAGGCCCTCGGAGACGAGGTCGCCAATGAGCTGGTGGAGTGGTTCAACGCCGTGGATCTGACCTACCGGACCGACCTGCGGGACCTCAACGACCTCAACCACGCCCGGTTCGAGGCTCGTCTGGGGGAGGGCATCGCCACGCTCAGGGCGGATCTCGATTCGAAGCTCGCCGAGCTCCGGGCCGATCTGGAGACCGGGCTCGCCGGGCTCCGGGCCGATCTGGAGACCGGGCTCGCCGAGCTCCGGGCCGAGTTGGACACGAAGCTCGCGGGGCTCCGGGCCGATTTGGACAAGCAGCTCGCCCAGTTGCGGGCGGAGCTCGAGATCAAGCTCACGGAGCTCCGGGCCGACCTGGAGACGGGGCGGGCCGATTTCGATACCAAGCTCGCCGGGCTCCGCGCCGAGCTCAAGCAGGACCTGGCCGACACCCGTGCCAACCTGATCAAGTGGATGTTCGTCTTCTGGCTCGGCACCGTCGCGGCCAGCGTCGCAAGCCGGTTCTTCTAGCCCCACTCAGGAATACTCCGAAGGGTCACGTCCCCCGCCCGCCGGGGACCCGTCTGCGCGGAAGACTCCTGTTGCGAGCGGTCGTCACCCTTGGAGTGGGGCCGGCGGCACACACCTGCAGCGCCGCTCAGCCCTTCCGCGCCACCGCGAGCAGCTCGGGGACCAGCTGGAAGTGGTCCGGACTCGAACCGCGGTTGATCATCACGGCCACCACCACGCCCGACTCCGGGTCGTAGACCAGGAGCGTGGTGCCGAGCACGGCGCCGCCGCTATGGCCGTACTGGCGCCCGCCCAGGAAATCGTAGCCGCGGATGCCGAGGCCGGCCCCGGACTCACCCGGGATGTTGCCCGCGGCAGGCACGAGAGTCCGCATGGCCGCCTGCATCCCGGGCGACAGCACCTTCCCGGTGAACAGCGCCTGTCCCCACCGCGCCAGGTTCCGGGCCGTGGTGAACACGGAGCCGGCGCCGTGGCCGGCCGAGGAGCGGGAGAGATTGGCCAGCGGCGGAATCGGACCGGTGCCATCGGGGAGGAATCCGTCGGCCACGGCGCCGACCGCCGGTTCCCGCCCGGCGAGGAAGATCTCCTCGAGGCCCAACGGATCCCAGAGCCGCTCGTGGAAGGCCCGGGCAAGCGGCTGGCCCGTCACCCGCTCGGCGATCCAGCCGAGGAGCAGGAAGGTCGTGTTGGTGTAGTGAGTCTTGACGCCCGGCGCGGCCACGGGGGGGGCGATCGTCGTGGCCAGCTCCGCGGGCGAGAAGACGTAGGTCGAATCCCCCTTCGCGCGGAAGAGCGGGGCAGGAGCGTAGCTGCTCAAGCCGCTGGTGTGGTTGAGCAGCTGCCGGATGGTGATGGCGGGGTCGACGTTGGCGAGCGGCGGCAGCCAGCGACCCAGCGTGTCTGCCAGCGAGAGCCGCCCCTCCTCGGCCAGTTGGAGGATCACCGCGCCCGTCATCGTCTTGGTGACGCTCGCGATCCAGATCAGGTGCTCGGGCCGCATCGGGACCGAGGCCTTCTCGAAGCCGGCAACCCCGCTCCACTGGGTGCCGTCCGGGAGAATCACCGACGCGGTGACGCCCTGGCGTCCGGGAAGCGTGGCCCAGCGGTCGAGCACGGCCTGCAGCTCCGCGGCGCGGGCGGTCTGGGCGTCGAGGCCTAAGTCGGGGCCGAGGCAGGAGGCGAGGAGGACGATGCACTGGAGGCCTAGGGTGCGCATGGGACTCCGGTTTCCGAGGGCGAATGGGCGCGAGCGGAGCACCGCTCCAATCTACCGTTCCCCGCTGGCGACGGTCCGACCCCGAAGCCCGCAGCGCGGCTCTCACTGGACTCTCACAGGCTGCGGCCGCTTGAATACTTCGACGGTCCCTGGCCGGTTTCGACGGGGCGATCGACCGCGTCGACGGTCCCGTCGCGGACGGCGACGGTCCGCTCGTCCGATTCGCCGCGACCTTGGTCGACGGCGATGCTCCCTCGGTCCACGGCGACGTGCCCTTGGCTGACGGCGGCGCTCAGTTGGAGGGCGGCGATGCCCCCTTTGCGGGTGGCGATGTCCCCTTCGCGGGTGGCGATGCCCCCTTGGCGGTTGGTGATGTTCCCTTCGCGGGTGGCGATGCCCCCTTCGCGGGTGGCGATGCGCCCTTGGTGGTTGGCGATGTCCCCTTGGCGGGTGGCGATGCTCCGACCGGGGAGGGCGCCGCCGTCTCCGGCACCGTCGCCGCTCCGTTGTCCGATGGCGACGCACCGCTCGGCCGCGGCGCCGCGCCGATTGCCGATGGCGCTCGGTCCTTCGCCAGGGGCGGTCCGACCATCGCCGATGGCGAAGCACCGATGGTCCGTGGCGATCTCGCGTTGCGCGATGGCGGCGTTTCCTCGCGCGGTGGCATTGCGCCCTTGCGCGGGTGCGGCGCTCCCTCGCGCGATGGCGACGCTCCCGTGTGCTGCGTCGGCGAGCCGTTGGCGAGGGGCGTGCTGGGCACGCCGGCCGGAGGAAAACCGTCCCGCTGTCCCTGATCAGAGACAGAATCTGTGGCTGGAACGGCCTCGAGAGGTGGCGGAATCGGGTCGCGGTCCGAGCTCTTCTGTAACGAAGTTCGCGCCCCCTCGACGCCGAGCCCGGCCCTAGCAAGGATCAGACAGCCGATCGTCTTTTCCGAAGCGAGTGATTTCGAGGCGTCGGCGCAGGTATCGCTCCGTTTGGTCTCGACATCGCGGTGTTCAGTGTCACCCTCCAACCCGATGGCGAGCTTGGATTTGATCGCGAAGCGGCGAGGCTGCCACGTCGCGCTCGCTCGGCTCCGACTCGGTTCGTGGTGCCTCCTCGGGCCGGCTTCGGCCTCGGTGTCTGAGATCTCGACGACGGCCTCCGCCCGCTGTCGAATGGCCCTATCGCGTCGCGCCTCCGCCCGGTCTCGGCTCTTCCAACGATCAATGTTCTGGCACGCCGATTTCGGTGGACCGCTCCGACGGCGCGAAAGTGGGGCCGCGCCGTCGAGCCGTTGGAGTCGGTCGGCGCCCCCATTCGCCGGCCATCACCTTGGAGAGGGGAGGGTAGTGTCATGGATGCCGGGGTTCGTAGACGGATCGAGATGGGCGACGACGTGCTGGTGTACTTCGTGGCGCATCCGCCCACCGAGGAGCCGTTCCAGAGTCTCCACCCGCAGCTGGCGGAGGCGGTGACGGCGGCGAAGAGCCTGGTGGAGAAGGAGCGGCAGGGCCGGGACACCGCGCATGGCGCCCGGAATTACCGGCGGGTCCTCCGCCAGCAGGCCGAGCTGGGGCCGATCCGGCTCCTGGTGCGGGCCGGGCAGGCGGTGGCGGCCGAGTCGGCGCCGGAGCTGGCGGGGACCTTCAGGGCGAGGGCGCTTCGGGGGCCCAACCGATCGTTCGTCGGCACGGTCCGGAGCATGGTGGCGACGGCGCGGGAGCACCTGGAGGCGTTCGGCAAGTATGGCGTCTCCGCAGGCACGCTCGACCGGATTCTGGCGATGCTCGATCAGTTCGAGACCATCGACCGGGAGGCGGAGGACCAGAAGCAGGTCCACGTCGCCGCGCGGGCGGAGCTGATTCGGCTGGCCGCCACCATCACCAAGCTGGTGGACTTGATGGACCCGGTGATCGGCGAGCGGGCACAGAGCGACCCCGATCTGCTGGCGGCGTGGGCCAGTGCTCGGCGGCTGGTCGGGCGCCCGAGGGCTTCGAAGGAGGCTGGCGAGCCGACGTCCGAGGGGTCGGGTGGGTCCGAGCCGGTGGCACCGGCCGCGTGAGCGCGGCGCGCTGACGGCGACGCGGTGATGAACGAGGTGGAGCAGGGGTCATGGCGGTGGTTACGAAATCGAGGTCCAGCTCGCGGCGGGGTGAGGAAGGCCGCCCGAGGCGACAGGGACTCGCCAACTACACGACACCGCCATAGCCCGGCTTCCCACGACTGGCGCGGGTTGAGCCGGTCGCGGCAACCTGGTTCCCGTTTGAGGCCCTCTCTAGAGAGTGCTGTTGCGGGTCAGAGTTCGAAGAGGTCGTCGAGGGGAACTCGGGCGTCAACCGATCTTGGTCCAAGTTCCGCAGTCGCTCGAGGAAAAGCCGGCGTCGGCAGGGGCGATCGTCACGATCCGTGGATTCGGGCCCAGATCGTTGGTGATTCGATCGGAGGATTCGCCGCTGAAACCGCGCAAGCGTTCCCAGTAGCAGGTGCCACTCGTTCCGTTGGACCGCCAGGTGCCCGGCGAGATGTCCGAGCCGACGATGAACATCCCCTCGCCGAAGTCCTCGGTTGGGCTGGTAGTAATCGGTCCGACTGCCAACTCCCACTGGGCGCATCCAGAATTGCCGAAGCCCGCGTCGGTCGCCGCGATCGCGACCAGTCTGGGTCCGCGACCGAGGTCGTTCGTGACGCGGTCCCCGGACGTGCCGCCGAAACCGCTCAGCCGCTCCCAGTAGCACGTCGTCCCGGTCGAGGACGGCACGGAACGCCAAAGTCCGGCGTCAACATCGACGCCGACCAGATACACACCCTCATCGAAGGGACTCGTCGGGCTAGGTGTTGCTGGCCCGGTTGGCTCGATCCACATCGCGCAGCCAGACGACGCGAAGCCGGCGTCCGTACTTGCGATTGTGACCAATCGGGGACCGCCGCCAAGGTCGTTCGCGATCCGATCGACCGAGCTGCCACCGAACCCACTGAGGCGTTCCCAATAGCAGAACGCGTCTGAAGAGTTGACGCTTCGATAGAGTCCCGGCGGGACTTCCGAGCCGACAATCCTGGTGCCGGTTCCGAAGCCGAACGGCTCTACCGTTACCTCGGCCGTATCGGCCACGCCGTCGCTAATCGCCTCAACCATAGCTGCTCCGATTGCCAGTGCGCTGACGACCCCGTCCGTCGAGACCGTCAAGACCGCCGGGTCAGACGAGTTCCAGGAAATCGGCCGAGTGATGGGGTTGCCCAGCTCGGTTAGCAGCTGGGCAGAGAGTTGCTGGCTGAGGGTTCGCATGATGGACAGAGTCGCTGGCACGATCGTGACGTCGGCGACGGCTGGCTCGATGACGACGAGGGCGGCCTCGCCGCTGATCGTCTCCGAGGTGGCACGGATCGTCGCATCCCCGACATCGAGAGCACTGACCTGACCGGTTCCCGAGACGGCCGCGATAGTCGAGGCCGAGCTCTCCCATGTCACCTGGCGCCCAGTGAGCGTGTTTCCGGAGGCGTCCTTGAGTGTGGCGGATGCGTTGGTGGTCATGCCGGGTTCCAGGCGCGACCGAACCAGGCTCACCGTGATGGTCGCGACCGGGGCGGGTGGTGGAGGGGGCGGCGGTGGAGGCGGGGGTGGGGGTGGGGGCGCAGGTGGCGGTGGCGGCGGCACCGATCCGTCCGGGGCCGTTGAGCAGGCGGTTAGGACGAGCACGCAGACCGAAGCCAGCAGCGCGCCGAGAAAACGTCCGATCGCGCCCGGAGCTTGCGTTGCGGTCTTCGTCGGCCGGCCATCGTCCATACCGGTCTGTCTCATCAGCCTAGAGGGAATGGGGCAACCTATCGCTCGAGCGGCGAACTGACCATGCCGTTAGGTGTTCATCTTCCCTTTACCTTGGTTGGATCCCCGGCTCGACAACGTTGGGCGCCCGGATCGCCTTCGGCCGAGGGAAGGCCGTCGAGGCGACAAGGACTCCCCAACCACTCGCCCCCGCCATGACCCGGCTTCCACGCCCTTCGGCCGGTTTAGAAGTCCGGGCGCGGGGGTTGCCCAAAGCAGAAGCATCGGACGGCCGTCACGGCAGCGGGCCGGATGGACGCCCGCTCGTCGACTCGCGATCCAGTCCCTGCCAGTCATGTGCTGGCAAACTCGGAACGCAGATGGCCTGAGGGATCGATCTTCGATGATCGTTCAGGCTGTGGTGGCCTGGGGAACCTGAGAGGTGGCGCGCCCCGCGCGGAGCGGTCACCGCGGGTCGATCACCGGGAGGGTGATGCCCGACGGGTGGGCGCTGTCGCGGTAGGTCGTGATCGTCGGCGCCCGCTCCACCGGCGACGGTTCCGTATTGTCGGCGTCCGCACCGGCAAGGGAGATCCGGAGGGTGGCCGCGATCGAACAGCGTCGCGGTCGGCTGGAGCACGAAGGTGAGCTTCGCACCCTGGCCCGGAACGAGGAGCTCCACGTCCGCGCGATCGCTCCGGTGCCATGGCAAGTCGAGGTCGTTCCCGGGCGGCCGGGCAGTCGCCCGGTGCGAGGCTGGTGCGGCCGCCCCCTTGTTGGGCACGGGCCTCACTATAGCGCTTGCAGCGGCCGGGCGCCCGGAGTTCCGCTTCCCAAAGCGCGGCCGCGGCTTCATGTTCCTTTGAGTTCGCCGTGGCCGCGCCGCTTCCAGAGGGCCCCTGTCGCCGAAGTGCAGGTCGTGTGCCGCTCGGCCTGTTCCATCCTATGGCCCTTGCACGCTCGGGGCCGGACGACACCGACCATTCCACTGGCAAGCCGCATGATCTCCGTCGGTGTTCCCGCGATGCGAGTGCAGACAGCCGGGTTTCACACCCGGGTGCCGGGAGCGAGCGAATGAAGCGGGCCGCCTGCGTCCTTCTTGCGCTGTTGGCCGGCGCGTGCGGCGCGGCGTCCGATGGCGACCCGTCGATCGGTGCGGAGGCAGTCGGGCCGTTGACGGGCTACGTGGACGTGGGCGGCATCAACCTGCACTACCGGGACTACGGCGGGACGGGCGACCTGCTGGTCTTCCTGCCGGGCTTCTTCATGACGGCCCAGGTGTACGACCGGCTGGCGCCGGACTTCACGGACCGCTACCGCGTCTTCGCGCTGACCTTCCGGGGGCATGGCACGTCGGACACGACCGGGCCCGACTTCGATCTCGATATACTGGCGCGCGACGTCGCAGGATTCATCGGTCACTTCACGGAGGACCCCGCCATCGTCGTTGGCTGGGCGAGCGCAGGGTTGGTGCTGCCAAGGCTGGCCCGGGAACGACCCGATCGGGTCCGGGCGCTCGTGTTCGCCAACGCCGTCTGGGCGTCGGTACCTTTGCCTGCGGGGGTTCCCCGATGGCCGCCTGGCGGGACAACCCCAGACTCCGTCTATCCCAGCCTCGAGGCGGCGGCGGAGCATCTCCAGGGGTCGATGAGCATCACCTCCACCGCGGCAGTGATCGGCGTCTTGGCAGGCAATCTCCGTCGGCGCGCGGACGGCAGGTACGCCTGGCTCCCGCCGTTCGGAACGCGTGCCGAAGCACGATTCCTGGCCTGGTACGATTCGGCCGCCGTGTACGATGGGCTGAACGTGCCGGTCCTCGCGATCCAGGTGCACCAAGGCAACGCGCTCGCCACCAATTACGAAGCCCGCGGGTTGCCGCGGGATACGATCGATCTCGCGCTCCGCTGGGTTCGCGAGTACTACGATGTCTCCCTCGATCAGGGGATCGACGCGCTGCGGGCAGCACTGCCGGATGCGGAGGTCGTCGTGCTGGACGACCTCAACCACAACTACATGATCGAGAATCCGGACCTCATCGCGCCCATCATCGGCGGCTTCCTCGACCGCCTTGGCACTCGGGGGCCATCGCGGTCGCGCAGCGGCAACGCGAGTCGTTAGGCTGCCCGTCGAGCAGGCCACGCTGTGGATCTTGGCGAACAGGTTTGCCGGGGAAGCCCGGCCGGCCGAACGCCGTCCAGCAGTCGTGGTCGCAGGTTTGGTGACCGTCCGCTCGTCGAGCCGCGGTCGACTCCTTGCCAGTTGTCAATCGCGGTTTCCAATTGCACAGAAATAGCGGAGATAATTGTACAGTCGGGATGAGGGCGAGTCTTAGGACGCCCGGCCCTCCCGGCTGACCTTCTCTCTGCCCTTGGGAGGAGGACGGCGGG
>JBFXAS010000176.1:0-11005 GCA_050184075.1 Gemmatimonadales bacterium
CGATCCTGCCGGGCATCATCGCGATCTTCTTCGTCACCCCCAATTGGCTCGGCGGCTTCGCCTTCATCCCGCAGCTGATGGAGGAGCGCGCCCCGGGCAGCCCACCGAGTCGCGCCGTGCTCGCGATGGTGATGCAGGTGGTGCTCGCGGCGCTCTTCTACTCTCTCGTCACCGTGGCGGTTGGCCTGGCGGTGCCGCGAGCCAGCCTCGAAGGCACCGCGCTCCCGGTGGCCGACGCCTTCCGAGTGGCCTTCGGATCCGAGCTGTTGGTCAAGGCGGTGCTGCTCGCCGGCCTGATGGGGCTCTTCACCACCTGGAACGCGGTGTTTCTCGGCGCGTCGCGGGTGCTCTTCGCGCTGGGTCGCTCTCACATCATCCCGAAGCCGTTCGGT
Organism: Gemmatimonadales bacterium; assembly: GCA_050184075.1. Taxonomy (GTDB): domain Bacteria; phylum Gemmatimonadota; class Gemmatimonadetes; order Gemmatimonadales; family GWC2-71-9; genus SHZU01. The sequence continues at coordinate 393 of JBFXAS010000176.1, forward strand.
CAGGTCGATCCGCGCTCCGGCGCGCCGACGGTCGCCAGTCTGTTCGTCGCCGGCGCCAGCGTGCTCGGCATCCTGCTCGGCCGGAACGCCCTGCTGCCCCTCCTCAACGTGGTGGCCGCGGTGCAGGCGGCCGCGTTCGTCCTGATCGCGATCGGGGTGCTCCGGCTCCGCCGCCGCCGTCCCGAGCTGCACCGGCCCTATCGCGTGCCCGGGGGCGTGCCCGTCGCCGTCCTGGCCGCGCTCGGCAGCGTGGTGGCGCTCTACCTCGCGCTGGTCGAGCCCTACCGTGCGGCCGGCGGACGCTTGCCGCTCGAGTGGTGGCTCTTCTTCGGTTGGGGGATCGTGGGCGTCGGCTTCTGGGTCGCCGCCCGGCGGATCCGGGTCGACCTGAGCGAGCCCGAGCGTCGCCGGATCATCCTCGGGCTCGGCGGGGAGGACGCGGCATGAGCACCGAGGTTCGCCCGATGGAGGAGCGCGACCGCGAGCGGGTGGTCGCGATCCACGCGCAGGCGTTTCAGGTGCCGGAATATCGGCTGATACGACAGCGGACCCTGCCGCTCGAGCGCGGCTGGGTCGTCACGCAACATGGCCGCGTCGTCGGCGGGCTCCGGGTCGACACGCTGGGGCAGTTCTTCGGCGGCCGCTCGGTGTCCTCCGCCATCATCACGGCCGTCAAGATTGCCGCGGAAGCCAAGGGCAAGGGGCTGGGTCGTGCGCTGACGACCGAGGTCGTGCGCGCGCTGGCCGCCCGCGGCATCGCCCTCTCCACGCTGTATCCGTCGAGCCCAGCACTCTACCGGCGGGTCGGATACGGGACGGCAGGGATGCACGTCCGCTACCGGCTTCCGATCACCCGGCTCGGCCAGTCGAGAACCGGGCAGCTGGAGGAGTGGGGGACCGAGGTGCCGGATGAGGTCCGGCGCTGCTACCGCCGATTCGCCGGGCGGCACTCGGGGCTCGTCGATCGCGACGACACCTGGTGGCAGGAGTGGATCGTCGATCCCTATCTCGACCGACCCACGTATCGCTACCTGGTCCGGGGCGACGAAGGCGTCGCCGGATACCTGGTGTTCGGCCAGTCGCCCGACCCCCGGGGCGACCTACCGTACGTCTCGACCGTGTCCTGCACCGACTTCGTCTGGCTCGACCCGGCCGCCGCCAGGGCCGGCCTCGGCTTCCTCGGGGCCCAGGGTCCGCTGATCTCGTCGGCGTCGTGGCCGGGGCCCGTGGTCGACCCGCTGGTCTCGCTGCTCGACACCCCGCCGCTCGTCGCCTCGAGCTTCCACTGGATGACCCGGCTGCTCGACGTGCCGGCGGCGCTCGCCGCGCGCGGCTATTCGGCGGACGTCGACGACCGGATCAGCGTGCGGGTCGTCGACGAGACGATGGCCGCCAACGCGGGCACCTTCCAGCTCGAGGTTCGGAACGGGCGGGCCGCCGTCTCTCGGGGCGAGGGCCCGGTTGATTGCACCATCGACGTCGGTGGGCTCGCTCCTCTGTACACCGGGTGGCTGGGCGCCGCCGATCTGGCTCGGCTCGGCCGCCTCGAGGCCAACGACCCGCGCGTGCTCCAGCGCCTCGACGCGATCTTCGCCGGCCCGGTGCCGTGGCTCGTCGAGCTGGTCTGAGGACGCTCAGCGGACCGGACCGAAGGTCGGCAGCGGTGGCCCGTCATCACGCTCGCGCCAGACGACTGCGACCGGATCGCCGATTTTGAGCGTCGACTCGGTCAACACGCTGAGCAGGCGGGGTCCTTCGTCCAGCTCGACGATGGCGGCCACGTAGGGCGGCGCGAGGGCCGGCGTCACCGGGATTCGGATGGTCGTCCGGGAGTAGACCCGTCCGGTTCCAGCCGCTCGGACCCAGGTCACCTCGCCGTCGCAGGCGAGGCAGAACGGCCGGGGATAGAACTGGTGCGCCCGGCACGCGGCGCAGCGCTGAATTCGGAGCTCGTGCCGGCCGGCGCCCTCCCAGAAAGGCGCGGTGAGCGCGTCGCCGAAGCTCGTTTCGGCCATCTCAATCTCTCCCGAGCACGACGGTCGACGCCGTCGACATGAACCCCCCGACGCCGTGCGCCACCGCGATCCGTGCGTCGGGAACCTGGCGATCCCCCGCTTCGCCGCGGAGCTGCCGGACGGCCTCCACCAGCAGCAAGAGCCCGAGCGCGCCGGGATGGTTGTAGGAGAGCCCTCCTCCCGAGGTCATGGCCGGCAGGGCCCCACCCGGCGCGAGCCGGCCGCCCTCGACGAACGGCCCGCCCTCGCCCTTCCGGCAGAAGCCCAGATCCTCGAGCGCCATCAGCACGGTGATGGTGAACGAGTCGTAGGGCTCGAGCACGTCAACGTCGGCCGGCACGATGCCCGCCATGGCGAAGGCGTCCCGGGCCGAGCGCGCGCCGGCGGAGACGGTGAGATCCGGCATCTGCGCGATGTGCCAGTGGGAGTGGCTCTCGCCGGCGCCAAGCACTCGAATCGCGGGCTTGGCGGCGTCGCGGGCTCGGGCGGCCGTGGTCAGGACGGCTGCCCCGCCACCGTCGGTGATGAGACAGCAGTCGAGCTTCTTGAGCGGATCCGCGATTGGTCGCGACGCGAGCACCTCCTCGATGGTGATGGGGTCGCGCACCCAGGCCTTCGGATTGAGGGCCGCCCAGCGGCGCGCGGCGACCGCGATCTCCGCCAGCTGGGCCTCGGTGGTGCCGTACTGGTGCATGTGGCGGGCGGCGATCAGCGCGTACTGGCCGATCGGAGCCGGTAGCCCGTAGGGGGCGTCGAGCTGACTCCACAGCGAGAGCGGGTCCACCGCCATCGCGGCGGATCGGCCCCGCCGGCTCCGCTGGCGCGACGCATAGGCGATCAGGGCGACCTCGACCCGTCCGGTGGCCACCGCCACCATCGCGTGGTGGACGAACGCCTCGAACGCGGCCCCGCCCAGGTCGGTGGAGTCGGCGTACCGCGGCGTGATGCCCAGGTACTCCGCCACCTGCACCGAGCCTTCCTCACCCATGTAGTTGACGAACACGCCGTCGACGTCGCGGAGGGTGAGCCCCGCCTCGGCCAGCGCCTCCCGCGCGGCGAGCGCGACCATCGAGAGCTCGGTCTGATCGGGCACCTGTCCGAGCGGCGTCTCGGCCACGCCGGCGATGTAAACGGGAGCCGTCATTCCCAGCCCTTTCGGGTCGCGTCCGCCATCTCGAACGGGCCGACGGGCCAGCGGAAGCAATCCTTCACCAGGGCGTCCACCTGCTCCCGCGTGGCCACTTCCTCGGCCACGATCTGCTCGGCCTCGCGGAAGACCGCCGCGAGAATCCGGTTGGCCACGAAGCCCCACGCCAACGGCTGGTCGCGCACCACCTGGGGATGGCGGCCGCAGCGTCGCGCGATCTCGACCACCGCGTCGCGCACGGCCGGGGCGGTGCCACCGTGGACGACGATCTCCGCCAGCGCCATCACGGGCGCCGGCGAGGCCCAATGCCAGCCGATCACCTGGGCGGGTCGGCCGCTCGCCCCGGCGAGCGCGATGATCGGGTAGCCCGAGGTGTTGGAAGCGAGAATGCAGTCCGGTCGGGTGAGCTCGGCCAGCCGGGCGAAGAGCGCCACCTTGAGACCGAGGTCCTCGGGCACGGCCTCGAGGACCAGATCGGCGTCGCGGCAGGTCAGGGCGAGGTCGGTCGTGGTCGTGATCGCGCGGCGAGCGGTGTCGGCCTGCTCGACCGAGAGCTTGCCCTTCTCCACGCCGCGGCGGAGACCGAAATGGCCCTCCTCGATGCGGCGCATGGCGCGGTCGAGGACCGCGTCGCTGAGGTCGTTGAGGCGCACCTGGTATCCGGCGGACGCGAAGACCTGAGCGATGCCGGCGCCCATCACGCCCGCTCCGATCACGGCGATGCGCTCGACCCGAGGCGCGGGGACGTCGGTCGGCGCCTCACGGCCCATGACCTCGTGCCGTCGGATGATGCGGACCATTTCGGACATCGTGGAACCTCCGCTCGCGATCGCTGAGGGGCTCGGGTGGCAAAGATAGCAGGAGCTTCCGGCCCAACCGGCCGCGCGGAACCCCGTCGGCGCAGTTGGGTGGTCGGGGTCTCAGTCGCGGCCGGCGCGGAGCCGCGCCGTCTTCTCGTGATCGATCCGGTAGTCGCGGGGCAAGCGCACCAACTGGTCCGGCCGACCCAGATACTCGATGGCGACGCCGTACTCCCGCTCGGCCGCGGCAATCGAGACGTAGCTCTCGACCACATCGGCGAGCACCCGCTCGGGATCGCGGGTCCTGGGGTCGCCGTAGCCGCCACCGCCGGGGAGATCGAGCGTGACCCGCTCGCCCGGCTCCAGCGTCACCAGCGACTTCGGCTTCGCGCGCGGCTCGTCGTTGACCAGCAGCCGCCCGGTCGCGCCCGGCCGGCCGCCCTCGAGCCCGCTGCCGGCGAACTGAATCCGGTCGACCATGCCCGAGACGCTCCAGGGGCCCGCGTCGCAGGTCATCTCGGTGGCCTGGCCCAGTCCTCCACGGAACTTGCCGGCGCCGCCCGAGTCGGCGCGGAGCGCGCGATGGGTCTGCCGCATGGTGGTGAGCGACTCGATCACCTCCGCGGGCACACCGCCGACGCCGCTCGGGTAGCCGGTGGTGCTCAGGCCGTCTTTGGTGGCCCGGGCGCCCGCGCCGCCCAGCTGAAAGAGGCTGAACACCCAGGGCGGTCGGGCGGCGGTGCGCTCGCCGCGCCAGACCGAGATCCAGACCGGCTCCGCGCCGCCGGCCATCAGCTTGCCGGGCATCGCCGGCGCCAGTGCGCCGAAGATCACGCCGGGGAGGAAGTGCCCGATCAGGTGGCGAGAGGCGACGGCGGCGGGCTCGGTGCAGTTGAGGATCGAGCCCTCGGGCGCGGTGACGTGCACCGGGCGGAAGGAGCCCTCGTTGTGCGGCACCTCGGGGCTCACCGCCGCCTTGATCGCGAAGGAGGCGTAGGCGTGGGTGTAGTTGAGCACCACGTTGATCCCGCGCTTGCTCTGTGGCGAGGAGCCCGCGAAGTCGATCACGATCGAGTCGTCCTCGACGATCACGGCCACCTTGATCCGGATCGGCTGCTCGAAGCCGTCGCTCCAGGTCTCGTTCTCGTAGCGGCCGTTGGGAATCGTCCGGATCGCACCGCGGAGGGCCCGCTCCGATCGGGTGATGATCTCGTCCGCGAGCGGGTCGATCGTGTCGAGCTCGAACTCCTCCATGAAGCGGAGCAGGCTCCGGGCGCCGACCGCGTTCGAGGAGGCCTGGGCGTAGAGATCGCCGACCGTCTCCTCGGGGGTGCGGACGTTGGCCCGCACGATCTTGAGCAGCTCGTCGTTGGGCTCGCCGGCGTCGAACAGCTTGGTGATCGGGACCCGGAGTCCTTCCTCGTAGACCTCGTGCGCCTCGGCCGAGAGCAGCCGCCCGCCGACGTCGGGGGCGTGGCAGGTGGAGGCGAAGTAGCCGACCACGCGGCCGGCGCGGAAGACCGGGGTCAGCACCGTGAAGTCGTTGATCTGCCCGGCCGTCTGCCAGGGATCGTTGGTGATGAGGACGTCGCCCTCGCGCAGGCTCTCGGGCGGATAGGCCGCGAGGAAATGCCGGACCCCGGTCGCCATCGCGTTGATGTGGCCGGGCGTGCCGGTGAGCGACTGGGCGATCATCGCGCCGCGGGTGTCGAACACCCCGCAGGCGAGGTCCTGCGACTCGCGCACCACCGTGCTGAAGGCGGTCCGCATCAGGGTCACCTGCTGCTCGTTGCAGACCGAGAGCAGGCGATTCCAGAGGATCTCGAGCTTGATCGGGTCGAGGCCGGTCATGGGCTCCGAGGGCGTTCGGGTGATCCAGCGGTGACCGAAGCTACCCGGTCGGAGCGCGAGGGACTACGCTCGGGCTTGCGCGCGCCCGGCTTCGACGAACTCCGGGATCGCGGGATGACGGATGGTGGCGAGGACGGCGCCCTCCCGCTCGAACAGCTCGCGCGCCTTCCAGTCGGCCTCGTCGGCGAGGACTTTGAGCGCGACCGATCGGCCCGCGTCGTCCTCGGCGAGGAAGGTCTCGCCGAAGCCGCCTCGACCCAATCGGCGCACCAGGCGAAAGCGGCCGAGGGGCTCGCCGGGGCCCGCCATCACCCGGTGCCGAAGGCCCTCATGGCAGGTGAACCACGAGGTTGCCGTTCCGGTCGGCCCGGATGCGCGCGTCCGGACCGACGATCAAGGTGGACTCCCGCTCCTCCACGATCGCCGGCCCGAGGAGCTCCGCGCCGGCGCCGAGCCGATAGCGATCGTAGACCGGGGTGTCGAGGTAGCGCTCCGCCTCGGGGAAGTAGGCCGGCCGCGAGCCCTTGCGCGCCTCCGCCGGCTTGCCCGAAGGCGCCTCGAGCTCGAGATGGACCTCGGGTCGGGGCCCGCTCGCCACCAGCCGCCAGTTCACGATCTCGATCCCGACCGGGGGGCCGAGTCGTCCGTAGAGGGTCTCGTAGGTCGACTCGAACGCGGAGCGGAGCAGATCCTCGCGACCCTCCAGCACCGTGTCGCTCACCGGCACCCGGATCTCGTGCCCCTGCCCGACGTAGCGCATGTCGGCTTCGCGGGTGATGGCGATCTCCCCGGGCCCGACGCCCGAGCGCTCGAGCAGGGCGCGGCCCTCGGCGGCCATCTCGGCGAACAGCTCGCGGGCCCGCGTCCAGTCGAGGCCCGCGAGCGTGGCCCGCCAGGAACGGACGAAGTCGAACGCCAGCGGCGCGGCCAGGAAGCCGAGGCTGCTGATCACCCCGGCGCCGAGCGGCACGATCAGCTCCCGGGCGCCGAGGGCCTGGGTGATCCGATAGGCGTGGACCGGGCCCGCGCCGCCGAAGGCGAAGACCGGCAGCCGCTCCGGGTCCTTGCCTCGCTCGAGCACGTGGACCCGCGCGGCGTTGGCCATGCTCTCGTTGACCACCTGGTGAATGCCCCAGGCCGCTTCCTCCACCGTCATGCCCAAGGGCTCGGCGATCCGGGTCGCGATCGCCCGTCGGGCGCCCTCCAGGTCGAGCGACATCCGACCGCCCAGGAAGAAGCCGGGATCCAGGTAGCCCAGGACCAGATCGGCGTCGGTCACGGTGGGCTCAACGCCACGCTGGCCGTAGCAGACCGGCCCGGGGTCGGCGCCGGAGGAATCGGGGCCCACCTTGAGCAGGCCGAGCGAGTCGACCCGCGCGATCGAGCCGCCCCCCGCGCCGATCTCCACCATCTCGATCACGGGGATCTTGGCCGGGAGGCCGGAGCCCTTGCGGAAGCGATAGACCCGGTCGAACTCGAACTCGTGGCTCGAGAGCGGCGTGCCGTCTTCGATCACGGCGAACTTGGCGGTGGTGCCACCCATGTCGAAGGAGACCAGGTCCGGACGCTCCGCGAGCTTGCCGAGATGCGCCGCGGCGAGCGCGCCCGCCGCGGGTCCGGACTCCAGGAGCCGGATCGGGAAGGCGATCGCGGTCTCGAAGGTGGCGATCGCGCCGCTCGAGAGCATCATGAAGAGGTGGCCGTCGAAGCCGAGCCGCGCGAGCCGGGCCTCCAGCTCGCGGAGATAGCGCTCCACCCGGGCCTGCACGTAGACGTTGGCGATCGTGGTGCTGGTCCGCTCGAACTCGCGGATCTCGGGCGAGACGTCCGACGAGAGCGAGATCCGCATCCTGGGCGCCACCCGCCGGATCGCGTCGCGCGCGGCCTGCTCGGCGCCGGGGTTGGCGAAGCTGTTGAGGAAGGAGACGGCGATCGCCTCGACGCCGGCCTCGACCAGCTCGCGGGTGAGTCGCTCGACGAACTCGGCGTCGAGCGGCTCGATCACCCCGCCGTCCGCCCCGGTCCGCTCGGGGACGTCGAAGCGGAGATGCCGGGGCACCAGGGTGCGGGGCGGCTCGATCGAGATGTCGTAGAGGTCGTAGCGCGCTTCCTTGCCGATCTCGACGGCGTCGCGGAATCCGCGGGTCGCGAGCAGGGCGGTCAAGTCTCCCTTGCGCTCGATGATCGCGTTGGTGACCAGGGTGGTGCCGTGCACGACGGTGTCCACCTCGTCCGCCGCGCGCGCAGCGCTGGCGAGCGCGTCGGTCAACACGGTGTCGACCGCCTGCGACGGATCGTCGGGGGTCGTGAGCACCTTGCCGATGGTGAAGGCGCCGGTCCGATCGTCGATCAGGATCAGGTCGGTGAAGGTCCCGCCGATGTCCACACCGACGCGACACGGCTTGCCGGGTGCGTCCACGCCCGCCCTTTCGTGATTGGGTCGGCCGCCGGTAGTCGGCGGTGCAGCAATCTTATCAGGAGGGCGGGGACGGAGCGAGCCGCGCGAGCGAGGGTCGCGGCATGGCTCGGGTCGTCGCCGTGCCGGCCAAACCGACCGCTCGAGGTCGCGCAAGCTGAAGCCGTGGTGGCCTCGCTGTCCTCCTCAGGCCACGGTCGGGAAGCGCGACACGGGGAAGGTCTCCACCTGTGGCGAGCGTTGCTGCACCAGCACGCCGCCGTCCACGGCGAGACACGCCCCGGTGATGTAGCGGGCGTCGTCGGTGGCCAGGAACACCGTCGGGCCGGCCAGGTCCTCGGCCGAGCCGAGCCGACCGAGCGGGACCACCTCGCCGCGACGGACGGCCTCCTCGTCGGTGATGTCGTAGGTGCGGATCAGGCCGGGGACGATGGCGTTGACCCGGACCCCGTAGGGCGCCAGGTCGAGGGCCATCGCGCGGGTCATCGCCTCGATCCCACCCTTGGCCGCGTCGTAGGCGACGTTGCCGCGGTGCGCCTTGGTGGCTCCTCCACTCGACATGCTGATGATCACGCCGGTCCGGGCGCGGGCCATGATGTGGGCGGCGCGATGGGCGCAGAGGAAAGCGCCCTTCAGGTTGGTGCCGACGACTCGATCCCACCAGGCCTCGTCTCCCTCGAGCAGGTGGCAGGCGGAGTTGATGTCGGCGGCGTTGTTGACCAGCACGTCCACGGTGCCGAAGCGGTCGAGCGCCAGGTCGAACATCCGATCGATCTGGTCCTTCTTCGAGACGTCGGCCGTGACGGGGATGGCGCTCCCGCCGATCCCGCCGGCGACGTCGGCCGCGCGGGCCTCGATCAGGTCGTTCACCACCACCTTGGCGCCCTCGGCCGCGAACCGCTCGGCGACCGCGCGCCCGATCCCATGGCCCGCGCCGGTCACGATCACCACCTTGCCCTCCACTCGCCCCATGCCGGTCCGCTCCTTTGGTGATATTATGGGTCCGTCGTCGTCCGCTCTCGGAGTCACCGTGCAATCATATCAGCTTTTCGTCGACGGTCGCGAGCGTCCGCCCGCGTCGGGCGAGTTCTTCGACAGCTTCGATCCGTTCACCGGCAAACCCTGGGCGCGGATCGCCCAGGCGGGCGCGGACGACGTCGACGCCGCGGTCCAGGCCGCGCATCGGGCCTTCTCGTCGGGGCCCTGGGCCGCCGCCACGGCGTCGGAGCGGGGCCGGCTGCTCCACCGCCTGGGTGAGCTGATCGCCCGTGACGCCACCCGTTTCGCCGCCACCGAAGTGCGCGACAACGGCAAGCTGATCGCCGAGATGCAGGGGCAGCTCAACTACATCCCGAACTGGTACTACTACTTCGGCGGGCTGGCCGACAAGATCGAAGGCCGGGTGATCCCGCTCGACAAGAAGGGCTACTTCAACTTCACCCGCCGGGAGCCGCTCGGCGTGGTGGGCGTGATCACGCCCTGGAACTCGCCGCTCCTGCTCGCCTCGTGGAAGCTGGCCCCCGCGCTCGCCGCCGGCTGCACGGTGGTGATCAAGCCCTCGGAGTTCACCTCGGCCTCGACGCTCGAGTTCGCGCGGCTCTTCGAGGAGGCCGGCTTCCCGCCCGGCGTGGTCAACGTGGTGACCGGCTTCGGTAAGGACGTCGGCGCGGCGCTGGTGGAGCACCCGCTGGTGGCCAAGATCAGCTTCACGGGCTCGGACGCCACCGGGCGCGTCATCGGCCAGCTCGCGGCGAAGCACCTGAAGCGAGTCAGCCTCGAGCTGGGCGGCAAGTCGCCCAACGTGGTCTTCGCGGACGCCGACCTCGACGACGCGGTGAACGGCGCCGTCTCGGGGATCTTCGCGGCCACCGGTCAGACCTGCATCGCCGGATCCCGGCTCCTGCTCGAGCGCGGGGTCCACGACGCCGTCGTCGAGAAGCTCCTGGACCTCGCCCGCACGGCGAAGATGGGCGATCCGATGGATCCCGGCACCCAGGTCGGCCCGGTCACCACCCAGCCGCAGTACCAGAAGGTGCTGAGCTACATCGAGATCGCGAAGTCGGAAGGCGCCGAGCTGTTGCTGGGCGGCGGGCCCGCGTCCCGCCCCGAGTGCGGGACCGGGTGGTTCGTCGAGCCCACCGTCTTCGGCGGCGTCCAGAACTCGATGCGGATCGCGCAGGAGGAGGTCTTCGGCCCGGTGCTCTCGGTGATTCCCTTCGACGACGAAGAGGAGGCCGTGGCGATCGCCAACGACACCCGCTTCGGACTCGGCGCGGGGATCTGGACCCGCGACATCGGGCGCGCCCATCGGGTGGCCGAGCGGATTCGGGCCGGGACGGGGGGGGGCAACTGCTGTCGGGCGGGCAGCTGCATGACGCCGTGTG
>JBFXAS010000177.1:0-10979 GCA_050184075.1 Gemmatimonadales bacterium
ACCCGAACGCGCAGCTCCGGCTGGAGTGCCCGCTGGTTCGCCGCGGCCAACCGGACCACACCAATCGCGTGATCGACCTCCTCGCGCCGATCGGCAAGGGCCAGCGCGCCCTGGTGGTGGCCCCCGCCAAGGCCGGGAAGACGATGGTGCTCCAGGCCATCGCCGAGGGGATCACAACCAACCATCCCGGCGCCCGGCTCTTCATCCTCCTGGTCGACGAAAGACCCGAGGAGGTCTTCGAGATCGAGTCGGCCGGCTTCGGCGAGGTGATCGCGTCGAGCTTCGACCATCCGCCGGCGCGCCACATCGCCTGCGCCGAGCTGGTGCTCGAGCGGGCCCGCCGGCTGGTCGAGCTGGGCGAGGACGTGGTCCTGATCGTCGACTCGATCACCCGGCTGGCCCGGGCCTACAACAGCGTGGTCCGGGGCACCGGACGATTGCTCTCGGGCGGCGTCGACGCCGGCGCGCTGGAGCGACCCAAGCGGTTCCTCGGCAGCGCGCGCCAGGTCGATCCGGCCAACGGGAGCGGGTCGCTCACGATCGTCGCCACCGCGCTGATCGACACCGGCAGTCGGATGGATCAGCTGATCTACGAGGAGTTCAAGGGGACCGGCAACAGCGAGCTGGTGCTGAGCCGGGATCTCGCCGATCGGCGGGTCTTTCCGGCCATCGACATCGTGGCGAGCGGCACCCGCCGGGAGGAGCGGCTGCTCGACGAGCGCACCCTCCGGGCGGCGCACGAGGTGCGTCAGCGGATCGCCGGGCGGCCTCCCACCGCCGCGATGGAGGATCTCCTGGTCGACCTCAAGCGGCACCGTGACAACGCGGCCCTCGTCACCGCGCTGACCGACTAGTGCCGGTGTTCGGCCGGTTCGGCGTAGCGGCCCATGCGATGGTCGCCGCGGAGGCGCCAGCCGAGCCGAGTCCCGATCGCGAGCCGTGACACGGTCGTCTTGCCGTAGGCTCCCTCGACGCTGAACAACCCGCCCGCGGTCTCTCTGGCCGAGCCCAGCGTCAGCTCGGCGAGTGGTTCCACGGTGATCCCCCCGAGCGGAAGCGCCAGCCGATACTGAACCGTCCACAGCGACCAGCGGGTGACGCCCACGAGGGAGTTGTCGAGGTGCGGCCGGAGGGCGCGAAAGCTCTCGCTCCGCTCCTCTTCCGGGCGGTCGGTGCGCTCGGCGCGGACCGCGACGCGGTGGCGGCCCATCGCCACACTGCCCTCGAGCAGCAGGCTCTCGAAGCGGAAGAAGCCGCCCACCTCGTCGGTGCGGGCCCACTCGGCCAGGCCGGACAGGCTGGTGGCCCCAGCGGCTCGTTCCACCCGGAGGCCGACGTGCCACTTCCGCTGGTCGGGTCCGACGCCGGAACGGGCTTCGGGTGACGCGACCTCCGCGTAGGAGGCGCCGAGCTCCACGCCCGCGACCGGGGTCGCGGTGAGCCGCGCCGACCAGGAGTCGCCGAAGCGGGAGAGCTTGGGCCACTGGGCCGGCCGCTCGGGCTCGTCCCCATTGAATACCGCCGCCTCCGCGAGCAACGGCCCCGCCCTGAGCGCGACCCCGCCCAACGCCCGCTCGAGGACCTGAGCCAGGTGGTGATTGACGGGATAGGCCGTGAGCCACCGGCCCATCGGATCGTCCGAGCCGAAGGGCACGAAGCCCTTGCCCAGGAAGAGCGCCGCCTCGCAACGGGCGCGACCGCAGCGGCTACCCATGCTGCCGCCGAGCATCAGCTCGTGCGCGACGGTGTGGGGATGCCGGCGGTCGTACCAGCCCTCCCCCCAGGCGCCGGGCGTGAGCTCCCCGTCGGCCAGGGTCAGTCCCTCGGCGTTCAAGGAGATCCGACCCCACCACCGGTCACCGAGCGTGGCCCGTCCGATGAGCAGCGGTTGGGTGAGGTAGACTTCGCTCGCGGCGCGGTGGTCGGGTGTCGGATCCTGCCTCACACCGAGCACGATGGTCTGGGCGGCAAGCGAGCCGCGGACGGTCTGGCCGGCGGCGGGCCCCGCGCCGAGCAGCGCCAGCGCGGCGAGCGGGGCCGCTCGTCTCAGTGGGTCCCCGCCACGCGTCCGAGGGTGCGGCCGCCCATTCCGAGCGAGCGAACTTCGCCGTTGGCGTCGAGATGGAAGGTGACCGTCGAGCGTCCACCCCCGCGGCGTTCCCAACGGGCCCGGAAGGTGTCGAAGTGCCAGTGCTCCAGCGTGGCCTCGCGCTTCGAGCTGGCGATCAGGCGGAGGCTCTCGCCCCGGCGCTCGATCCGCACCGTGCCGGCCAGCGAGTCGGCGTAGCTGCCGACGTAGGCGTCGAGCGATCGCGAAGGCGAGGTGCCCGTCACCCGGCGCTCCTCGGCCCGGCGGATCGCCGTCGCCTGACGCTCGGCGATGCCGTCGTAGATCGTCTTCAGGTCGGCGCTCCAGTCGCGGGTCCCGGTGCCGAGCCAGGTGTCGATCGCGGCGAGCATCAGCGGGTGACGCACTTCCACGTGGTCGAGGTTGCCCAGCACGTAGACCCCGAACCGGGCCTCGGGAATGATCCCGATGATGGCCACCATGCCGGCGATGCTGCCGGTATGGAAGCGGAGCTGATGGCCACCGTACTCGGTCATGAACCAGCCCCGCGAGTAGGCGTTCCAGGGCGACTTGATCAACTGCGCCGAGGGATAGAAGCCGGAGGGCGGCAGGAGCACCTGCGGCGAGAGCAGGCTGGCCCAGGTGCCTGGCTGGAGCAGTCGCTTCCCGTCGACCCGGCCGCTGTCGATCATGAACCGCGCCCAGCGCGCCATGTCGCCGACGCCGGCCCAGATCGAGCCGGCGGCCGCGACCGCGTCGACCGAGGCGTTGTCGATCACCGCCACCTGGCCGTCGACCACGTCGTGCGGCGAAGCGACGTTGGGCTTGCTCCGGGTCTCTGCGAGCGTGGTGACCGCGCCGCTCATGCCGAGGGGGCGGAAGATCCGCTCCTTGATGAATCGCTCCCACGGCATGCCGCTCGCCGCGGCGACCACCGCGCCGGCGGCGGCGTACATGATGTTCTGATAGATGAACCCGCCGCGGAGCGAGTAGGCGATCGGGATGAAGCGGGCCCGCCGCAGCACTTCTTCGGGCGTGAGATCCGTCTCGTACCAGAGGACGTCGCCGTTGGCGAGTCCCAGGTTGTGGGTGAGCAGGTCGGCCACCGTCGCTTCGCGGGTCACGAACGGGTCGATCAGCTGGAAGCTGGGGAGCCATTTCGTGACCGGGTCCGACCAGGCGAGCTTGCCCTCGTCCACCAGCATCCCGATCGCGGCGGCGGTCAGGGCCTTGGTGGTCGACCCGATCGCGAAGAGCGTGTGCTCATCGACCGGATCGGGTTTGCCGAGCTCACGCACGCCGTAGCCCTTCGCGAAGACCGTTTGCCCGTCCTTGACCACGGCGACGGCGAGGCCGACCGCGCCCCAGTCCTTGAAGGCCCTCGCGGCGAGCGCGTCGAAATTGCGGACCGGGTCTCCGGCCGGCTGGGCGATGACGGGCCCGGCGAGGAAGAGCGCGAGGGCGAGCGCGAGCGGTGACCTGGAGATGGGCGGCATTGGGGACTCGAGGGTGGCGTGGAGAGTGACGTCGAGCGCGATACCGGGCTGGCGCCCGGAGACGGTTGGTATCATGGAGCGGCTGGGGCCGCTTTGGAAGGGTTGGCGGGAGCCGCCGCCCCGGCACGCCGGGGGCAGCGGCGGACCCGCAGTGGCGCAGGAGGGCGGCCCGGCGACCGGGCGGCGGTTCAGTCGGCGCGGAGGGCCGTGGTCGAGTCGATCCGGCTGGCGCGGCGTGCCGGCCCCGCGGCCGCGATCAGCGCCACCGCCGAGAGCACCACGACCACCGCGAGGTAGGTGACCGGGTCCGCGGCCGAGATGCCCTGGAGCTGGCTCTGCAGGGCCCGACCGCCGGTCGCCGCGCCCAGCACGCCGATCGCGACACCCACGCCGACCGGCACGAGGGTCTGCCGTACCACCAGCCGCACCACGGTCGCTCGGCTGGCGCCGAGGGCCATCCGGATCCCGATCTCGCGGGTGCGCCGCTGCACCAGGAAGGCGATCACCCCGTAGATCCCGATCGCCGCCAGGGCCAGCCCGAGGCCGCCCAGCGCCGCGAGGAGGAGGGTCGTGAAGCGGGCGGCCGCGAGACCGCTCGCCATCCGGTCGGACATCGTCATCACCGAGTAGAGCGCCACGTTCGGATCGAGCTCCTGCACGGCGGCCCGTACCGGGTCCGCCAGCGCCCGCGGATCGCGGCCTCGGGCCACCAGCGTCATGGAGCGCTGGATCCAGTCCCAGGAGCCGGGCGGCGCCTGCGTGATCGGCAGGTAGAACTCGAGCGGCGCCTCGCGGTTGACGCCCTGCGAGCGGACGTCCCCGGCCACGCCGATCACTTCCTTCCACGCCGGGTCGGTCTCCGACCCCTCGCAGCAGACGAACCGCTTGCCGATCGCGCTCTGGTTGGGCCACGCCGTGCGGGCGAAGGACTCGCTCACGATCGCGACCCGCGGCCGGCCTCGCACGTCGGTCGCCTCGAAGTCCCGACCCGCGCGGAGCGGGACCCCCAACGCCAGCAGGTATCCCGGCGTCACCAGACGAAGCCGGGTCTCGATCGCGCTGGCGAGATCGAGCGGGTGGCCCTCGGGAATCAGCCCGTTGGAGTTGCCGCCCGGTCCGGACGGCACCTGCGAGCTGAGCCCCGACCCCTCAACCCCCGGCGCGCGCGCGAGCAACTCGGCCAGACGGGTGAACGCGGCCACGGTTTGCTCGTCACCGGGATAGGCGTCGCGCGGGAGCGTCACCCGCGCCGAGAGCACCCGCTCCGGCACGAAGCCCGGATCGATCCGCGCCTGATGGAGTGCGGTCCGGATCAGGAGCCCGGCACAGGCCAGCAGCACCACCGCCAGCGCGACCTCCGCCGCCACCAGGCCTCGCTTGAGCAGCTCGCGCGGCGAGGCGCCGCCGACGCCGTCGCGGAGCGCGCCGATCAGCGGCGAACGCGCCGTCCGGACCGCTGGCAGGAGCCCCGCCACGATCGTGCTCACCAGCCCGAGCCCGAGGGCGAACCCCAGCGTCGGCCCGTTGACCGCCGCCTGGTCGAGGCGCGGTACATCTCTCGGCGCGGCGGCCACCAGCGCGCGGATGGTGAGCGCCGCCAGTCCGAGACCGAGCACCGAGGCGAGCGCGGCCAGCGCCGCGGTCTCGGTCAGCAGCTGCCGAACCAACCTGGGCGTGCCGGCGCCCAACGCGGCCCGGACACCGAGCTCGCGAGCGCGACCCGCCCCGCGGGCGAGCAACAGATTGGCCACGTTGACGCACGCGATCAGCAGCACCAGGCTGACCGCGCCGAGCAGCACCAGGAGCCGTTCACGCGCGTTCCCGACGAAGAGTTCGAACATCGGCCGCACCACGCCCGCACGTCCGAGGTTGTCCTCCGGGAACCGCTCGGCGAGCCGTCGCATGATGCCGGCCAGCTCGAGCCGGGCGGCCGCCGTCGAGACCCCCGGAGCCAGTCGGCCATACACCGTGAGGAAGTGGTTGTCGTGCTCCGCCAGCTCCTCGGGGGAGAACGCCGCGGGCACCCAGAGCTCCTCGGTGCCGCTGGTCCAGTCGAAGCTGGCCGGCATCACGCCGAGCACTTCGTGGTCGACGCCATTGAGCCGGATGGTGGTGCCCACCACGGAGGGGCTCGCACCGAACTGGCGGGCCCAGAGCCGATGGCTCAGCACCACCACCTTCGGTCCACCCCATCGATCCTCCTCGGCGCCGAAGGTCCGGCCATGGAGCGGAACCGCCCCGAAAACCTGGAAGTACTCGGCCGTGGCGTGCGCGCCCAGCACCCGCTCGGGGCGGTCGCCGTCGGAGAGGTTGTAGCTCTCCCAGTAGATCGCGCCGAGCGCGCCGTAGGAGGTCGATGCCTCGCGGATGTCCGCGAAGTTGCCGACCGAGACCTCGCCGGCGCCGATCTCGGAGTCGCCCTCCGCCACCAGCATCACCCGGTCGGGCTCGGGGAAGGGCAGCGGGCGCAGCACCACCGAGTAGACCACGCTGAAGATCGCCGTGGTCACTCCGATGCCGAGCGCGAGGGTGAGCAGCGCCGTCCAGGTGAAGCCGGGCTGATGCCGGAGGGCGCGGAGGCCATAGCGGAGGTCGTCGAGCAGCTCGCTCCAGAAGAGGCTGCGCCGCTCCCGCCGGTCCCGGTCCGAGCCGAGCGCCCGGAGCCGGGCCCGCATCGCCTCACCATCGCCCAGCCGCCGCCGCGCCTCGGCCCGGGCCTCGTCCGGGCTCACGCCGGTCGCCTCGAGCTCCCGGGCCCGCATGGTGACGTGGAAGTCGATCTCCTCGTCGATCTCCTGCTCGAGCTTCGGCCGCCAGAATCGGAAGCGGGCCATGGCTCACCCCGCCTTCGCGTCGACGACCCGGCCGACGGCACGGCTGACCCGGCGCCAGCGGGCGACCTCGTCGTCGAGCCTGATGCGGCCGGCCCTCGTCAGATGGTAGAACTTGGCCCGCCGCCCAAGCTCGGAACGGCCCCACTCGGCGCGGAGCCAGCCCTTCTTCTCCATTCGGTAGAGGGCGGGGTAAAGCGAGCCCTCCTCGACCTGCAGGGCGAGGTCGGTGGATTGTTCGAGCCACTTGGCGATGGCGTAGCCGTGGCGCGGACCCCAGGAGAGGGTCTTGAGGATGAGGAGATCGAGGGTGCCCTGCAGGAGATCGTCGGGCGGGGTCATGCGACATGAGCCTTGGAAGGTCTAGGTAACAAGGTGCAACCTGTTACCTAGACGGTCAAGGCTTCAAGGGGTTCTACGGCAATTCCCGCAGCTTGATGTCGCGGAACCAGACGGGATCGCCGTGGTCCTGGAGGCCGATCACGCCCTCTTCGGCGGTGCCGTAGAGCGGCCATTGCTTGAACTTCGACGACGCGACCCGCTGCTTCCAATCGGCGCTGCCGAGCTGGTAGCTCACCACCTTCTGGCCGTTGAGCCAGTGCTCGACCCGATCGCCGTCGACCACGATCCGCACCCGGTTCCACTCGCCGGCCGGGCGGACCACGCCGCGAGGCGCCGGGTAGAGCCCATAGTTCGATCCCGCGGCCGTGAGCGGCGACTTGCCGTCGGCGTGCCGCTCGTCGTCGAGCACCTGCATCTCGGGCGCCGACTCGAAGATCGGATGGAGTCGGGGCTCGTCGGATTCGAGCCCGCGGTAGAAGATCCCGCTGTTGCCGCCGGGGCCGACCTTCCACTCGAGCTCGAGCTCGAAGTTGCGGAACCGCCGGGTGGTGACGATGTCACCGGCCCGGTCGACGCGGGTCAGCGCCCCGTCCTTCACCTGCCAGCCGGCCGGCATGTCGGCGCGGCCGTAGCCGCGCCAGCCCGCGGTGGAGCTGCCGTCGAAGAGGAGCGTCCAGCCCGCCTGGCGCTCGGCGTCGGTGAGGGTGTTCGGCTGGCTCCAGAGGGTCATCGGCGTCGCGATCGTGAGCGCAAGCAGCCATGGGGTCGTGGCGCGCATCAGACGCTCCACCCCACTCGATACTCGCGGGTGAGAAACCGGTTGGCGTCGGGGTGACTGGTGATTCGCATCGCTGCTGCGTCGTAGTGGATCTTGACGCCCTGGCCCGCCCGGAGGGCGACGATGCCGAGGAGCATCGTCTCGGTGAGTCGGGCGGCGTATTCGAAGGGACTGGTCGCCTCCGCCTCGCCCTTGCAGGCGGCGACCCAGTTGAGCTCGTGTGAGGTGCCGATCCTCGGCATGCTCTCGGGCACCGCCGTGGCCGCCTCGCGCAGGCTCTCCGGGAAGATCTGCGGCTTCGCGCCGTAGGTCTCGTGCACCAGGACCCCCCGGTCTCCCACGAAGGCCACGCCGCCGCCCCGATCGAGCGGGACCGATTCCGGGAGCGCCGCGGGGCGGGGCGGCATCAGGCCGCCGTCGTACCAGTGCATCGTCACCGCGGGCCGGGCGCCGCGGGCCGGAAATTCGTAGTGGGCCATCATCGCCTGGGGGTAGGTGGCCGGCTCCGTTTCGGTGCCGCCCCACGGGGTGGAGGTCGCCTCGATGGTCGTGGGATAGTCGAGCTCGAGCGCCCAGTAGGGATGGTCCACCAGGTGCGCGCCCATGTCGCCCAACGCGCTCACCCCGAAGTCCACCCAGCCGCGCCAGCGGAACGGATGGTAGGCGGGGTGGTACGCCAGGTTCTCGGGCACCGGACCGAGGTAGCGCTGCCAGTCGAGACCCCGCGGCTGCGGGTAGTCGCCGGCCAGGGCGCCGCCGATGATCGCGTTCATGGCCCACTGGCCCCACCAATCGAGCGACGCCAGTCCCTTGAACTCGGGCGGCGGCGGCGCCGGGCGGGGAATGCCCTGGGGCCAGATCGGCCGATTGGTCCAGACGTGCACGTCGCGCACCGGTCCGATCACGCCGGCTCGGATCCACTCGTTGATCCGGCGGGCGTCGTCGCTCGAGTGGCCCTGATTGCCCATCTGGGTGGCCACGCCGGTGCGCTTGGCGGTTGCGGCAAGCACCCGCGCCTCGTGCACGGAATAGGTGAGCGGCTTCTGGACGTAGACGTGCTTGCCCGCCTCCATCGCTGCCTTGGCGATCACGGCGTGGGTGTGATCGGGCGTGGCCACGACGACGGCCTCGAGATCGCGCTGGCGCTCGAGCAGCTCGCGGAAGTCGCCGTATCGCGCCGCCTTGGCGAAGGCGGCCTCGAGCTTGGCCGCGTTCGGATTGGGTCGGCCTTGCTGCCCCTTCAGCCGACTGGCGAGCGAGCGCTCCACGTAGCCGAAGTCGACGTCGCAGAGGGCGACGAGGTTCTCCGAGAGCAGGGCTTCGGCGTTGCTCATGCCCATGCCGCCCGCCCCCACCACCGCCAGGTTGAGGGTGTCGCTCGGCGCGCGGAAGCCGCGCCCCAGGACGTGTCGGGGCACGATGCTGAAGCCGGCGACGGCGGCGCTCTGGGTGAGGAACTGACGACGACTGGTCCGGTTCCGCATCTCGCCCCTTCGCGTTTGGAGACTCTGAGCGAAAGCTACTCCGCCGAGCCGGCGAAGCGATCGATCGCCTCGGCCACGGCCCGGGCGCCCGACCCGAGCGTGATGGTATAGTGATTCGTGTCGGGGATCTCCCGCCACTCGAGGTTGGCCAGCCGGTCGCACTTGCTCTGGACCAGCGCCTTGGGGAGGAGCGGCTCCGGCTGATTGAGCAGACCCCGCTCCGCCGTGAGCAGCAGGATTCGCTGCTTCACGCCGTCGACGAGCGTCGCGGTCTCGGGCGCGAGCGGGCCCCGCCCGTCTTCCGCGACGGCCTCGGGATTGACCACCGACCTGAGCGCCGGCGGCTCGCCGGTCAGGTCGTAGTCGAGATAGGCCTCGAGGTGGGCGTTCCAGGCGCCCGGATCCTGGAGGGCCGGGTGGGCTCGCCAGTAATCGTGGTAGGCCTCGCGGCTCGGGAAGGTCATGCCGAGGCGGGCCATCGCGGGGCCGAGCACCGCCTTGAGCAGGAAGTCCGGATCGAGGCCCGGTGGCACCGGGAGGGCCAGCCCGCCGTCGACCAGCACCACCCCGCTGACGCGATCCGGGACCGTGCGCGCCAGCTCCAGTCCGACGTAGGCGCCCATCGAATGCCCGATGGTGACCGCCCGCGACACGCCGTAGTGATCGAGGATCGCCAGCAGGTCCCGCGCGTGCGCCGCGAAGCCGAACGGGCCGGGGAGCGCCGCGCTCCCTCCCCGACCCCGGAGGTCGGGCGCCAGGATCGTCGCCGGAGTCCGGAGTACGTCGACCACGGCCTGCCAGGACCGGTGCGACGCCGTGATCCCGTGCACCAGGAGCAGCGTCGGTCCGTCGCCGGCCGAGCGGGCGACGGCGCAGTCGCCGCCAGGGACGGGAACCGATTCGATCCGAAGTTGACGCCCGCCCATCAGAAGCCTCCTCCGCCACCACCGCCGCCGCCCCCGCCGGATGAGCCCCCGCTGAAGCCTGAGCCGCTCGAGCTGCGGGGCGACGAGGCCATGGTGCTCGCGGCCCGGGTCGTCATCGTCGAGAGCCGATCCGAGAACACCGCGGCGTTGAACTGCCCGGGATAGCCGCCGGCATACCAGCGGGGCGGCTCGGTGCAGATGTCGGCGAAAGCCCGGGCCCACTTCTTCTCCACGCCGAACGCCATCGCGAAGGGGAGGAAGCGCTCGAACATCTCCGGTGTCTTGACAAAGTCGCGGATCCGATCGCCCTCGACGCGCTCGAGGAACTCGAGGAAGCCGAGCACCTTCTCGCGGGTGCGCGCTCCCTCCCGTGTCCGAGCCGGCATCACGATCCCGAAGCCGACCATGATCACGGCCACCAGCACCCCGGCGACGACGAACGGCACCGGGGTGAGCAGCAGCCTGGGCGCCAGCACCGCTCCGCCGATGCCGATCAACAGGGCGAAGGCGATGCCGCCGCCGATCCAGGCTCCCTGAACGGTGTCGGGTCGGGACCGGAAGTAGCGCTTGTCGATCAGCGAGTCGAAGAGATCGGACTTGATGCCCGGCAAGCTCTTGTAGAACTCGTTCTCGAGCTCGGAGAGCGCCACCGATTCCTCGAAGCCGCCGAAGATGCCTTCGAGCACCTTCCGTTCGTGCGGCTTGAGCCCGGTCCACTCCGAGGGGGCGGCGAGCCGGTGAAAGACGTAGTCCGTCTTGCTGAGGAGGCCGAAGAGCTTGCTCTCATCCCGCTCTTCGATCCGGATCAGGCCGCGGACCGCGAGATCCACCACGGTCGCGGTGACGTCCCGCATGTCGGCCGAGTTGTCGATCAGGGTTCCGGCCTCGGCGGGGGTGAGCGCCGCCGGCGGGTCGTACTGCACGACGACCGGGTGATCGTCGGGGTCTTTGCCCTTGCGTCGCCAGATCGCCAGCATCGCGAAGAAGACCGGGATCGGGATCGCCAACGGCCAGTTGCTCGCCAGGAAGCCGAGGGCTTTTGCGGCCGCGGTGG
>JBFXAS010000178.1:0-10917 GCA_050184075.1 Gemmatimonadales bacterium
GGGTCGACCCGTTTCCTGGAGATTCGCCGCCCGGACCGGGCCCTCGAGATCGGATGGACCTGGCTCGGCGAGGCATCGCATCGTACCGCGGTGAACACCGAGACCAAGTATCTGCTCCTTCGCCACGCCTTCGAGGATCTCGGCGCCCGCCGGGTCCAGCTCAAGACCGATGGCCGCAACGAGCGGGCCCAGCGGGCCATCGAGCGCCTCGGCGCAAAGAAGGAAGGCGTCTTGAGACTCCACCGCCTGATGTGGGACGGCCACGTGCGCGATAGCGTGTACTACAGCGTCATCGCCGACGAATGGCCCGAGGTGAAGGCGCGGCTCAAGGGCTTCCTCGGCCGCTGAGACCCGGCCCTGCTCCATGGCGTACATCCGGCTGGTCGACCCCGACGACGCCTCCGGTCTGCTCAAGACCGAGCTCGACGCCGCCCGCGCCCGGGCGGGACGGATCTGGAACATCGTCGGGATCATGAGTCCCAACCCCGCGGTGCTCCGCGCCTCGATGCAGCTCTATCGGGCGCTGCTCTACGGCGCCTCGCCGCTCACCCGTCGCCAGCGGGAGATGCTGGCGGTGGTCACCTCCACCGCCAACCACTGTCGCTACTGAATCCGCGCCCACCTGCACGACCTCCGGGCCGAGGTCGCCGAGCTGGAGCTGACACCGGAAGCCGCCGACGCCTGGCTCGCGGCGATCGCGACCGATTGGCGGGGCGCGGAGCTGTCGCAGGCGGACCGGGCGCTGGCCGAGCTGGCTGAGCGGTTGACCAGGGATCCCGGCGGCTTTGCGGAAACGGACCTGACGCCGCTCCGCGAGGCCGGGCTCGACGATCGCGCCATTCACGACGCCGTCCAGATCGTGGCCTACTTCAGCTACATCAATCGAGTCGCGGACGGCCTCGGGGTCGACCCCGAGCACTGGCTCGGCTCGCTTCCCGGCGATCCGACGCCGTGAGCGACTCCTTCGAGATCGAGCCGGACCTCGCCGCCGCGCTTCGGTCGTGCCGGCATCTCGCCGTGTTGACCGGCGCGGGCATCTCGGCCGAGAGTGGGATTCCGACCTTTCGCGAGGCGCTGACGGGGGTCTGGGCCGAGTACGACCCGGAGGAGCTGGCCACGCCCGAGGGGTTCGCCCGCGATCCCGACAGGGTCTGGGGCTGGTATCGCTCCCGGCGGACCCGGATCGCCGAGGCGAAGCCCAATCCCGGTCATCTGGCGCTCGCCGAGCTGGAGCGGCGGGTGCCGAAGATGACCCTGGTCACTCAGAACATCGACGGACTCCACCTGGGGGCGGGCCATCGCGACGTGATCGAGCTGCACGGCAACATCGAACGGGTTCGCTGCTCGGTGGAGGGGACGGTGGTCGAGCGGTTCGAGGACGGCGATCGAGTCCCCGGTTGCCCGAGCTGCGGCGCGCCGCTCCGTCCGGACGTCATCTGGTTCGGCGAGCTGTTGCCGAGAGCGGCCCTCGAACGCGCTTGGGCGGCCGCCCTGAGCGCCGACCTCTTCTTCTCGATCGGCACCTCCAACCTGGTGGAGCCGGCAGCCTCGCTTCCGTGGGCCGCCGCCCAGTCCGGGGCGAGGGTCGTGGTGATCAACACGACCAGCGAAGGCCAACGCCACGGAGCCGGGATCCGGCATCTGGTCGGGCCGGCCGGAGCGGTGCTGCCGGAGCTGGTTCGTGCCGCCTGGCCTCAGGCCACGACCCCGGCGGCAGCGGACTCGCGGCCGGCCTAGATTCCCGGCATGAGTTCCAATCCGCCAGCCCCGCCGACCGCACCAGCCCGGGATCGGAGCTTCGAGCTCCACGGCACCGTCGTCCAGGACGACTTCTACTGGCTCAGGGAACGCGAGGATCCGGCGGTCCGGGCCTACCTCGAGGCGGAGAACGCGCACGCCGACGCGGTGCTGGCGCCGCTCAGGCCGCTGGCGGACCGCTTGTACGACGAGATGCTCGGCCGGATCAAGGAGACCGATCTGTCGGTCCCCTACCGTCTCAACGGTTTCTGGTACTACCACCGCACCGAGAAGGGGATGCAGTACCCGATCTACTGCCGCAAGCGCGGCAGTCTCGACGCGCCCGAGCAAGTGCTGCTCGATCTGAACGAGTTGGCGCGCGGCAAGAGCCACATGGCCCTCGGCGCCTTCGACCCGAGTCCGAGCGGTCGCTACCTCGCTTATTCGACGGATCCGACCGGCGGGCGCGACTACACGCTCGTGGTGCGCGACCTCGAGACCGGCGTCGACGTCGCGGGACCGATCGAGCGGGCGGGCTCCGTGGCCTGGGCGCTCGATGACGCGACCTACTTCTACACGATCGAGGACGAGGCCAAGCGGGACTACCGGCTCTACCGCCGCCGGCTGGGCTCCGACCTGGAGACTCTCGTGTACGAGGAGCCCGACGAGCGCTTCCGGGTCTACGTGGGCACCAGCAGGAGCGAGGAATACGTCTTCCTCTACGTCGGGAGTCACACCACATCCGAGGTGCGCTTCCTCTCCGCCCGGACGCCGACCGCCGAGTGGCGGTTGATCTCCGAGCGACTCCAGGACCGGGAGTATCAGCTGGATCATCAGGGCGATCGCTTCCTGGTCATGGTGAACGACGTCGGACGGAACTTCCGGGTGGTGTCGGCGCCGGTGGCGACGCCCGACGAGCGCCACTGGACGGAGGTCCTGCCCCATCGCGACGACGTGATCGTCGAGCACCTCGACTGCTTCCGGGATTTCTGGGTGGCGTGGGAGCGCCGGGACGGGTTACCCGCCGTTCGGATTCACGATCTGGCGACGGGCGCCGAGCGGGCGATCGACTTCGGCGAGCCGGTCTTCGACGCGCATCCCGGCACCAACGCCGAGTACGACACCCGCACCCTGCGCTACGTGTTCGAGTCGTTCGTGACGCCGCCGTCGGTGTACGACGTCGACGTGAAGACGGGACAAGCGGCACTCCTCAAGCGGAAGGAAGTGCTCGGTGGCTACGATCCCGCGCGTTACACCAGCGAGCGGCTCCACGCCACCGCGGCGGACGGGATCCGGATCCCGATCTCCCTGGTTCGCCGCCGCGACCTCGATCCCGCCACCCCGCAGCCGATGCACCTGACGGGCTACGGCGCGTACGGCATTCCGTATCCGGTCTCGTTCAGCTCCAATCGGGTGAGCTTGCTCGACCGCGGCGTGACCCTGGCGATCGCCCATATCCGGGGCGGCGGCGAGATGGGCCGACCCTGGCACGACGCCGGGCGTCTGGCGCAGAAGATGAACTCGTTCACGGACTTCATCACG
Source organism: Gemmatimonadales bacterium (assembly GCA_050184075.1). Lineage (GTDB taxonomy): Bacteria > Gemmatimonadota > Gemmatimonadetes > Gemmatimonadales > GWC2-71-9 > SHZU01. The sequence goes on from JBFXAS010000178.1 coordinate 3,280, forward strand.
GCGATCGACTACCTGGTGGCGGGCGGCCGGACCGCTCGCGACCGGCTCACCATCGAAGGCGGGAGCGCCGGCGGGCTCCTGATCGGCGCGGTGCTCAACCTGCGTCCGGACGCCTGCCGGGCCGCCCTGATGCAGGTGCCGTTCGTGGACGTGGTCAACACCATGCTCGACACCTCGCTCCCGCTCACGATCGGGGAGTTCGAGGAGTGGGGCAATCCGGCCGTTCCGGGCGAGTGGGAGTGGATCCGCCGGTATTGTCCCTACACCAACCTCGCGGCGAGGGCCTATCCCGCGATGCTGATCCGGACCTCGCTCAACGACAGCCAGGTGATGTACTGGGAGCCGGCCAAGTATGTGGCCAAGCTCCGCCAGCTCCGGGTCGACGACCGCCCGCTGCTCCTGCTCACCAACCTGGGGGCGGGACATTCGGGAGCGTCCGGGCGCTACGACCGGCTGCGCGAGGTCGCGCTCGACTACGCCTACATCCTCGATCAGCTCGGACGCGCCGACCCCGACTGAGAACGGTCGCCAATGCCGAAACCCAGCGTGGTGCTCCTCGCCATCCTCGCGGTGTGCACCGCCGTGTACCTGGTGGCATGGCTGGTCCTCAGCCGTTCGCCGGGGCGTCGCGCCATGCGCCCCGCGGACGACCAGGGCGGCCCGACCCGCGACAGCCTGTGGATCGGCGCGCTGACGAATTTCTTCGATACGCTGGGAATCGGCTCGTTCGCCCCGACGACGTCGCTCTTCCGCCTGTTCAAGGTGGTGCCGGACGAGCGGATTCCCGGGACGATGAACGTCGGGCACACGCCGCCGACCATCCTGCAGGCGTTCTTCTTCATCTCGGCCGTTACCGTCGAGCCGGCCACACTCACCATCCTGATCCTCGCGTCGGTCCTCGGCGCCTGGCTCGGCGCGGGTGTCGTCGCCTCCTGGCCGCGCCGCAAGATCCAGATCGGGATGGGGGTCGCCCTGGTCATCGCGGCCACTGTGTTCATCGCCAACAATCTCGGCTGGTCCGCCGTGGGCGGCGACGCGAATGGCGTGACCGGAGGTCGCCTGGCGATCGCGACGGTCGGCAACTTCATTCTCGGCGCGCTGATGACGCTGGGGATCGGGATGTACGCGCCGCTCCTCATCCTGCTCGGCTTCCTGGGCATGAATCCGCGCTCGGTCTTCCCGATCATGATGGGCTCGGCCGCGTTTCTCATGGTGGTCGCCGGGATCCGCTTCCTCCGCGCCGGGGCGTACCGGCAACGGGTCGCGGTCGGGCTCACGATCGGTGGCTTGCCAGCCGTGTACGTCGCGGCCAGGATCGTAAAGGAGATGCCGCTCGAGGCGCTCAGGTGGCTGGTCGCGGTGGTGGTGCTCTACACCGCGATCACGATGCTCCGGGCCGCGCTCAGGCGGGAGTAGCCGCGAGGAGGCTCTGATGACGATGGTGAAGTCGGTCGGTGTGCCCGAGCTGGCCGGACTCGGGAGCTACCGCGACGCGGCCCGGATCGGCCTCGGCGTGGACGAGAGCGTTCGCCGCCTGCTCCGCTACCAGTGGACGGCGCGGCGGATCATGATGACCCTGGTGGCGCATTTGCCCGCGACGCCGACCTGGGAGATCAAGGGCGCCATGGCTCTGCACCAGTGGCTCCTGGCCGAACACGTGGACGCGATCCGCGTCCGGGTCGGCGAGATGCGCCATCCGGTGCCCGAGCTGAACGCGGCACCCGACCCGGCGCTCGATGCCTGGTGTGAAGAGCTGCTCAGGGCCGAGAGCGAGACCGAGCTGGTGGCCGGGGTCTACGGGGTGGCGATCCCGGCGCTGCTGGCGGCCGTGGACCGCCATCTGGTCACCACCAATCTCCTGGTCGATCATCCTACTCGCCGAGTGCTCCGCTTCATGGCGCTCGAGCTCGGCGAGATCGCCGAGTGGGGCGCGACGACGCTCGCCGCCGTCCGTGGTCGCGGCGCGCTCGAGGCGGAGAGGGCCGCGGCGTGGATCGATCATCTCGGCCGCTATCTCGCCCGCGCGGGCGGGATCGCGGGACCGGCGCCCGAGGACGCCGAGCCGCCGCCGCCCGCCAGGGCGACCGGCCCCTTCGTGCCCGACCTGCATCCCCGCCGCGACGAGCGCTTCCGGGGCCAATACAACTTCGTTTTCGCCGCGCAGGATCTCTACGTCGACACCTCGCTCCCCGCCGACGAGCGCAACCTGGCGCTCCTCTGCAAGCGGACGCTCGAGATGGATGTCGCCGAGATGATGGCGTCGGTGATGGTCGAGCGGCCCGACCTGCCCTGGGATTTCCATCGCGACTACGCCCGGCAGCTCTGGGACGAGATGCGCCACGCGATGATGGGAAGCGTGGCGTTCGAGGCCCGCGGCATCGATTGGACGCAGATCCCCCTCAACGTGGGCTTCTCGCTCCGGCTCAACCTGCACGCCACGCCGCTGGAGCGGCAGACCATGCTCTTCGGCATCGAGCAGTCGCTGATGCCGGCGACGACGGGCAAGCGCTACGAGTACGAGGTGGCCAGGGAGGCGGGCGACGAGCTGTCCGCCCACTTCCAGGACTACGATTGGGCCGACGAAGTGCTCCACGCTCAGATCGGTCGCCGCTGGCTCAAGCGGGAGGGGATCGGCGCCGACGAGGCGGTGGCCCGGGCCGGGGAGATCCACGAGCGCACCTGGGCCGCGCTCGACGCCTACCGGGATCGGGAGCCGCAAGTCGACTGGTGGGACGATCTCTGCCGAGCCGTGCTGGGCAGGCCATCGGCCGATCGGACCAGTCACGCCGGCCGCCCGCGAGTGACCTCGGCGTGAGTCCGGGCGGATGGCGGTAAGCCAGGCGAGCCGGCGCCGCGCGGGAAGGCGGACCGTCCATCTCATTCCCCACACGCACTGGGATCGGGAGTGGTACCTGCCGGCGGCCGTCTTCCGCCGGCGTCTGATTCGTGCGCTCGACGAGCTGGTCCCGATGCTCGAGCGCGACCCGTCGCTCCGCTTCACCCTCGACGGCCAGACCGTGTTGCTCGAGGACTATTTCGCGGTCCGTCCCGCGATGCGCCCCCGGGTCGCGCGACTGCTCTCGCTTGGCCGGCTCGCGGTCGGACCCTGGTACGTGCTCGCCGACGGGCTGATCCCCACCCCGGCGTCGCTCCGCGCCAATCTCGCCATGGGTCTGGAGGATGCCCGGCAGCAGGGTGGAGCGATGTCGGTCCTCTACAGCCCGGACGCCTTCGGCCATCCGGGCTGCCTGCCGGACCTCGCGGCGGAGCGCGGGCTCAGGTTCGCCGTGATCTGGCGTGGCCTGGCCGATCGCGCGACGGGCGGTCGCGATCTGGTGCGCTGGTGGGGAGATGGCGGAGGGTCGGTGCTGGCCCATCACCTGCCGCGGGACGGCTACGAGATCGGCGCCCACCTGCCGGCGCTCGACCGCGCCAGGCTTCGGGCCGCCTGGGCGGCGCTCGAGCCGGGGCTCGCGGCGCGGGCGAGCACCGGCCAGCTGGCCCTGCCGATCGGCGCGGACCATCACGCTCCCCATCCCCGCCTTCCGAGGCTCCGCGACGCGCTCGCGCGCGTCGATTCCCGATACCGCTTCCGAGTGAGCCGGTGGGAGGACTACTTCGAGGCGGCCGCGCTCGAGCTCCGCGATCCGCCCGAGGTCTCGGGTGAGCTCAGGAGCTCGTACGGCTACTGCTGGACCCTCCAGGGCGTCCACTCGACCCGGGCCCGGCTCAAGCGACTCCATGCCAAAGTCGAGAGCCGGATTCAGCGCCGGCTGGCTCCACTGGTCGAGTGCCTGGGCGACAGGACGGCGCGCGCGGAGCTGGCCGACTTCGAGCGGACGCTGGTCCGCTGCCAGTTCCACGACACCATCGCCGGAACGGTCTGCGACGAAGCGGCGCGAGCCCAGCTGGTGCGGCTCGAAGGCCTGCTCGCGGCGACCGCCGACTCGATCCGGGAGCTGCTCCGGCGCGCGCCGGGCGGCGGCGTGCGGCACGGCCTGGTGCTCTTCAACTCCTCCGCGAACTCGGGTCGCACGGTCGTCGAGACCGCGCTCCGCTTCTTTCGCCGCGACGTGCTGGTCGGTCCACCAGGCGATCGCCGCCCCCGCACGGGCTCGGGCAGCCTGCCGTTCTCGCTCCGCGACGAGCGAGGCCGGGTGGTGCCGGTGCAGGTGCTCTCCCGTCGCCGGGCGCTCGATCGGCTCGACCGGCGGCACGGGTATCCCGATCTCGACGAGGTGGACGAGCTCGCGATCGCGGTCGATCCCGGTCCCCTGCCGGCTCGAGGCCTCCGCACGCTCGAGGTGAGAGAGCCGGCCCGCGCGGCGTCGATTCCCTCACGCATCCGGGCGCGGGGTGCCGGGCGGACGCTCGAGAATCGCCTGATCCGGGTCGAGCTGGCCGCCAACGGCACCGTGACGCTGGTCGACCGGCTCAATCGCCGCCGGCATCCGGGCCTCTTCGGACTCGAGCTGATGCTCGACCGGGGCGACCTCTACACCCCATCGCTCCGGCCCGCTCGGGTGAGCCGCTCCATCGGCGCGCCGCGCCTCCTCGCCGACGGGCCGCTCGTGGCCGCACTCGAGCTGCCCTGGCGTCTCGGGGTCCGCGGTCATGGGAGCATCGTAGGCCGCACCCGCCTCTCGGTCCTGCGAGAGGAAGCGGAGCTCCAGGTGGCGATCGAGCTCGAGCAGCACGCCCGACAGGTGCGGCTCCGACTCGGCTTGCCGACCTCGGCCGCTGGCCCAGCCATCGTCGGCACCGGAGAGCGCCTGATCCGCCGGGACGATCGCGCGGGGGTCGACGAGCGCGCCGAGCAGTACGTGCCGACCGCGCCGGCCCACGACGTGGTCTCGGTGGGTGACCGACGCGATGGGCTCACGCTGCTCCACGAGGGTCACTTCGAGTATCAGTGGCAGGTCGGGGAGCGGCTTTCGCTCACGTTGCTCCGGGCCGTCGGAGCGCTCTCGCGCGGGTCGCTGCCCGAGCGTCCCGGTCACGCTGGCTGGCCGACTCCGACGCCTGACGCACAGGAGCGGGGCCCCCACCGGATCGAATTTCGGCTTCGCGCCGGCGGCCTGCCCGGCTTGCGATCGTATCCGAGGTCAGGCGTGGGGGTGCTCGTGACCGAGATCGTCGGCGACGATCGTGCACGCGATCACGACCAGCACCAGGGCAAGGCCGGGCGCTAGCCCGACCCAGGGAGCGTTCACCACGGTCTCGCGACCCGACGCGATCAGGCTTCCCCAGGACGCCTGCGGCGGCTGCACGCCGAGGCCCAGGAACGAGAGCCCGGCCTCGAGGGTGATCGCGTTGCCGAGCCCGAGCGTCGCGGCGGCGAGGATGGGACCGGTCGCGTGGGGCAGCAGATGGCGCAGGAAGACCCGGCTGGGTCGCGCGCCGAGCGCCACCGCGCTCTCCACGTACGGCCGGCCGAGCTGCGCCGACGACTCGGCATAAACCAGCCGCGCAATCGGCATCCAGCCCGTGAGTCCCAGGGTGAACACCACCAGCTCGGCGCTTGGCTGCCAGACCGCGGCCAGCAGCAGCAGGAGCACCACCCGCGGCACGGCGAGGGTGAAGTCGGTCATCCCGAGCAGCAGCACGCGAAGCGGTCGTCCGGCCAGCGCCGCCACGCCGCCGATCAGGGTGCCGACCGTGAGCGCCACCGCCGTGGCGAGCGTGCCGACCAGGAGCGACACCCGCGCCCCGTAGAGCAGGCGGCTCCAGACGTCCCGACCCAGCCGATCCGTTCCGAGCAGGTGCACCGCTCCGTCGAGACCGATCGTGCCCGGCGCGAGGAAGCGGTTGGCGACCACGTCGCCCTGGAGATTGGGATCGATCGGCGCGAGCCAGGGCGCCAGCACGGCCGCGAGGGCGACCAGCACCAGCAGCGCGAGCGCGGCCAGCCAGCGGCGGCGCGCGCGGATTCCGGCCCGGACGCTCACTCGCGGGTCCTCGGGTCGACCCGGTGGAGCAGGGTCTCGGCCACGACGCTGCCGACCACGACCAGCACCGCCGAGAGCATCGTGGCGGCCATCACCACGGGATAGTCTCGCGCCTGCACGGCCTGCACCAACAGCTGACCGATGCCCGGCCAGGCGAAGACCGCCTCCACGAACACCGCGCCCGAGAAGAGGGCGGGCAGGGAGAGGCCGAGCAGCGTGACCACCGGGATCAGGCCGTTGCGAAGATGATGGCGGAGCAGGACGCGCAGCCTGCCGATGCCCTTCGCTCGCGCGGTCACCAGGTAGGGCTGGCTCCGCACGTCGACCAGCGTGCCCCGGGTGTACCTGGCGGTGGTCCCGATCCCGACCAGGGTGAGCGTCGCGAGCGGCAGCGCGAGGTGATTGAGCCGATCGAGCAGCCGCTCGCCGGGGCCGAGAAAGTCGGCGTCGAGCCCCGCCGCGCCGAAGGCGGGCAGCAGGCCGAGCCAGTAGGTGAACGTCATGATCAGCACGAACGCGAGCCAGTAGCCCGGCAGGGCCGCGAGCGTGACCGTGCCGAGCGAAAGCGCAGTGTCCAGCCCGCGGCGTCTGGTGGTCGCCTGAATGGTGGCCACCGCGATGCCGAGCAGATAGCTGAGCGCGATCGAGAGCCCGACCAGAATCGCCGTGGCCGGCCAGGCCTCGGCGAGCAACGCGAGCACCGGGCGTCCGGTCGCGATGCTCACCCCGAAGTCGCCCCGCCCCGCCCGCACCAGCCACCGGATGTACTGCTCGGCCACCGGCTGATCGAGGCCGAGCGCGCTCTGGGTCGTCGCCCGCTGGAGCGGGGTAGCGGCGGGCCCCAACAGCAGGCTCACCGGATCGCCCGGTGCGAGGTGAAGCAGGAGGAAGGTGAGGGTGACCACGCCGAGGACCACGGCGGGGGCTCGCAGGAGCCCGAACCCGAGGCGGCGGTGCATCGGGGTAATGTATCGCCCTCGCCGCCGAGACTGCCCTCGTCGGGGAGCAAGGTGTCGCCCTCGCCGCCGAATCCGCCCTCGTCGGGGAGCGACGGAGGGCGGGTTCGCGGTCGGGGCCGCGCTACAGGCTCAGGCCGAGCAGAATCAGGAAGGCGCGGGTCTTGTAGCTGTCCTCGCTGGTCACGGTGTCCAGCTCGAGGTCGTCGAGGCCGTAGACGTAGCGCGCCTCGATCTGAACGCCGCGCCAGCCGCCGAACCGGAGTCCACCGCCGATGACGGCCGCGTAGCTGGTCTTCTTGCGCGTGCCGTCGGCGCAGTCCACCGGGCCGGCCCGGCAACGCAGCTCGAACGAGACCTGCGGCCCGGCGTAGGCGAACGGCCTGAGCCCGCCGGTCGGGAGCATCACCCGGAGATAGGCGGGGAGGTCCACGTAGTCGAGCTTGCGCTCGTCGACGTCGGAGGCGCTCTCCACGCCGCGTTGGGCGAACAGGCCTTCGACCCCGAGACCGATGACGCCGCGGGTGGCGAACCCGATGCCCGCCGCGAAGCCGGTGCGGTTCTCGAGGTTGCCGGGCAGGAGGCCCTTGTTGGAGACGTTGCCGAAGGAGACTCCACCCTTCACCACCACGTCCAATCCGGTGTGTGCCTGGACGGCGGGCGCGCTGAGGAGCACCAGGCCAACGAGCCCAGGTCGGGTCACGCGCCAATCCTTTCCTTGGGGTCGGCGGAGG
>JBFXAS010000179.1:0-10901 GCA_050184075.1 Gemmatimonadales bacterium
CGTCGCCTGGCTCGGATCGATTCGGTGCTCGCGCGGATCGAGCCGTAGCGGCGGCGCAATCCTGCTCCGCCGCCCGCACCCAGTTCGCTCGGGTCCCGCGCCAGCCACCCCATCGCGGACCGGGGTAAGACGTTCTCACGGAATGGTGAGTGCGACGCCCACCTGCAGCAGATTCGGATTGAGATCGACGCCCAGCGACACGCCGTCGAAGTCGGCGGCCACTCCCGTGGAGTACAGGTAGTCGACGTACGGAGTGATCGCGAAGCTGGGCGACAGGTAGAGATCGAATCCGATCCCGCCCTGCACCACCAGGCCCTCGCCGACCAGATTGTCGATCCCGTCCTCGACCACGGCCCGAATCCCGCCGGCGCCGGCCTTGAAGAAGAAGCCCGCCGTCCGACTCGGATAGGCGAGGAAGACCAGCGTCGCCGCGGCGACCCGACGCTCGAGCCCGTCGCTGTTCTTGATCCAGCCGCTGCCCTCGATGCCGACCAGCAGGTGGGGGGAGACGGCGCCACCGAAGCGCAGGTAGCCCGACACCCCGCTCAGCCGCTCGTCGAGCTCGAAGTCGCACTGCGGGCAGGTGACGCCGAGCGAGCCGCCGCCCAGCCCGATCGAGAGAAAGAAGCCCTCGCGCTTGGGGGCGCCCTGCGCGCTGAGCGGCGCGGTGAAGGCCACGAGGCACAATGCCGTGAGGAGCCGGCGCACGGAGACTCTCCTGGTCGGGGTCGCTGTCGTTGTGGCCTGGAGAGCGACGCCGGCGCGCCGATCCCCTCAACCGACCCCGCAGGCCTCGCTCAGTCCCGGCCCCGGAGCGCCGAGGTGGGGTCCACGCGACCGGCGGCCCTCGCCGGCAGGTAGGCCGCGAGCAGGGCCACCGCCAGGAGCACGGCGGGAACGGTCACGAAGGTGAGGGGATCGAGCGCCGCCACCCCGACCAGGAGCCCCCGGACGGCGCCGGCCCCGGCCGCGGCGATTGCCACGCCCACGACGGCGCCCGCCAGCACCAGACGCAGGCCGCCCCACAGGAGCAACCGGACCACCGCCCGCGGATCGGCGCCAAGCGAGAGTCGGATCCCGACCTCGCGGCTCCGCTGGGCCACGGCATAGCTGACCGTGCCGTAGAGCCCGATGCTCGCCATCAGCAGGGCCAGCGCGGCGAAGCCCGCGAGGGTGGTGGCGCCGAGCTCGAGCGGGAGCGACATCACCTGGATGTGGCGCGCGAGGGTCTTGCTCTGGATCACGAACAGATCCGGCTCGACTTCCCGCACCGCGCGGAGGACGGCCGGCAAGGCCGCGTCGGCGCCGTCGTGGACGCCCGCCATCATCCAGACAACGGGACCGCGCGAGGGGGTCAACGGCTCGTACACGAAGGGGGTCGGGCCCTCGGCCAGGGACCGGGCCTTGGCCGTGTTCAGCACCCCGACCACCTCGATCTCGGCCCCCGCCGCGTCGCGGAATCGGCGGCCGACAGCCGACGTCCCCGGCCAGAAGCGCTCTGCGAACGCGGTGTTCACGAGCACCACCCGGGGCGCCCCACTGTCGGAGTCGGCGGCGGTGAGGTTCCGCCCGTCGATCAGCGTCTGGCCCGCCACGCTCAGGTATCCGGTGTCGATGGCGGCTCGCTGGATCTCCCACGCGTCGCGTCCGGGCGGCGGCTCGACGCCCTCGACGACGGCCGACGTGCTGCTGCTGCCGAGCGTGTTGAGGAGGATGTTGTCGATCCAGCCCACCGACCGAACCTGCGGCAGCTCCACGACTCGCCGGGCGATCCGATCGAGCGTGGCCTGCACGATGGTGGAGCTGCTCTCGGAGGGCAGTCCGATCCAGACCAGCGCGGCCGGCAGCCGGCCGAAGCCGGGATCGATGCCCTTCAGCACACCGAGACTCCGCACGAAGAGCCCGGCCGCGACGAGCAGCACCACCGACACGGCAACCTGACCAGCCACCAGCACGCTCCGGAGCCGGCCCTTGCTCCGCCCCCCGCCGGTGCTCTCGTCCCGGATCACGGTCGCCAGGTCGAGCCGCGTTGCCTGGAGCGCGGGGGCGAGACCGAAGAGCACTCCGGCCACCACCGCGACGGCGGTCGCGAACGCGAGCACGCGCCAGTCGAGGGCCAGATCGAGATGGATCGGGAGCGGAAGCGGGAGGTCCGCCCGCATCAGCAGCCCGAGCGCCAGGCGTCCGAGGCCGAGGCCAACCGCGCCGGCGGCGAGCGAAAGGAGCACGGTCTCGACCAGCAGCTGGGAGATCAGCTGGCCCCGACTCGCGCCCATCGCGAGCCGGACCGCGACCTCCTTGCGACGGTCGATCGCCCGAGCCAGCAGAAACGCCGCCAGGTTGGCGCAGGCGATCACCAGCACCATCCCGACCACGGCCATCAGCATCCAGGCGACCGGCACCAGCACCTTGTCGAGCGGCGGCCAGAGGATCACCTCGGAGGCCGGGACCAGGTTGAACTGGTCGTCGCCCTCCCATTCCCCCAGCCGCTGTTCCTTCAGGCTGGTCGCGATCCGGGCCAGCGAGACCCGCGCCTGCTCGAGCGTCACGCCGGGTCGGAGGCGAGCTTTCACGAAGGTGCCGTGCGTGCTCCGGTCCTCGAGCTGACCGAGGTTCAGGCGATCGACCTGCTCCACCATCGTCATCGGGACGAACGCGTCGATGCTGATGCCCCGAAACGACGCCGGGTAGTCCTCGGGAGCCACGCCGATCACCCGCAGGCGGGCTGCGCCGATCGAGAGCTCTTGTCCGAGCACCTGGGGATCGCCGCCGAAGGCCCGCTGCCAATAGGGGTGGCTCAACACCACCACGTCGCCGGTTCCGGGCGCCGGCGCGTCGACCGGCTCGAGCAGCCGTCCCAGCTTCGGGCGCACCCGCAGCACCTGGAAGAAATTCGCGGAGACCAGCTCGAGCATCAGCTGCTCCGGCACGTCGCCGTCGAGCCTCGGCGCCATGGTCAGTCTGGTGCCGCCCACCGCCTCGAAGACGTCCGCCGCGTCGCGCTCGATGTCGAGCATCTCGGGCCAGGAGAGCGGGTCGAACGCGCTCCGCTCGTGGTCGTAGTAGACCTCGAGGAGCCGATCCGGCTCTTCGACGGGCGGGCGCCTGAGGATCACGTCGTTGACGAGGGTGAACATCGCCGCGTTGGCGCCGATGCCGAGCGCGAGGGAGAGCATCGCGATCGCCGTGAAGGCCGGCCTCGCGATCAGACGCCGGACGGCGTAGCGGACGTCACGGCCCATCCTCCCCAAGAAGGAGTCGCGCGGGCCGCTGCCGCCGCTCTCGACCGAGGTGACCGAGCGCTTCGCCTCGCGAATCAGCGGCGCCACCCGGCCGCCGTCTCCGAACGCCGCGAGCAGCTCCTCGACCGAGCGACCAGCCGCCAGGCCCTCTTGAAAGTGGTCGACCAGCTCCTCGAACACCTCCGCGCGGCGATCGTCGGGCAGCGCCGAGCGCACCACCACCGCCGCGACCTCCACGGCGAGGCGCTCCGGCAAGCCGCGCGCTCGCGCCGCCTGTTCTACCGAGAGCCTGTCCATCCTGCCGGAGAACGAGTCATGGTGCTTCGCCATGGCTCAGCCCTCCCCTTCGATCGGCTCGACCAGACCGAGCCCCACCATCGCCGCGAAAAGGTCCTGCCACTGGGCGCGACGCTCTTCGAGCAGGGCCAGGCCCCGGTCGGTGATGCGGTAGTAGCGGCGCCGTCGTCCGGAGGGCATGTCGACCCAGCGGCTTTCGACCAGTCGCTTGGCTTCGAGGTTGTAGAGGAGGGGATAGAGCGTCGACTGCCCCATCGCCAGCACACCATCGGTGCGGGCGGACAGGGCTTCGGCCATCTCGTAGCCGTACATCTCGCGACGGCGGAGGAGTTGGAGGACGGCGACCGGGCCTGCGCCTCGGATCAGCTCACGTTCAACGGACATCGACAGGAGTCTCCGCTATACTGTGCGACACATAGTATACGAGGCACCCTAAAGACGTCAATAATTGAAACGTCCCTTCGATGACTCAGGCGCGGATGAGCCCCCGGGGCAGCCCGATCGCCCGCCGGAGCCGAGGGCGAACGAATAAGCCGGTGCCGCCGGCTGTCGACGTCCAGGTATCCGGAGTGAGGGGGGCCAGCAGGTGACCGTCGAGCGCTGGATGACCCACGGGCTGATCGAGACGCCGATCGGCCCGCGGGGCCGGGATCAAAGCAGGCGGGAAACGGCCCGGGGCTCGATCCCGACCTCCCGAGCCTTGGCGCGAAATCCTGGGCCATGGTCGACCGTGAGCCCGGACTCGTCCTGCCACTGATGGACCATCTCGTGGAGCAGGGTGTCGATCACCTGCTTCCACCCATGGCGCCGGACGTGGCGCCGGCTGATCACGATCGCCGAGGCGCCGTCGGCGCGCGACTCGTAGTGGGCGAGCTTCCGGCGCATCCGGCCGGAGAGCCGGATCGGGATCGGGCCGAGGGCCCCGTCGAACCACTGATCGTTGAGCTCGCGGTGCAGCTTGCGAAGCCGGTCGAGGCGGGTCTGATCGCCCGGCTCAGCGGGTTCGACCACCCGGCGCGGCGGCGGCTCCGGCACGTAGTTGTGGACGGGAAACGCCAGCATCACGCGAGCCGCCGCCCGCCGCTCGCAGGGCTTGAGTCGGGGCTGGGCCCAGCGGACCACGGCCTCGAGCACGTCGTCCGGCGCCCAGGCGTAGCCGCGGTGGATCCCGAGTCCTCGTCTCGGGTCGAGCGTCACCATCACCTGGCGATTGCGATGGAACGAGACGGCGACGGTCTTCGAGAGGCCCTTTCGTCTCAGGCGTGCGACCAGATCCGGCGGCTGATCGAGCGGCAGGGCGAGCTGGAGGGCGGTGCTCACCGCGGATACCCCGCCGCCGGTCCCGGGAGGAAGCGACCCGCCTGGGGGTCCCATTCCTGCGGCTCGACCCGGATCTCCCGCTCCGAGATCTGAATCAGGTTGAACGCCGAGGACCGGCCGCCGCGGGTTCGCGAGGTGTGGGTTCCCGCGGTCGCGATCACCACCTTGTCGTCGAGCAGGGCCACGCCCTCCTCGTGGTCGTGACCGCACAGCACCAGCTCGGCGCCCGAGGCGACGATCCGTCGTTGCGCCTCGCGCCAGCGGGCCAGCCCCATCCGGCGGGAGAGCCGGCCCCGCAGCACGTTGTGGTGAAGGACCAGGACCTTGAGCGCGCCGGCCGGCGCTCGCCGGAACACCGCTTCGGCAGCCCGGATCTGATCGAGCGGCAGGTGGCCCTTGACCGCGGTGTCACGCCAGAACTTCCAGGTGAGCGACTTCCAGGTGACCCCGTGGCTGGTCAGCACCGACGCGATGCTGAGCCCGGGCAGCTCGAGACCGGGGGAGAGGTCTTCGCCGAAATAGTGCCGATACTTCCATGAGCGCACCGCCGGCCCCGCGACGTCGAGCGGCGTGAGCCACCACTCAACGTCGTGGTTGCCGGGAATCACCAGCGTGGGCGCGACCTTCCGCAGTCGCTCGACAAACCCTTGCGCGCAAAGCAGCTCGCCGTGTCGGGCGCGCTGGGTCAGGTCGCCGGAGATCACGATCGCGTCGGGCGCCCAGCCCGGCATTCCGGCCTCGAGCGCGCGGACCTGCGCCAGGTCCACGTCGCGGCCGAAGTGGAGATCGGACAGGTGGACGAGGGTCGTCACCTACCAGACGACTCGCACGCTGTAGGTCAGCGTGGTCTCGCCCCGGGCCGGGACCCGGACCCGGAACCGGGTCGTGCTGCTGGAGAGCTTCTCGCCAGGCAGCGAGCTGGCGGTGACCGACCACTCGCCGGCGCGGCGTTCGAGCAGGTCGACCACCACCGCGCTGTCCTTCGCGTTGGCGATGGTGACGATGTACGCCGCGAAGCCCAGCATCCGACTGGAGTCGCGGCGGGTGGCGTAGCTGGTCTGGACCCGCTTCGCGGTCAAGTCGAAGGCGCTGCCGGCATCGATCTCGAGCGACTGTCCGGGGGCCGTGTGCCCGACCGCCCCTTCGCCGATCAGCTGCGGGCGCCCCGCGCGATCCCGCTGGTAGAGACGCGCCACCCCGCCGGGCACCGGCACGTCGCCGAACCCGGCGCGATCCCGCCGCGCGATGGTGTAGCGGACCGCGACGGGCAGGGTGACCTCGTCGCCGAGCTGGGGCAGCGGTCCGTAATAGGGGAGCTGGCCGTCGACGAGGAAGGTGCGCTCGTACGGCGCCTCGGCGGGCTCGAAGAGCAGCGCCGTGGTCTCGAGCCCCGGCGTGAGCGACCACCGGCCGGGCAGCGAGTACAGATGCGCCTCGCCGACCTCCTCCTCCATCGCGGGGGCGGAGGGCGCCGCGACCCGAGCCGCCTCGAGGGCGTATGCCCGCCGCCCGGGCGGCGCGCCGACTCGGCCGACGGATCCCGCGAGCAGCTGGATCTCCGCGGAGTCGGCGGCCAGCGGCCCGGCGGCGAGCGTGGCGTGGCCCACGACGCCCGCGGCGCGGCTGCCTAACGTGATGACGTAGGCCGCCGACCACGAGGCGCCCGAGGAGAAGTAGGCCAGGTCGAGGCGGGACCGCGCCCGCGTGGCCCGGACCGTCACCACGACCTCCGGCCGCTCCAGCACGACGTCCGGCGGATAGAGCGCCAGACCCGGCCGCTGGAAGGTGATCCGGCCGTCTTCCATCCGATAGCGCTCCGGCTGGGTCCCGAGCACGGTGGCGACGACGGTGTCCCACCCGCCGTTGGCCCGCCCGACCCGGAACGCGAGCCGTCGGCCGATCGACCGGCGGAGCGCGTTGGCCTCGTCGACCGCCGGATCGAGGGTCGCGCCCGTCACCACGACCGCGCTGTCGGGACTGAAGAGCGTGCCCAGGTCGATCCCGCTCACCGGCAGGCGGTGACTCGAGATGCCCGCGGGCACCTGGGCCTCGAAGCTCCGCCGCTCGAGCACCCTGCCGTCCCGGTAGATGGTCAGGCTGGTGGAAGCCTGCGCGGCCAGGACGCCCGGCAGGAGCGGCAGCCAAGGCAGCGTCGTGCGGAGTCTCATCGGTCCTCCCCGTCCGTCACGTCGGCCGGCCGGCCCGCCTTCGGCCGTCGCGGCGCGAACTCGTATCTGAGCTTGGAGACGAAGACCCGGATGATCACGTAGAGCAGCAGCACGGACGCCGCGGCGAAGATCCGCGGCATGAGCTCGTTCGGGGTCTGCCAGATGAGATAGGCCGCGAGGATGGCGGCACCCAGGATGCCGATCCGGCTCCCCACCCGCTTCGCTTCCCGCTCCCGCTCCTCCCGACAGATCGTGCAGAAGTCGCCCCACGCGAGCCCACGCTCGCGCCGGTCGCACTGGACGCACGGAACCGGGTCAGCCGCGTACCCGAGCGGCGACCGCTTCCCCAAACCGCCGGGTCGAAGCATTGCCTCCCAAATCCCGCGTTCGAATGCCGTCTTGGTTGATGGTCGCCGTGATCGCCGCGCGAACCCGACGACCCGCGTCGAGCTCTCCGAGGTGGTCGAGCATCAGCGCCGAGGCCAGGAGCAGGGCCGAGGGATTGGCCAGGTCCTGGCCCGCGATGTCGGGCGCGCTCCCGTGCACGGCCTCGAAGATCGAGGCGCTGGTGCCGATGTTCCCGCCCGGCGCGAGGCCGAGCCCGCCGACCAGCCCCGCGATCTCGTCGCTCAGGATGTCGCCGAAGAGGTTGGTCGCCACCAGCACGTCGAACTGCTCCGGCTTGAGCACCAGCTGCATCGCACAGTTGTCGACGATGATGTCGTCCGATGCGACCCGCCCCTCGTACTCCCGGGCCACCTCCCGCGCCACCCGCAGAAAGAGCCCGCTCACCATCCGGAGGATGTTGGCCTTGTGCACGATGGTCACCTTCTTGCGCCCGTGCTTCAGGGCGAACTCGAAGGCGTAGCGGGCAATCCGCTCGCAGCCGCGGTGGGTCGTGACGCCGGTGGTGACGCCGGCCGCGTTGGGGTCGTCGCCCACGCCGACCCAGTGCTCGAGCCCGGTGTAGAAGCCCTCCAGATTCTCCCGGACCAGCACCAGGTCGATGTCCGTGTACCGGCCCGGCAGGATGGTCTTGGCCGGACGCACGTTGGCGTAGAGCTCGAACTCCTTGCGGAGCGCCACGTTGACGGAGCGGTAGCCGGACCCGACGGGTGTGGTGAGCGGCCCCTTGAGCGCCACCCGGTTGGCGTGGATGCTCTCCAGGGTGTCGTCCGGAATCGGATTGCCGACGGCGTCCACCGCCGCCATCCCGGCCAGCCGCTCGTCCCAATCGAACGCGACGCCGGTGGCCTCGAGCACCTTCACGGCTTCCGCGGTGATCTCCGGCCCGATGCCGTCGCCGGGAAGCAGGGTCACGCGGTAGGCCAACGCTCAGCTTCCTTCCGGCGGGAAGATGGTCTCGACCGCGCGGGCCACCGCGGCGGCCGCGGTCGAGCCGGTGCCCTTCGCGACCGAGCGCCAGACCACCCGACCGGTGCGAGAGTCGGCCAACAGGACGTTGAGGTCGCTCTCGATCTGTCCGGTCGAATCGGCGCGCACGTAGAGCGCGGCCGGGATCAGCGCGTAGCGCGCGTTGCCGGCGATCGAGATCAGCTTGCGGAGGTTCGAGCGGAGCGGGTCGGGCACGGTCTTGAGCGAGGACGACCGCATCACCGACTGCCCCATGCGATCGGGATCCGGCACCAGCCCGCCCGAGCGCCGGGCCATCCGACGCAGCTCCGCGGGCGGAATCCAGTCGATCTCGGGCGCGCGCGCCAGCATCGCCTCGGTCACCAGCGAGTCGCCGTACTTGATCAGCGCCTCACGGTCTCGGGCCAGGGCCGAGTCGCGCACGTCGGGGTCGGCCACCACCATGGTGAGGGGCAGGAGCGCCACGCTCTGACCGGCGATCGAGGCGGTGACGAGGGGTTGGGTGACCGGCTCTCGCTGGCCAGCCGCCTTGGCGGCACAACCGGTCGTGACCCAGACCGCCAGCGCCATGAGTGTCGGTAACCGCAGCATGGCTAACAACTTAAGCGGCAGGCACCAGCCGAGGCAAAAGCGAGGCCTGGCGGGGAAGCGTGGGGCGCGTTGCTCAGCGATCGAGGGCGAGACCGCCGTCGACCGCGATCACCTGACCGGTGATGTGACGCGCTTCGTCGGAGCAGAGGAAGGTGACCACGTGCGCGACGTCATCCGGGTCGGCCAGGCGGCCGAGCACGGTGCTGTTGCGGACCCGGTCGACCACGTCGCGGGGCAGCTCCGCGAGCCGCTCGGTCCGCACGAAGCCGGGCGCGACGGCGTTGACGTTCACGCCGCTCGGCCCGAGCTCCACGGCGGCGGCGCGAGTGAGCCCCTCGATGGCCGCTTTACTGGAGGCGAAGCTCGTCACCCCGAAGCCCGGTCGCATCGCCTGATGCGAGCTCACGTTCACGACCTTGCCGAAGCGCTGGCCGCGAAAGATCGGCGACACCGACGCGATGCAGTTGAACGCCCCGACCAGATTGGTGTCGATGACGTCCCGCCAGACGGTCTCGGAGAGTCGCCAGAGCGCCCCGTCGTGGGCGATGCCCGCGTTGTTGACCAGATAGTGGAGCCCACCGAGGCGCTCGGTCGCGGCCTCGACGAACCGGTCGACCTCGGCGCGACGGCGGACGTCGCAGGGATTGGCGTAGACCTTGACGCCCATGGCCGAAAGTGTGGTCTCGGTGAGCAGCGCCATCTCCCGCACGTCGCGGCCCGGCAGGTCGACGAAGCAGAACGCCACGTTGACGCCCAGCCGGCCGAACTCCAGCGCGATCGCCCGACCGAGCCCCGTGGCCCCGCCGGTGACGAACACCGACTTGCCCCGGAACCCGGACGCGACCGTCTTGGGGTCGGGCTGCGGCAGCACGGCGCTGGCGCGGGGAGCGGCCGCCCGCCAGGACGGCGTCCGACCCACGTCTGGAAATGGCATATCGCGCGAAGCTACCGGCCCGTTATGCGCCCCGCAAGCGACCGCCGGGGGGCCGTGCCGCCGCGAGCCAGCCGAGCAGCGCCAGGCCGGACAGCAGGGCCGCGGCTCCGAGCGCGAGGGGTCCGCCGGCGACCTGGAAGAGCCATCCGATGCCGAGACCGACGACCAGCGAGCCCAGACCGGCCAGCGACTGGTAGGTGCCGAAGGCCCGGCCCCGCTTGCCGCCGCCGACCGACGCGACCAGGGCCCGCTCCACCGGTTCGAGCACCCCGCCGGCCACGCCGAGCGCGACGAAGACCATCACCGCTGCCGTCGCATTGCCCGCCAGCGCCAACAGCGCGAGACCTGCGGAGTAGCCGAAGGCGCCGATCCAGAGCACCCGTCGCACGCCGATCCGGTCCGCGGCCTTGCCGGCCGGATAGCTGGCCGCGCTCCGCACCACGTGGAGCAGTCCCCAGAGGAGCGGGATCGTCGGGAGGGCGAGGCCCCGCTCGCTCAGGGTGAGGAGGAGGAGTGTCTCGGGCAGCCTCGCGGCCGCGAGGCCGGCGAGGGCGACGAGCCGGCGGTCGGGCCGACCGGCAGGGGTCCCCGCCGGCTCGGCGGCCTCCTCCACCCTCGGCTCGGCGCGGCCGGCGCCGCGGAGCACGGCCACCAGCACGAGGAGCGCCGCCAGCCCCGGGAGGACGCTCCAGCCGATCACCGTTCTGACCTCGACGCTGCGCTCGAGCAGCAGGAAGGCGGCCAGCGAGCCGAGCACCGCGCCGGCGTGATCGGCGGCGCGATGGATCCCGAAGGCGCGGCCGTGCCGATCGCTGGCGGCGAGGTCGGCGATCATCGCGTCGCGGGCCGGAGAGCGGAGTCCCTTGCCGACCCGGTCGGTGACCCGGAGGCCGATCACCTGCCAGGCCGCGCTCGCGAGGGCGACGACCGGTCGGACCAGCACCGCGAGGGCGTACCCGCCGAGGACGAGGGGCC
>JBFXAS010000180.1:0-10831 GCA_050184075.1 Gemmatimonadales bacterium
CCTACTGCGTCACCAACTTCTGGGAGCACTACACCCCGGAGAAGGAGATCGCGCAGGCCGGCAACATGGCCCGCGCCGCGAAGGCGGCCGACCTGGCGCACGTGGTCTGGTCGACCCTCGAGGACACCCGGCGGTTCGTGCCGCTCAGCGACGACCGGATGCCCACGCTGGGCGGGAAGTACAAGGTCCCCCACTTCGACGCCAAGGGCGAGGCCAACGCCCTCTTCGCCGAGCAGGGCGTGCCCACCACCTACCTCTACACCGCGTTCTACTGGGACAACTTCATCCACTTCGGCTCGGGGCCCAAGCGCGAGCCGGACGGCTCGTTGGTGCTGGCGCTGCCGCTGGGGGACAAGAAGATGCCGGGCATCGCCGTGGCCGACATCGGGGCCTGCGCGTACGGCGTCTTCAAGGCGGGGCGCGAGTTCCTCGATCAGTCGATCGGGATCGCCGGCGAGCATCCGACCGGTGCGGAGATGGCGGCCAAGCTGAGCAAGGCGTTAGGCGAGCCCGTCAGCTACCGTCACGTGCCCTGGGACGTCTACCGCGGCCTGGGCTTTCCGGGGGCCGACGACCTGGGCAACATGTTCCAGTTCTATCACGACTTCGAGGAGCCGTTCTGCGCCTCCCGACCGGTCGCGCTGGCCCGGCGTCTCCACCCCGGCCTGCAGTCGCTCGACCAGTGGCTCGCCGCGAACGCCGCCAGGATCCCGCTCACCTAGGTCGAGGGAGGCCAGACGATGCGACACCGGCTCGGTCTCCTGGTCCTGGCGAGCATGGCGGCGGCCCCGGCGCCGGCCCGTCGCGCGCGGCCGCCGCTCGCCGAGCAGGTGACGATCCATCGGGATCGATTCGGGATCCCGCACGTCGAAGGCGAGACCGATGCCGCGGTCGCCTTCGGCTTCGGCTACGCCCAAGCCGAAGACAACTTCCGGCAGCTGGAGGACAACTTCATCCGGGCGAGCGGTCGTCGGGCCGAGGTGGACGGCGAGGAGGCGCTCGACGAGGTTCGACTCAATCGTGTGCTGGAGATTCCCCGGCTCGCCCGAGAGGAGTACGCTCGGCTCGAGCCCGGGCTCCGCGGGATCGTCGACGGCTTCGCCGCGGGGGTGAACCACTACCTCGAGCGGCACTCCGAGGTTCGCCCGCGACTCCTCGGGCGAGTCGAAGCGTGGCAGCAGCTCGCCTTCATCCGCTACAACTACTATCAGGGCGGCTTTGCCCAGGGCGAGCTCCGGCGCGCGGGGCTCCGCCGAGCCTCGCCGGGCGAAGCGGTCCGCGCGGCGGGGCAGGGCTCGAACGGCTGGGCGATCGCTCCCTCGCGTACCAGGGACGGGCACGCGCTGCTCTTCATCAACCCCCACCTGCCCTGGTTCGGTCCGGGCCAGGTCTACGAAGGGCACCTGATCAGCCGCGAGGGCTGGAACTTCACGGGGTACACCCGCTTCGGCTTTCCGCTGCCCTACGTCGGCCACAACGAGGAGCTGGGCTGGGTCAGCACCGACAACGCGGCGGACCTCGCCGACACCTACCTGGAGCGCTTCGACGACCCGACCGATTCGCTGGCGTACCGCTACGGCGACGGCCGGCGTCGCGCCATCGCCTGGGCCGACACGATCGGCGTGCTGACTGACGGCCGAATCGAGCGCCGGGTGTTTCGGTTCCTCAAGACGCACCACGGGCCGATCGTGGGCGAGACGGGCGGCCGCAAGGTGGCCCTCCGGATGGCCAAGCTCGAATCCGACGGGTGGCTCGGCGAGTGGTATCGGATGACCCGCGCCCGTAACCTGGCCGAGTTCAAGGCGGCGATGACGCCGCTCGAGATGCAGTTCGGCAACGCGATGTACGCGGACCGCGCCGGGAACATCTTCTACGTCTACAACGGCGCGGTGCCGCGACGCGACCCGAGCTTCGACTGGCAGCGGCCCCTCGACGGCTCCGATCCGCGCACCGAATGGCAGGGTTACCACCGCTTCGAGGAGCTGCCGCAGCTCGAGAATCCGGCCAGCGGCTGGATGCAGAACTGCAACGGTACACCCTTCCTGCTCACCGACCGCGGGAACCCCGATCCGGCGTCCTTCCCGAGGTACATGGTGACCGAGCCCGATACCCGCCGGGCGATGATGTCGCGGAGGATCCTGGTGGCCGAGACGCAATGGACCTTCGAGCTGCTCGCCACCAGGGCGTTCGACACCCGGGTGCTCGCCGCCGACAGCCTGCTGCCCGGCTGGCTCGCGTCGGCCGGGCGCGGCGACGTCTCCCCGCGGCGCGCGGAGGCGATTCGGCTGTTGGCGGCGTGGGACCATCGGAGCGATTCCGCGTCGGTCGCGATGACGCTGTTCGCGGCCTGGGCGGAGCGGCTCTTCCGCGGCCAGGGGCCGGAAGGGCCGGCACTGGACCAGGCGCTCGATCAGCTGACGACCGATTTCGGCACCTGGAAGACCGGGTGGGGGACGGTGAGTCGCACCCAGCGCTGGGACGACCTCCGCGGTGCCGGGCCGTCGGACGAGCGGCCGAGCCTGGCGCTGCCGGCGGTGGACCCGAGCCTGGGCGGGATCTTCACGGCCTGGCCGGTCCGGTTCGAAGAGACCAAGCGTCGTTACGGGGTGGGTGGTGGAAGCTACGTGAGTGTGGTCGAGTTCGGTCCCCGAGTGCAGGCGCGCGCCATCCACGCCTTCGGCGCGAGCGGCGACCCGACCTCACCCCACTACTTCGATCAGGCGCCGCTCTACGCCAGCGGGCGCTTCCGCCCCGCCTGGTTCACTCTCGAAGAGATCAGAGCGAACTCGGAGCGGTCGTACCGGCCAGGGGAGTGACCTCCGGGGGGTGCTCCATTCCCTGACCACCCACCCGGGCCGCGAAGGCCCGTGCCGTCTCCCGGAGGTCGCTCCAGTCGGTGTACTCGAAGTCGCGCGTGGTGTCCGTGTCGCCGTGCTGCTTCTCGGCGATCCGGCGCATCACCAGCTTGGTCAGCCAACCGTACTTGGTGTACGGCAGCGCGCCGGCGATGGGCTTCCACGCGTCGGGCCGCCACCCGGTCTTGGCCATGAGCTTGTCGACGATCCGCTCGAGCTCGCGGTCGACCTCGGGCTTCCGCTCCAGCACCGCGAGGCACACCGACAGAAAAAGCGTGGGCATCCCATTCAGGACCGCCGCGTGCCGGCGGAGCCAGCGCCGGACACTCCGTTGATAGCCGCCCACATGGACCGAAGCCGCCACCACCACCCCGTCGAACAGGGCCGGGTGCGGCGCGTTGCCTCGAGCGGCGTCGATCAACTCGACTCGCACGCCCGAGCGCTCCAGGGTCTCGGCTACGGTGCGTGCGATCCGGGCCGTGTGTCCGTTGGTGGTTCCGTAGAGGACGAGAATCTTCGGCATGGGTCGCCTCACGCTGTCGAGATTCGAATCTGTCGTGGCGGAAGTGAGTCGAGGGCGAAGCGCGGGTGAGGCTCCGTTCATGTCGGCCGCGGGGGCGGTAAGCCGTTGGGGGGCAGGAGGTTGGTTTGATCCTGGAGGGCCGGCCGATCTGGTCAGGATCGGGAGGCGGTCTTATATTCCCGCCCCCGAGGCTAGGTAGCTCAGTTGGTAGAGCAGCGGACTGAAAATCCGCGTGTCGGCGGTTCGATTCCGTCCCTAGCCATTCCAAGTCCCATCGACGTAGCCGCTACAGCCAGGCGCCCGGCCCATTCGGTCCGGGCGCTCTTGCGTCGTCGCCGCCAGCCTGGCGGGAAGCCCGAGAAGGAAACGCCGGGAGCCCCGGCCCTTGGTCAGACGACGGCTTCCGTGGGACCGAGGTGCCGCCGAAGGCACTGGGCGAGATCGGCCAGGCGAACCGGCTTGGGCAGGAGGTCCGCGATCGACGCCTCCTCGAGCACACTCCGCTGAACTCCGCCCTCGTAGCCGGTCATCAGGATGAAGGGCGTGCCGACGCCCGCCGAGGCCACCCGCCGGGCCAGGTCGATGCCGCTCATCGACGGCATCGAGCGATCGGAGAGCACCGCGGCATAGCCGCTCGGATCCGCCGCGAACGCCGCGGCCGCGAGAGTCGGGTCGGAGAACGCGTCGGCCTTGAAGCCGAGCCGCTCCAGCATCGCGCGGGTGACGCCCAAGACGGGAACCTGATCCTCGACTACCAGGATCCGTCGCTGGCCCCCGAACGGATCGCTCGCCCGGGCCCGGTCGTTCCGACTCGGCGCCGGATCCGTGACCTGCGGCAACCAGACGGTGACGGCGGTGCCCTTGCCGACCTGGCTCTCGACCGCGATGGTCCCGCCGTGGTTGTGGACGATGCTGTGCACCACCGAGAGACCCAGCCCGGTGCCCTGCCCCGTCGGCTTGGTGGTGAAGAACGGCTCGAACACCCGCGCCGCCACGTCGGCCGGCATGCCGGCGCCGTTGTCGACAACCCGCACCATCACGTAGGCGCCGGGGTCGAGGTGTCGCTTGGCGGCCTCCTGTTCGGCGAGGGTCACCGCGCTGAGGGATACCACGATCCGGCCGCCGGACTCCGGCATGGCCTGTCCCGCGTTCACGCCAAGATTCATCAGGGCCTGGCTCACCTGGCTGGCGTCGGCGAGGATCACGGCGTCGTCGCTGAGCGAGGTCACGCTGATGGCGATCGAGCGCGGCAGCGTCGCCCGGAGCAGCCCGACCACTTCGTCGACCAGGTGCTTCACCCGAACCGGTCGCCGCTCTTCGCCGGACGGTTTGCTGAAGAGCAGGATCCGCCGCACCAGATCGCGCGCCCGCTGGCCCGCGACCATCACCGGGTCCATCAGCGACGCCGCGGCCGGCACCTCGTGCCGTGCCAGGTCGGCGTAACCCGTGATCACCGCGAGCAGGTTGTTGAAGTCGTGCGCGATGCCGCCGGCGAGGGTGCCCAGCGCCTCGAGCTTCTGACTCTGGTAGCGCTGTCGCTCGGCCTCCCGCGCCTCCGCCTCGGCCTTGCGCCGGGCGGTCACGTCGGCCACGACGCCACCGACACGGAGCCGGCCGTCGGGTAGCAGCTGGCGGAGGGTGATCCGGCTCTCGAGGTGCCGCACGGACCCGTCGGGGCAGAGCCGGCGGAAGACGACTTCGTAGGGCCCCGTCTCGCCGGAGCGGACCCAGTGCTCGATCATCCTGAGCACGTCATCGCGGTCATCGGGGTGGACCGTGGAAAGCCAGATATAGGGATCGGCCAGCGCGTCCGCGGGCTCGATGTCCCAGACGGTCTTGGCCGCCGGCGAGACGTAGACGAACCCGCCCGGCACGTCGAGCACCCAGAAGACCTCCGGAATCGACGCGGCGAGCGAGCGGAACCGCTCCTCGCTCTCGACCAGGCGCTCCTGGACGACCAGCTGGTGCGCCTCGGCGACCCGCCGGTCGGTGATGTCCAGCAGCACCCCGTGCCAGTTCCAGCAGCCCTCGTCGTCGACCCCGGTCGGGGTCGAGTGGCCGCGGATCCAGCGCACCGAGCCGTCGGCCCCGCGGACCGGGAACTCGTGCAGCCACGCGCCGCGGTCGCGCAACGCCGCGTCGATCGAGGCCTTGAGCCCGGGACGGGCCTCCGGCAGCGCGGCCTCGATCGCGAGCGACGCGTCGGCCATGATCGAGGTCGCGGTCCGCCCGGTAATCCGTTCGACCACGTCGGAGATGAAGGGGAACTGGTACGATCCGTCGGGCGCCTCCCGGAATCGGAAGACGATGCCGGGGACCAGTCCGACCAGCTGCTGATACTCGCGATTGCTTCGGATCAGCTCGGCTTCCGCCGCGTCGCGGGTCTGCAGTGCCATGTGCGAGCGACCGAGCGCGGCCTCGAGGCTGCCGACGAAGCGGGTAATCATGGCGACCGCGAAACCCGACGACATCGCCAGCACGAAGACCGTGTAGAAGCTGCTCGTCTGCACCGCGGATGGCGGAAGCCAACCGCGCGTGTCCGCGAAGACCAGGATCGCGTCGAGAGCCGTGACCGCGAGCGCGAGCAGGTAGGCCCGCTGCCGTGTCACCAGGAAGGAGGCCAGGATCACGTAGAGCAGCTGGTAAATCGCCCAGTGCGCCGTGATGCCCCCGCCGGTCCAGGCCAGCCAGCCGATGGCCACGAACGGCGCGGCGAGCACCACCGCGATGCTCTGGCGGACCCGCCCCGAGCGCAGCAAGGCCATGGGCACCCCGCCGACCACGGCCGCGATGCCGAGGTCGATCAGGAACCGCCGCAGCTCGATGATGCCGATGAGGTAGGCGACCGCGCTTCCGAGCAGCGCGATGAAGAGGACGATCGAGACGAGCGGCGTGAGAAACTCGCGGCGACGCTGGTCACGACCGCTGGTGGCCGCCTGATTGGTCCCTGGGCCCAATGACGCTCCGCCGTCGACGGGAGATCGAGGTTGGTGAGGCCAAATTGTACACAATGGTAATCGGGCGGTGCCGGAGCCGCACCGCACGGGCTACCTGGCGAGCCGCCTTGCTGCGGTCTCGAGGTCGGCGGAGAGCGAGTCGACTCTGGCAGTCGCGCGCCGGGCGATTGTCTGCCAGATCGCGCGCCCGATCCCGATGCCGAGCGCCGCGGAGCCGAGGGCGAGCGCGATCCCGGCACCCGGAACCGTCACGGTCGACGCCGCCACTGCACCCCCGATCATGGCTCCCCACGCCCCCGGGAGGAGATGGAGGATCGCGCGAAGCCGCCCAGGATAGCGCTGGGTCACGTGGATCTGGGTCTCATTCGCCGCCTGGGAGATGGAGACCTGGGTAGTGGCCTCGAACCGATCGCCGTGCGGTGCCCGGGTCCAACGCACGGTGCCGAGCGCGTCGGTAACGGTGCCCGTCGCGTCGAGCCGATCCTCCACCACTCGGATCAACTGGCGGAGCGCCTCCTGATCGAGCTGTCCGGGCACCCCACGCGCGACTTTGGCGCCTAGCGGTGCGCCGAGCAGCTCGGGCGCCTGGCTCCGTCGCCTGGTCGCGAGGCCGGTCACGGCCTCTTCGATCGCTTCGGGGCTCAGCCCGACCTCCCGGGCGATGTCCTGGAGCTCGGCCAGGGTGAGGCCCTTGGCCGAGCTCAACGCCCGACGCTCTTCCGCCTCCGCCGCGCGCTTGAGGACGAGCGCGACCTCCTGGTCGGTGAATCGTCGGGCGGGATCGGGGGTAACCATGCTCAGAATCTCGTCCGGATTGCGACTCGGGGCCACATCCATGGCGTGCGCGGCTGGCGAAGGGTGACGTCGTGCATCGGCGGCTCGCTCATGATCCCGTTGTCGATGCCCTCGAGCCAGCCGTGGTGCCGGCGCTCCACTCGGTCGACGCGGCGATGCAGAATCAGAACCACTGACCGAGTCTGAGAAATAGCGCGCCCCGCCCGCTGGTCGCCACTCCGTACGCGAGATCGATCGGTCCGGCCGGGGTATCCGCTCCGAGCCCGAGCCGGACGCCACCGAGCCAATCGCGGGTGGTGTCAGCGGCGCTCCAGGTCCTCCCACCCGCGAGGAGCAGTCGGAGCTCGATCGGTCCCTTGACCGAGAGGCCGAGCCGCAGGCTTCCGAAAGCCTCGCGAGTGCCGCGCTGCTCTCCCAGATGGAGGCCCGGCAAGCCCTCGTAGCCGCCGAGCGGAAAAGTCCACTGCGGCGGCAGGTCGGCGCCCCAGCCCAGCCGCACGGTGGGCACCGCGCTCCAGCTGCGGTGGAGCATCGGCAGGCTCCCGGCGAGCAGGACGCGCTGGAACTTGTCGGTCGTGAGGGCCTCGGCGTCGAGGGCGAGCCCGCTGGCGCCGGCGCGGAGCACACGGAGCGAACCACCGAGTCCGGTCTCGCCCCGGAGCGGCGCGGCGCCGTAGGTCACGACGTCTCCGCCGAGACGGAATCGCCAGCTTGGGCCGAGCCGGAGCTCGACCCCACCGGTGCCGCGGGCGTAACTGGTCGAGAGCTCGGGCAGGGTTGCGCCGTCGATGTCGAACTGGCGGAGGTCTTCGCCACGCAGGCGGAAGGTGAGCATCGGCGTCAGGCGCGACCAGCCGCCGTCCACGTGAGAGAGCGCCGTCGCGAAGAGCTCGTGGTGGTATCGGCCGATCGAGGCGAGCACGCTGGCTTCGAGCGTGGTGCCGAAGAGCTGGCGGTCGAAGAGGCCGCCCCACGCCTGGCCGCCCAGCTCGTTGTCATACGCGATCCCGCCGCCGCCAACCGTGCGCGGTGCGTGGATGGGCTCGACCCGAAAGATCAGGCCATCCTCTCCGTCGGCCGGGTTGAGCCAGGCCCCGCGGAAGGCCTCGGCGTCGGCCAGGCTCAGCAGCCGGCCGCGAAGCTTCGGCAGGTCCAGCCGGCCGCCGGCCTTCAGGTCGAGGATGCGCGACACCAGCGCGCTGTCGGCTGGTGTGCCGCCCTTGAGCGACCAGCCCGCGAGCCGATCCGGGATCGGTGCGGGGGCGGTCGGGGCCGATCTCGGGAGGCAGCTCGCCGAGCCGAGGACCGCGTCGGCCGCGCGGCGGCCGTGGCTGAGCACCTCGGCCATCGTCTCCCGTGAGAAGTCGAGGCTTCTGAAGTCCTGCACCGCGGGCCGCACGAAGAGGTCGTCGGCGCGGAGCGCCGCCGGGGGTTGATGGAACATGAAGCCGAGCAGCTGATCGGCCAGCGCGATCGGCGACTCGACGTCGAGCGAGTCGTCGAGATGCTCGGTCACGTCGGAGACGATCACCCGCTCGGCCCCGGCCGCGCGGGCCTCGGCGATCGGGACGTTGGCCGAGAGACCGCCGTCGACCAGGATGGCGCCGTCTCGGACTACCGGCGGGAAGACCAGCGGGATCGCGCTGCTGGCGCGGACCGCCTGGGCCAGGTCGCCTTCTCCCATCACCACCGTGCTCCGATCGCGGAGGTCGGTGGCCACGGCCAGGAAGGGAATCGGGAGCCGGTCGAAGCGGCCGCGCGCGAGCAGGTTGCCTCGGAGGAAGGCGACGTTGAGTCGGGCGTTGGGCCGTGCCTCGTCCACGATGCCGGTCTGGAACTCGAAGCCGTGCCTGCCCTTCACCATGTAGAGCAAGGGCAGCCGCTGGTCCCAGGGGTGCGGCG
Organism: Gemmatimonadales bacterium; assembly: GCA_050184075.1. Lineage (GTDB taxonomy): Bacteria > Gemmatimonadota > Gemmatimonadetes > Gemmatimonadales > GWC2-71-9 > SHZU01. Next base: position 9,033 of record JBFXAS010000180.1, read on the forward strand.
AGGGAACCTGGAAGGGACGCACGACTTCCGCGACGGGCAGGTCTCGCACCAGCGAATCGATCTGCCGACCGCTGTAGCCGGAAGCGTAGAGCGCGCCGACGATCGCCCCCATGCTGGTGCCGACCACGAGGTCGGGACGTGCCCCGAGGCTGTCGAGCGTCCTGAGCACGCCGATGTGCGCCAGGCCGCGGGCGCCGCCGCCGCTCAAGACCAGGGCGGTCTTGAGCGGCCGGCATTCCTGGGCGGCCAGCGACGGAGTGGCGACCAGGCCGGCGAGGAGAAGCGGGATCGCGCGCATCACGCGAAAGCTAGGCGACCGGCGAGCGGGTCGCAGCGGCGACGACGAATCGATGGAGGCGCCTGTGGTCCCGTTACCCGGCCAGGCCCAGCAGCCACCACCACGCCATCCCGACCGTTGCCCAGATCAGGAAAGTCACGGTGGCCGCGGCGAGCCCGAGTCGCCACCAGGCGCGCTGCGAGAGATAGCCCGCGCCGAACCAGATCGGCGCCGGCGTGGTGCCATAGTGAGTGAGGGCCGCCGAGAGATTGGAGAAACAGGCGAACGCGATCACCGTGAGCCGGGGCGGCGCCCCCGCCGCGATCACCAGGGTGGTGAACGGGATGAACATCGCGGTGACGTGGGCGGTGATGCTCGCGAACCCGTAGTGGGCGAAGAAGTAGACCAGGAGCAGCGCGGCAAACGCCACCGGCCATGGGAAGCCCTGGACCAGGGAGGCCGACGCCTCGGCGAAGCGCGCCGTGATCCCGAAGTCGGTGATCCCCTCGGCGAGGCGGACCAGCCCGCCGTACCAGATGAAAATGTCCCAGGCGGTGCGCTCCGCGAGCAGCTCGCTCCAGGGGAGCACGCCGGTGACGAGCAGCATCGAGAGGCCGCCGAGCGCGACCACGGTGTAGTCGAGCTTGAGCCAGCTGGAGGACGCCCAGAGCGCGGCCACGACGACGAAGGTGGCGAGCAGCAGCTTCTCGTTGGTCGAGAGGGGGCCCATCTTGACGAGCTCGGCCCGGGCGAACTCCGGGGCCGCGGGGGTCTCCCGCACTTCGGGCGGGTTGATCCGCATCATCAGGAGCGGCACCAGCGCGAGCGAGACCAGACCGGGCACGATCCCCGCCAGCATCCACTCGAGATAGCCGATGCCCTGGCCGGTGACCTCCTCGGCGAACGCGGTGATCAGCAGGTTGCTTGCCTGACCGGTGAGGAACATCGCGCAGATCACCACGTCGGCCTGATAGAGCAGCGCCATGACGAAGGCGCCAAGCCGGCCGGCGGTCGGCCCGGGCTCGGAGTCGTAGGTGCCGACCAGACTCCGGGCGATCGGAAAGATGATCCCGCCGCTCCGGGCGCCGTTCGAGGGCACCACGGTGGCGAGCACGCCGTCGGTGCCGATCATCGCGTAGCCGAGCCCGATCGAGCGCCTGCCGAGGAGCCGAATGAAGTGGAGGGCGATCCGGCGGCCGAGGCCGGTGATCACCAGCGCGCGGGAGAGGAAGATCGCGGCCAGGACGAGCCAGACGATCGAGTTGGCGTAGGCCTCGAGCGCGTCGCCCAGGCTCAAGACCCCGGTGAAGATCGTCGAGCAGAGCCCGAGCAGGACCACGGCACCGCCAGGAAGCGGCTGCGCGATGACGCCGACGATCGTGGCCGCGAAGATGGCGAACATCCGCCAGCCCTTCGGCTCGATGCCTTCGGGCACCGGGAACGCCAGGATCAGCGCGGCCGTGCCGAGCACGGCGAGCCACCGGAGGAGGCGGTCTCGTCGGGAGAGCGTCATCAAGGCGGG
>JBFXAS010000181.1:0-10775 GCA_050184075.1 Gemmatimonadales bacterium
ACCGACCAACCCGGACACTGGTCCGTCTTCGACTCCCGCGGGCGATGGCTCACCGAGGTCGAGACCCCGGCGGGCCTCGACGTCGAGTCGATCGACGGCAGGTCAGTGCTCGGCACCTGGGCGGACTAGCTGGGGCTGGTTCACGTCCGAGCGCACCCGATTCGGCGCGCCACCGAGTGAGCTACCGTCCGGTCGCCCTCGCGCCGAGGGCGCGAAGGGTGAGCGCGGTGAACTGCCGGGCCACGTCGGCGATCGAGAGCGACGCCCCGGGCTTGAACCACTGGTGACTCCAGTTGAGCACCGAGAGCACGTAGATCGCGGCGAGCTTGGGACTCTCCACCTTGAAGACGCCCTGCTTGGCGCCCTGCTCGATGGTGCGCCGGAAGAGTCCCTCGTACTTGTCGCGCCGCGCGCTGATCGCGGCGAGCCGCTCCCCGCCGAGGCAGGCCCACTCGCTGAAGAACACCGTGGCGAACGGCAGCTCCTCGGCCACGGTCCGCAGGTGCGCCTCGATCAGCCCGGCCAGCCGGTCGCGCGGTCCCACCCCGGCGGGCACGAGGTCGGCCGCGCCCTGGAACTTGGCCGCCACGTCGTCGATGATCGCCCAGAGGAGATCCTCCTTGGTCTTGATGTGGGCGTAGAGACTCCCGCCCTGGAGATCGAGCTCGCGGGCCACGTCCCGCACCGTGGTCCCGTGATAGCCCTGACGGCCGAAGAGGGCCGCGGCCGCCTGGAGCAGCTCCGCCTTGCGCTCCGACACCGTCTCCATTCGCTGACGCTCGCTTGACCGGGTAGGGCGAAGAAGATACTCTCTCAAGGCGTAACCAAACAATCGTTTGTTCGCGACATCGAGCGTCACATGCCCGATCCCGGCCCCGACGGACCGATCCGCCTGATCGACGCCCGCGGAGCATGGCTCGCTCCCGACGGTCCGCCGCACCCCGACGACGTCCTCCGCGAGCTGCTCGTCCAGATGCTCGCGATTCGTCAGATGGACGAGCGGTTCCAGAATCTGGTCCGCACCGGTCGGGTGAGCATCATGACCTCGGCCGCGGGCCACGAGGCCGCGCACGTCGGAATGGCCCGCGCGCTCGAGCGGGGCCGCGACTGGCTCTTCCCCTACTACCGCGATCAGGGCCTGCTCCTCGCCTACGGCGTCCCGGCGCGGGAGATCTTCGGTCAGATGCTGGCGACCCGGGCCGATCCCGGACTCGGTCGCCAGACGCCGACCCACATCGTCGCCAAACATCTCCGGGTCTTCAGCATGAGCTCGCCGGTCGGCTCGCATCTCCCGGCGGCTACCGGGGCGGCGATCGGGCTGGCCCGCCGGGAGCCGGGGGCCGCGGTGCTCGCCAGCTTCGGCGACGGCGCCACGGCCACCGGCGACTTCCATGGCGCGCTCACCCTGGCTGGAGTGGAGCGCGCCCCGGTGGTCTTCGTCTGCGAGAACAACCAGTACGCCATCAGCGTGCCCTTGAGCCGTCAGTCGGCCAGCGTCTCGATCGCGGCCAAGGCCGCCGCCTACGGGATGCCCGGCGTGGTCGCGGATGGATGCGACGTGCTCGCCGTCGAGCGGGTGGTCGGCGAGGCCCTCGCGCGGGCCCGCGCCGGCCGGGGACCGAGCCTGGTCGAGCTCGATCTCTACCGCTACGCGCCGCACTCCTCCTCCGACGACGACCTGCGCTACCGCACCAGCGAGGCCGTCGCCGCGAGGCGGGCGGAGGACCCGGTCGACCGGTTCCGCCGCTATCTCGAGGGCCGCGGGCTCTGGGACGAGGCCCGCGAGCGGGCCGCCCTCGCCTCGACCGGTGCCGCGCTCGATGCCGCGATCGCCGAAGCGGACGCGGCCGGGCCGGTCGCGCCGGAGGCGATGTTCGACGACGTGTTCGCCGAGCTGCCGTGGCACCTGGCCGAGCAGCGTCGGCGTCTGAGCTACGACCTGGATTGACGCGATGACGCCGATCACGATGGTGCAAGCCATCGCCCGGACGATCGATCGGGCGCTCGAGGCGGACGACGCCGTCGTCGTGCTTGGCGAAGACGTCGGGGCGCGGGGCGGAGTCTTCCTCGCCACCGACGGGCTCCAGGCCAAGTACGGCCCGGCTCGCGTGATGGACACCCCGCTCAACGAAGCCACCATCCTCGGGGCCGCGGTCGGGATGGCCGCGGTGGGTCTCAGGCCGATCGCCGAGATCCAGTTCGCCGACTACATCTTCCCCGGAATGGACCAGCTGGTCTCGCAGGTGGCCACCCTGCGCTACCGCACGGCGGGCGCGTTCACCGCGCCGATGGTGATCCGGATGCCGAGCGGAGGCGGGGTCCGCGGCGGCCTCTGGCACTCGCAGAGCCCGGAGGCCCACTTCGTCCAGACGCCGGGCCTCACGGTGGTGATCCCGTCGACGCCGACGGACGCGGCGGGGCTGCTCCAGTCGGCCATCGCGCTCGACGATCCGGTGGTGATGCTCGAGCCGAAGCGCCTGTATCGGGCCGTCAAGGAGGAGGTGCCGGAAGGCCACACCGTGCCGATCGGCCGGGCGGCGCTTCGCCGCGAGGGCACCGACCTCTCGCTGGTTTCTTACGGCACCAGCATGCCGGAGGTGCTCCGCGCGGCGGAGGAGCTGGCGGCTGTCGGGGTTTCCGCCGAGGTGCTCGACCTCCGGACCGTGATGCCGTGGGATCGCGACGCGGTGCTCACCTCGGTGGTGAAGACCGGACGGCTCGTCCTGGTGGCCGACGCGCCCGGTCAGGCGAGCGTGGTGAGCGAGATCGCCGCCACGGTCAGCGAGCTCGCGCTGGACCAGCTGCTCGCGCCGCCGATCCGGGTCTCGGGATACGACATCCCCTACCCGTACGCCCAGGACCGCTTCTACCTGCCGAGCGTCACCCGAATCCTCTACGCCGCCAAACAGGCGATGGACTACTGAGATGCCGCGTGAGATCCGAATGCCGGAGCTGGCCGAGTCCGTCGTCGAAGGCGAAATCCAGCGCTGGCTCGTGGCCGAGGGCGAGGCGGTGGCCAAGGACCAGCCGATCGTCGAGGTGATGACCGACAAGGCCACGGTCGAGCTGCCGTCGCCCTACGCCGGCACGCTGGTGAAGCTGCTCGCCGCCGAAGGCGAGGTGGTGGCGGTGCACGCGCCGATCGCGCTGATCGAGAGCGAGGACCAGGGCGCCGACGCGCCAGCCGGGCCGACGCCGCCTGCAGCGAAGGATGCCTCGCTCTTCACCGCGAGCGAGCACCGCGAAGCGGTGCGGAACCCGTTCCTCGCGGCCCGGGCGCCGGCCCTCCCGGGCGCCCGACGCCTCGCCCGACAGCTCGGCGTCGACCTCGGCTCCGTGGCGGGCTCCGGGCCTGGCGGGCGGATCCGGCCGGACGACGTGAGCGCGGCGGCGTCCGCGGCGCGCGGGCCGCTGGCGCCGCGCGGCTACGTCTCACCGCCCGGCGAGCAGGATCGGGAGACCCGGGTGCCGCTCCGCGGGGTCCGGCGCACGATCGTCGACCAGATGACCGAGTCGCACCTGCACACCGTCCGCACGCTGGCCGTCGACGAGGCCGACTGGACCGCCCTGATCCAGACGCGTGAGGGACTCGACCCGGAAGCCCGAGCCCGCGGCGTGAAGCTCACCTATCTCCCGTTCATCTTCCTCGCCGTGGCGCGCGCGCTCCAGCAGCACCCGGCCGTCAACGCCTCGCTCGACGAAGTGAGCCGGGAGATCGTGCTCAAGCGCTACGTCCATCTCGGCATGGCGGTCGAGACGGAGACGGGCCTGATGGTGCCCGTGGTGCGCGACGTGCCGGCCAAGACGGTGCTGGACCTCGCCGCGGAGACCCAGTCGCTGGCCGAGTCCGCGCGCGACGGCAGCGTCGCACCCGAGAGGATGCAGGGCTCCTGCTTCACGGTCACCAGCATCGGGAAGGTCGGCACCCTGTTCAGCTTCCCGATCATCAAGCTGCCCGACGCGGGCATCCTGGGCGTCCACACCATCCAGCGCCGCCCCGTCGTGCGGACGATCGAGGGCGAGGAGCGGGTCGTGCCGCGGGACATGGTCTACCTCTCGCTCTCGTTCGACCACCGCTTGATCGACGGGTTCACGGCCGCGACCTTCCTCCGGGACGTGATCGCGCTCCTCGAAGCGCCCGAGCAGCTGCTCCACTCCGCCTGAACGACCGGATCCACGCCCATGCGTCTTGCGCTCTCGCTCGCGGCCTCGGCCGCCCTCGCCGCCACGGGCGCCGCCCAGACGCCCTCGGCCCCCGGCGCGCCCGAACGGGGGCTCCGCGGGGCGGCCGAGCTCGAAGCCTTCGTCGACGGGATGATGACGGCGTACCTCCACGACCATCACGTGGCGGGGGCGGTGGTGACCGTGGTGGCTCAGGGCGAGATCGCGCTGAGCAAGGGCTACGGCTTCGCCGACGTCGCGCGGCGCGAGCCGGTAGACCCGGATCGGACGCTCTTTCGCGTGGGCTCGGTCAGCAAGCTCTTCACCTGGACGGCGGTGATGCAGCAGGTCGAGCGCGGCGCCCTCGATCTCGACGCCGACGTGAACGGCTATCTCGACTTCGCGATCCCGTCGACCTACCCGGAGGCCATCACCCTTCGCCATCTGATGACCCACACGGCCGGCTTCGAGGAAGATCCCCGCGGCCTGATCTCCGAAGACTCCACTTCGATCGGGCCGATCGGCCCATGGCTGGTGGCCCACATGCCCGCCCGGGTCAGACCGCCCGGACACGCTTCGTCCTACTCGAACTGGGGCACCGCCCTGGCCGGGTACATCGTGGAGCGGATCGCCGGCGAGCCGTTCCCGGACTACGTCGCCCGCCATATCCTCGAGCCGCTCGGGATGACCAACGCGACCGCCCACCAGCCCCTTCCGCCGCGCCTGGCGAGCCAGATGTCCGGTGGATACGAGTGGAGCGGCGGGGCCTTCCTGCCCCACTCCTTCGAGTACCTGCCGGGCGCCGCCCCCGCCGGCGTGGTGAGCGCCTCCGGCACGGCGATGGGCCGCTTCATGCTGGCCCACCTCCAGCACGGCGCGCTCGGCGACGCCCGGATCCTGGCCGATTCCACCGCGCGCCTGATGCACGCCAGAGCCTTCGGTCACCACCCCGGCGTGAACGGATTCGCGCTCGGGTTCTACGAGAAGTCGAGCCACGGGCTCCGGATCATCGGCCACGGGGGCGACTCGCAGTGGTTCCACACCGACCTGGCGCTGATCCCCTCGGAGCAGGTCGGCCTCTTCGTCTCCTTCAACACCGATACCGGTGGCGCGCTCAGCTTCGCCGAGGTGGTGAACGCCTTTCTGAACCACTACTACCCATCCGTGCCGTCGACCCTGGCGATCTCGCCCGAGTCGGTGGCCGAATCCGAGCGGGTGGTCGGCAGCTACCGGAACAACCGTCGGGGCTACAGCAACTATTTCAAGGCCTTCGCGCTCGCGGGCGCGACCACGGTTTCCCTGGCGGACGACAGCAGCCTGGTGGTGACCGGCTCCGACGGCCCGTGGAAGATGGTCCGGGTCGGCCCGCTCCTCTTCCGCGAGCGCGACGGCGACGCCCTGCTGGCCTTCGGCGCCGACCAGGACGGACGCATCACCGGGGCGTTTGTCGGCCAGGACCCGACCTCGGCGCTCGAGCGGGTGAGCTGGAACGAACAGACCAGCCTGCACGTCGCGATCCTCGGAATCGGCGGGATCGTCTTCCTGACGATGACGCTCGCCGCCCTCCGCCGACTCTGGCGCCCCGGCCCCGCCACCCCACCGTGGCATCGGGTCGCGCGACGCTGGTTCGCGGCCGCGGCGGCGTGCTTCGTCGGGTTCCTGATCGCGATGGCCATCCTCGCGGGCAACCTCGTGAGCCTGATCCTCGGCGGCGACGAGACCGGCATCAAGGCAGCCCTGGCCCTGCCGGTGCTGGGCTCGCTCTCTGCGGCCATCGCGGTGATCGTCGGGGCGAGAGGCGCGCTCCGCCGCGAGAGCCCGACCGGCGCCCGGATGCGCTTCGCCGCGAGCGCCCTGATGGCGGCGCTCTTCGTCTGGTCGCTCGCCCAGTGGAACCTGCTTGGCTGGAAGCTCTGATCGAAGGAGAGGAGATCGACGATGACCGAAGCGGAGATTCGGGCGATGTTCAAGGCGGTCGACGCCTCGGACTGGGACAATGTCGACAAGTACTTCCACCCCGACCTCGAGTACTTGAGACCGGGAATGGACCCCCTGATCGGCAAGGCCGCCCTCAGCAACTTCTATCGCAACGTCCGGACCCTGCGCGGCGAGCATCGCTTCGACGCGGTGGTGGTGGACGGCGACAAGGGCGCGTGCTGGGGTCGCTTCGTCGGCCGGAACGCGAACGGACCCGTCGACGTCGAGTTCGCCGACTGCTACGGCTTCAAGGACGGCCTGCTCTGGCGGCGGAAGTCGTTCTTCTACGTGCCGGTGGTCTGATGGCTCAAGCGGACAGGAGGCGATCGGCCAGGTAGCGTCCGATCGCCAGCGAGGAGGTGGCCGCCGGGGACGGCGCGTTGAGGACGTGAAGCGCCGCTGGTGCCTCGACGAACGAGAAGTCGGCCACCAGCCGTCCGTCCTGATCGACCGCCATCGCCCGGACGCCGGAGCCGCCCGGCTCCAGCTGATCCAGGGTGAGCGAAGGCAGCAACCGCCGGAGCGCCCGCGCGAAGCGCTCCGGCGAGAGCGAGCGGACGATCTCGTCGATTCCGGTCCGCCAGTGACGAACGCCCATCCGCCAGAAGCCGGGAAACGAGAGCCAGTCGGCGAGGTCGGGCAGCGAGACGTCCGCCCAGGAATAGCCCTCGCGACTCAGGGCGAGCACGGCGTTCGGTCCGGCCTCGACCACGTCATCGGCGCCCCGGGTGAAGTGCAGGCCGAGAAAGGGCAGCGCCGGATCCGGCACCGGATAGATCAGGCCGCTCACCAGATGGGCGGCCTCCGGTCGGAGCGTGAAGTACTCGCCGCGGAAGGGCACGATCCGAACGGCGGGCTCCAGACCCGCGAGCCGGGCGACGCGATCGGCGTAGAGACCGGCGCAGGTGACCAGCGCGCGGCCGGACACCACGCCGCTGGTGGTCTCGATCCGGTAGAGCCCGTCCGTCCGTCGAATCGCGAGCACCCGGCTGTCGGTCCGGATCGCCCGGTCATCCAGCATCCTGACGATCCGGTCCCGGATCGCGAGCGCCACCCGACGGAAGTCTACCACCCCGGTGTCGTCAACCCAGAGACCCGCGACGCCGGCCACGTTGGGCTCGATCTCGGCGAGGCCCGCCCGGGGCACCCGGCGGACGCCGACGCCGTTCTGTCGGGCCCGGCTCTCGAGCCGCTCGAGCTCGGGCAGCTCCGCCTCGCTCACCGCGACGATCAGCTTGCCGCATCGGCGGTGCGGCACGCCTTCCTCCTCGCAGAAGCGGTACATCAGCTCGAGGCCGGAGCGGCAGAGGGTGGCCTTGAGTGAGCCGGGCTGGTAGTAGAGGCCGGCGTGGATCACGCCGCTGTTGTGACCGGTCTGCTGGGCCCCGACTTCGCTCGCGGCCTCGACCACCACGACCGACTTCCGGTGGCGCTCCGCCAGCGCGAGCGCCGTCGCCAGGCCGACGATGCCACCACCGATCACGGCGACGTCCGCTGTGCCCTGACGGCCCGACCACGAGTCGGTCACTGAAGCGCCTCTGCCTGGGGAGAACCGCGAGCCCTCGCGACGGGATGGAGGTTACGCGGGAAGGTCCTCGAAGGGAAAGAGCACGGCGCCGCTCTCGGCGTCCCGGACGGTGATCGCCATCGTGGGGCAGCTCTCGGCGGCCTCGATGACCGCCTCCGGCGGAGCGGCTGCCGGGTCGACGACCCGCGCGTGCTGGGCCCCGATCGGCAGCTCGAAGACGTCGCCCGCCATGGCCACGCACATCCCCGACCCGACGCAGCGATCGGGATCGACCACGACGGCCAGCCGCCGGCTCAGCTCCGCCATCGAATCGGCAGCGCCGTCACCGCGCGGTTCACGATCGTGGGCTGGTACTCGACCCGCTCGGTTGCCAGCTCGAGGCCAGGCAGCTCGCTGGCGAGAGCCAGGTAGGTCTCCTGCAGCTCGAGCCGCGCCAGCGGCGCGCCGAGACAGATGTGGATCCCGCTGCCGAAGGCGAGATGAGGATTGGGACTCCGGGTGATGTCGAAGCGGTCCGGCTCGGGGAATCGGGCGGGGTCGCGATTGGCGGACGCCAGCACGAGGAGGGCCCGCTCCCCGGGGGAGAGGGTCTTGCCGCCCATCTCGACCGGCTCGGCGATCGAGCGGAAGGTGGCCTTCACGGTCCCGTCGTAGCGCAGCACCTCGTCCGCGGCGGTCCGGATCAGCGACGGGTCCGCCCGGAGCCACTCCCACTGCTCGGGATGGCGGAGCAGCGCCAGCAGCCCGTTCACCAGGGTGAAGGTCGTGCTCTCGTGGCCGGCGAAGATCAAGAGCGTGCAGGTGGCGAGCACCTCTTCCTCGGAGAGCAGGTCGCCGCGCTCCTCGGCCTGGATCAGCGCGGTGATCAGATCGTCCTTGGGGTGGGCGCGACGCTCCCGCACCAGCGGCTCGAAGTAGCGGACCAGCTCCTCCAGGCCCATCTGCGAACGATCCCGCCGATCGGCGTCGCCGGCCTTGATGAAGAAGATGCCCGAGATCTCCTCGGACCAGGCGCGGATCTGCTCGCGGTCCTCGACCGGCACGCCGAGATACTCCGAGATCACGATCACGGGCAGGTGCTGGGCGAAGTCACGGACGAACTCCATCTCGCCCCGGGCCCGCTGTTCGGCCAGCATCTGGCGCACGATGGCGCGGGTCCGCTCCCGGAGCCGTTCGGCGCTGGTGGGCGTGAAGGCCTTGTTGACCAGCATTCGGGCTCGGGTGTGGTACGGGGGGTCGGCGAAGACGAACCACTTCGCCAGATACCGGATCAGTAGGGCAAGCCGATCGCGGTCGGCGGCCGGGAGCTCCGCGGAGAGCGAGGCCATCCGGTCCGAGGAGAAGCGGCGATGGTCGCGGAAGGCGGCCTGGACGTCGTCGTAGCGGGTGACGAGCCAGCCGCCCCAGCGGCGATTGAAATGCACCGGGTCGATCTCGCGGATCCGGCCATAGTAGGCGTACGGATCGGCGATCACGTCCGGGGCGAGGAGATCGTCGTCGATCAACGGTCGATCCTAACAAGCGTTTGTTAGAACGTACGAGTCGACCGGACCACCGTCAACGGCGCGCCAGCAGCGGCCAGCGCTCCAGCAGCGGCTCGCGCTCCAGCGGCGGCCGGCGCTCCAGCGGCGGCTAGCGTACCGCGCCGATCATCCCGACCGGCTCGCCCCTGCTCATCGCCGGGGTGCCGACGACGTAGAGCACCTCGCCCGCGAACGGCGCCCGGATCTCGGCGACCGGCTCGCCGAAGAAGTCGGTCAACACCCCGATCACCATCCCTTCGGCCACGGTCTCCCCGCGCGCGACCTTCGGGTGCCAGACCCCGGTCTCGGGGCTCCTGAGCACCTCGGTCCGGGAGAGCCAGACCACCGCCGGCGAGCGCTCCACCGGACCCTCGAGGATCCCGAGAAAACGCATCAGCCGACGCGCGCCGTCGACGTTGCGGCGGATCATCGCTTCGACCGGGAGGCCGAGATAGCCGGTCTCGGTGGTGATCGACGGCTTGCCACGGAGCTGCGCCGTGTTCTGGGTGTAGAGGCTCGCGGCCGGGTCCTTGGGCCGCTCGGGATCGATTACCGCGTGGTCGACCCCGAACGCGAGGATCATCTCGCGGGCGAGCGAGTCGGCCCGGGCGTCGAGGCCGAGCGGGCTCCAGTAGGCGTAGGGGCGGAGCGACTCGTTGCCGTCGCCGGCGTGCATGTCGACGACGAAGTCGGCGCGCTCGATCACCTCGGTGGTGATGGCGTGGGCGATCCGCTCCGAGACGGTGCCCCGCGGATTACCCGGGTAAACGCGGTTCAGGTTCTTGCCGTCGGCCGGGCTGTAGTAGATGGTCCGGCCGAGGAACGACGGCAGGTTGGCGACGTGGACCAGGATCACCGAGCCCCGCATCTCGGCCGGCCGGAGGCCGGCTCTGACCCGCTGCAGCGCCACGATCGGAGCGACCTCCGAGCCGTGGGTCCCGGCGATCAGGGCCAGGGTCGGACCCGGCCTCGCCCCACGGGCGACGGTGATCGGGATCCTGGTGCCGCTGTCACCCACGGCGGGGATCTCGAGATAGCCGGACGCCAGCTGCCCGGGCGCGGCGCGAACGGCGCCCACCTGGAGGGGCGCCTGCAGCAGGAGCAACGCGATGGTGAGCGACATGGCTGAAGATACTCCTCGCCGAGCTGGCCCGCGGCCGGACGAACGGCGGCGGCGCGAAGCCGCTCCCGGTCACCTCGACGTGCACCGTGTTGGGGTCGCCAGCGCCCCGCGAAAGCTGCGCAAAGCCGACGGGCCGAGCGCCGACCGGAGACGGCGTGGCGTCTGGGTACCATATTGGAGGGAGACACTACCGGAGAGTCCATGCCCTCGCTCGCCCTAGCCAGCGTTTTCTCACATCGGCGAACAGCGCTGCTGCTCGCGTCGCTTCTCGCCGTCCCGACCCTGCGGGCGTCGGCCCAGCCGGCGGGGCGAATCGACTTGGCCACGATGCGGCCGAGCGGGCTCCTCGTCGACGCCTATAGCTACATGGCGCCACCCCACAACCAGTACTACTTCCACCACATCGACGAGCTGGACTTCCGGATCGATCCGGTGCCGCGGAGTGGACCGGTGCACCGCCTCG
>JBFXAS010000182.1:0-10773 GCA_050184075.1 Gemmatimonadales bacterium
GGCGGGTGGTACATCCCGGCCTGAATCGGAAACTCGGGCCGGTCGGTGATGTCCAGCGCCGGGATGACCTCCTTGCACTGCTGCGGGTCGAGGAGCTCCGACTTGACGCCGAGGAAGTTGGCCGTGCTGATGGCCATCCGAAACGCGCTGACCGCGGCCTCGCTGTGGGCGAGGTTGAGGTTGCCGCAGTTGAAGAACATCAGGTTGAAGTCGAGCTCGTCGACCAGCACCGGCCAGAGCTTCAACCCCTCGTCATAGAGGCGGACGCTCTCCTGGGTGCGCTGGTTGGCCCGGACGATCGCGGTGTTCCGCCCCGAGCCGCCGAAGCCCAGATACCGGCGCTCCAGCACGGCCACGTCGCGAATGCCGTGGTGCTTGGCCAGGAAATACGCCGTGGCGAGACCGTGGATCCCACCACCGATGATCACCACCTCGTAGTGAGGCTTGATCGGCGAGGGAGACCAGAGGCGCTTCAGACGAAGGTAGTTGCGAGTCACCTATCCCCCGGACGCGACGCCAGCGTGCCCTGGCTATCCGATGACCGAGAAGGACGAGTCCGGGTTGACCGTCCGCCGCCGGCTGAAGAAGCCCAGGTCGCACACCCGCCGAGTGTAGGGCAGGCCGACGGTGACCGGGTCCCGATCGTGGTCGTGTCCCGCCTCCACCCGCTCGATCAGCTCGGCCATCAGCTTGCCTGCCACCGGGGCGTTCTTGAACTGATTGCCGGAGGTGCCGACCGCCATGAAGAAGCCGGGCAGATCCGACTTGTCGTAGATCGGAATCCAGTCGTCCGCGACGTCGTAGAGGTCGACCAGGCCCTGGGTCTGATTGGGCACGGCCAGCCCCTTGATTCGCTGCGCCTCGCGCATCACCTGGGTCTTCCACTGGTTGGTGAAGTTCTTGTTGTAGTTGTCCGGATCGTCGACCCATTCGAGCACGTCGCACGGCGGGTCTTCCGAACCGATCAACACGTGATTGCCGGTCTCGGGCCTGGAGTAGCAGCCGACGTCGCCGTCCGAAATGAGCGGGGCCACCTGGTTGTAACTCATGCCCTCCGGCGCGGGAACGTGACAAACCTCCTGTTTCAGGGCTCGGGTCTTGATGTTCATGCCCGATTCGACGCCCGCCATCCGATTGATGACAAACGAGTGCGGACCGGCGACGTTGACCACCACGGGCGCCCTGGCGGTGGTGCCGTCGGCCAGCTTCACACCGGCCACGCGCCCGCCCTCCTTCACGATCTCGGCCACCGTCGCGTTGAAGCGGAAGGTGCCTCCGTGGGCCTCGCACGCGCGCTGCACGTTGTGACAGGCCAGCTGCGGGTCGTCGACGTATCCGGACTCGGGGACGTAGATCGCGCCGCGCACCTGCTCGCCGGTCGGGGTGCCGAACCGCTCGTCGTCCATGGCCACCGGTGGCCCGTACGACCGGGTGTCGAGCCAGGGGAACCGCCGCGCGATCCCGGCGGCGTCGAGGTCCTCGTAGGGAACGTGCAGCTCGTCGAGCGACCGGATCACGTTCACCAGATACTTGTTCCGCTCGTTCTTGTTGACCAGGCACCCCGTGTTCACGTACTTGGCAAGCCCGGCCTCGTCCGCGACCCCCAGATACCGTCCCCAGTCCAGCCAGTAGTAGTAGCTTTCCCTGGCCATGGCCACGCCGTTGGGCGTGGAGTAGTGCAGCCGGATGATCGCGCAGGTGTTCGAGGTCGAGCCGTACCCCGCCGCGGGGAGCTTGTCGACGTTCAGCGTCTTGTGGCCCCGCTTGGCCAGCTCGAATCCGACACAGACGCCGATGATCCCGGCGCCGATGACGATCACGTCGTAGTCGTTGGTCACGAAGTTCACCCCGTCGAGCCGAGCGGCTCCAGGTCTGAGTCCCGTGAAATGGGACGGCCTCCCATTTCCTCGGTCAAGTTGGGCAGAATCGAACCAATCCGCCAGGGGGCCGGAATGGGGTCGGTCGCGGCCGAGCCCGCGGTGGCGATGGCCGCCACCCCTGCGCCCGGCCCCCGCGCTGGTCGAAGGGCTCGGTCAGCACGACGAGCGCCCCCGAGCCCGGTGGAGGCTCGGGGGCACGGCCGTCAGGTCCGCGGCCGACGCTTCAGGTCTGGTTGAGGATCACGGTCACCGGGATTCGGATGACCCAGTTGAGCCCGTCGGCCGCGCGAAACGTATACTCCCCGGTGAACGCCGTTCCGACCTTGCATGGGTCGATGAAGTCCTGAATGACGACGTCGCCGAACGCCTGTCCCGACGTGGAGGGGGGCGGCTGCGGGACGGCGCCAACCACCGGCGTCAGCCGGAGCGATCCATCCGTCGTCGTGGCGGTGAAGCTGAGGGCGCCGTTCGCCACGCTGCGAAGTCGGAAGGTGCCGTTCGACCCCTCGCACGATGGCTGGTTGGGCGGGCCGGAGCGATCGATGGTGATCCGGACGGACTGCAGGTCGGCGAAGACGCACGCAAAGCCAGCGTTTCCATCGAGGAAGCTCGGGCCGCCCACCCCGGTTGGCGTGCCGAGAACCAGGTCCCGGCCCGCCTTGCCCCGGGCGCCAGCCGCCGGCCAGCCGTTGCCGGCGTGACCACCATTCCCTGCGAAATCGACGAAGACCCCTCCATGTGACCCGGCGGATGCCCCGCTGCCACCGGTCCCCTCGACCCCGGAGACGTCGCCGCCCGCGCCGCCCTTTCCGCCGGGCCCGAATCCGCTCAAGGCGCAATTGCTGTAGCCGCGCCCCCCGCCGGCGTTCCGGAACACGGCGCGGCCGCCGTCGCCGCCTCGGCCGAAGGGCTGCGCGGTCAGATCGAGAAGGCGCGCGTCACCCCCACCGCCGCCCGCCGCGGTGATGTCGCCGCCAGCGGCGCCGTCCGGGTTGTCCACGTCGCCTGCCCCACCCTGGCCGCCCTCGCCGGTGGCCTCGCCCCCGACCCCGCCATCGCCGCCGTCGAGATCGAGGTTGGTCGGGTTGACGACGGTCACCGCGCCCGTGGTGTGGATCTGAATGGCGGGGGTCGATCCCGCGTCGCCCGCCAGGGCATCCGCCGGTCCGCCGGCTTGCGCGGCCTTCTGCCCGGTGGCGTCCGCGCCCCGCGCGCCGACCGCCGTCGCGTCGCCCCCGTTGCCGGCGGCGCCGATCGTCACCTCGGTGAGGTCGATGTAGTTGATCGAGATGAGGAAGCGGAAGGACACCAGCCCGGGCAGACCGCCGTTGCCGCCATTGGCGACCGCCGCCGGCGCGACCGCCCCGGTCGGCGAGGCACCGGCCAACGCCGTCGCCGATCCGCCGTGGCCACCGTCGCCGCTCTCGATGACGTTGCTCCCAGCGAAACCGATGTTCCCCGTGGCCCGAAAGATCAGCTTGCCGCCGTCGCCGCCGTTCCCGCCCGACGCGTCGGCCGGCCCGCTGGCGGGTTGGTGCACCCCTCGTGCGCCGTCGCCTCCGTCCATGGCGCGGAACACGAATCCGCCGTCGGCCAGGAGGTTGCCCCGGCAGTTGACCTGCATGTCCGCGCCCCGCTTGCCGTTCGCGCCGTGCACGCCGGTAGGTGGCGTGGGCCGCTTGGCGGGTCGCGGGACGTAGCGCGCTCGGAGGTAGCACCGATTGTTCGCCGCCGTGCCGGTCGCGGCCGCCGACGACGACGCGACGGGCGACGCGCCCGGTTGGACATCGGCGTCGGTGAGAGTCGGGTCGTTGGTGATCTCGACGTCACCGGTCGTTTCCACCGTCGCGGCCGGGTTGAGCTCGTAGCCGCCCAGCGCCACCAAGCGCATGGGCGCCCCGTCCGCCGTGAGGTCGGCGCAGGCGTTGTCGAGCGTTCCGTTGACGATCACGTCGAGCTGGCCGTCCAGGGTCACCGGGGTGCAGTCGCCGACGATCGCTCCGTCGATCTGCATGGTGCTGTCCGCGCGAATGACGAGGCTGTCGGTGACGGTCACGGTCACCCCCTGCGGCACCACGAAGCGGGTCACCCGGACCACGCCGGACATCGTGGTGTCCTGGCTCGGTTGGATCAGGATCTCGCGGGCGGTGGCGGTGAAGGTGACCGGGCTGCCGCTGGTCGCCCCCGTCACGGTCGCCGTCAGGGTGTTGGGTCCGGCGCTGCCGAGGGTCCAGGCGCCCACGGTCGCGACCCCATCGCTGCCGGTCGCCGCGCTCGCGCCGGTCACGGAGCCGCCGCCCTGCCCGATCGCGAACGCCACCGACACACCCACCACCGGCGCGCCGGAGGAGTTGACCACCTTGACCGCGGGCGCCACAGGAACCGGTTCGCCCGCCATGGCCTCCTGTCCGTCACCGGCCTGAACCGACACGATCCGGCTCAGGTCGGGTGGAGGCGGGGGTGGGGGCGGACTTGGCTTGGTAGCCTCGCCGCCGCAACCAACCGCCATGGCGGCGAGCAGCAGCAAGGCCGTCGCGGTTGCCGACGGCCGGCGGGCCGCTGACGTCGGGATGGCAGGTCGAAGTCGCATCCGTTCCTCCGGGGGTCCGGGTCTGGGCTCAACCCTTACGCGAAGGACCGGGTCAAACCCGGCCACGAGGCCCGCGGCCGGCGCGTTGCTGCCCTCCGGAGCCGGTGGTAACGTTCCACCGTCGCTCGAGCCCTCCGCAGTTGTCGCCGCTTGGAGCCCAGGCATGGCGGATCACCCGTCCAACGAGATCACCGGACTGCTCCGCGAGGCGGCGCGGGGCAACCGGGACGCGTTCGATCGCCTCCTCCCCATGGTGTACGAGGAGCTGACGCGGATCGCGCGGGGACGGCTCCGCCACGAGCGCGACGGGCACACCCTCAACACCACGGCGCTCGTGCACGAGGCCTACCTTCGCCTGGTCGACCAGACCCGGGTGGAGTGGAACGGGCGGGGACATTTCTTCGCCGTGGCCTCGGAAGCGATGCGCCGGATCCTGGTCGACTACGCCAAGCGGCAGCGCGCCGGCAAGCGGGGCGGCGGGGCGGTCCACCTGCCGCTCGAGGTGGTGGGCGAGCAGGTGGGCGCGGAAAGCGTGCTGACCGACGATCAGGCGACCGAGCTGCTGGCCCTCGACGACGCGCTGGAGCGGCTGGCGGTGTTCAATCCCGAGGGCGCCCGGATCGTCCAGTACCGCTTCTTCGGCGGCCTCTCCACCCCGGAGGTCGCCACCGTGTTGGGCACCTCGGAGCGCACCGTCAGGCGGGTCTGGTCGGTCGCGAAGGCGTGGCTCCGCCGGGAGCTCGACGACGCGATCGGTGGCGCCACGACGCTGCTGGCACCCAAACCCGCCCCCTGAAGAGGCCCCGGGTGGACGCCGCGCGGTGGCAACGGATCGAAGCGATCTGCGCCGAGGCGCTGGAGCGGAACCTGACGGACCGGGACGACTTCGTCAGCCGGGCCTGTGACGGTGACGACGAGCTCCGCGACGAGGTGAACGACCTGTTGCGACGCTACGACCGCGATCCCGACTTCCTCGAACAACCGCTGGTCGACCCCGCGCTCCTGATGGCACCGGAAGCCGCCGACGCGCCGCCTCCGGACAGCGTCGGTCCCTACCGCGTGTCGCGGCGGCTCGGGCGCGGCGGCATGGGCGAGGTCTACCTCGCGACCCGTCAGGCCGAGGACCTCAGCCAGACCGTGGCCATCAAAGTGATTCGTCGCGGGATGGACACCGACGAGATCCTGGCCCGGTTCCGGCTCGAGCGGCGGATCCTCGCGAGCTTGAACCATCCCAACATCGCCCGGCTGCTCGACGCCGGCGCGACCGCGGACGGCCGTCCCTACTTCGTGATGGAGTACGTCGAGGGGTTGCCGTTGACGGAGTACTGCTCGGCGCACCGGCTCGACCTCCGGTCGCGCCTGCGTCTGTTCCAGGTGGTGTGCGCCGCCGTGCAGCACGCCCACCAGAGCCTGGTGGTGCACCGCGACCTCAAGCCCCGCAACATCCTGGTGGACGCCGCCGGGGCGCCCAAGCTGCTCGACTTCGGGATCGGCAAGGTCCTCGCCCCCACCGAGGGCCTGAGCCCGGGAGCGCACACCCGACCCGACGTCCGGCTGCTGACGCCGGAGTACGCGGCGCCCGAACAGCTCACCGGAAGTCCGGTCACCACCGCGACCGACGTCTATGGGCTCGGCGTCCTGCTCTACGAGCTGCTCGCCGGGCGGCACCCGTACGACGCCGCCCGGGGCAGCGGCGCGGCGATGGAACGGGCGGTGCTCGAGACCGACCCCGCCCGACCGAGCGCCGTAGTGGGACAGACGCCCGATCCCGCCCGCCTGCGACGTCGGCTGGCGGGCGATCTCGACAACATCGTCCTGAAGGCGCTCCGCAAGGAGCCGGGCCGCCGCTATCCCTCGGCGGCCGCGCTGGCCGAGGACGTCGACCGCCACCTCGAAGGTCTGCCGGTGTCCGCGCGTCCGGATACGCTCTCGTACCGCGCGGGCAAGTTCGTCCGTCGGAACGCGGCCTGGGTGACGGCCGGGACCGTGGCGTTCATTGCGTTAGGCATCACCACGGGTGTCACCCTGGTGCAATCGGAGCGGGTGCGCGGTGAGCGCGACAAGGCGCTCGAGGTCCGCGGCTTCCTGATGGAGATGTTCGGCGCCACCGGCGGTGGCCAGGCGGTGGGCGACACGGTCACCGCGCGCCAG
Organism: Gemmatimonadales bacterium; assembly: GCA_050184075.1. GTDB lineage: Bacteria > Gemmatimonadota > Gemmatimonadetes > Gemmatimonadales > GWC2-71-9 > SHZU01. The sequence goes on from JBFXAS010000182.1 coordinate 6,622, forward strand.
CTGCTCGACCTCCAGGCCGCGAGCCTCGACTCCGGCTATCGCGGGCGGCCCGAGCTCGAGGCCGAGATGCTGGAGGTGGTCGCCGACGGCTACGACCGGTTGGGCCTGTTCCAGGCGGCCGAGCCGCTGGCCCGCCGCGCGCTCGAGCTCCGCCAGAGGACTCGGCCGCCCGGACATCCCGACATCGCGGGCGCGCTCAACCTGCTCGGCTGGGTCACCCACGAGCTGGGCCGCTCGAAGGAGGCCGAGCCGCTGCTGCGCGACGCCGTCGCCGCTCGTCGCGCGGGCGGATCCCGCGAACGCGAGGCCCTCTCCCGCTCGCTCAACGACCTCTGTGGTGCTCAACGCGCTCACCCGGTACGACGACGCGGAACGGGTGCTCGACGAAGCGCTCGCGATCCGGCTCGCCGTGCACGGCGAGGGACATCGGGCCGTGGCCATCACGGCCAACAACCTGGCCGCCGCCTACTTCTTTCGCGGCCAGCTCGACGACGCCATTCGGGTCCAGGAGGTGGCCGTCAAGGCGCTTCGCCAGGCGGTCGGTCCGCGGCACCAGCGCACGGTCGTGGCGCTGGGCAATCTGGCCGCGTTCCGGCGCACCGCCGGTGACTGGGAGGGGGCGGACGGCGACTACCGCGAGCTGTTGGCGATTCAGAGCGGCCTGCAGGGAGCCGATCACCCGATCGCGGCGCGGGTCAAGGCGTCGCTCGCGCAGGTCGTGCTCGAACGCGGGGTGGCGCAGGCGGACGACTCGGCGCTGGCGGAGGCCGAGTCGTTCTATCGCGAGGCGCTGGCGAGCTTCGAGTCCCGGCTCGGCGCCGAGCATCCCCAGGTGGCCGTGACGGCCGCATGGACGGCGATGGCGATCTCGGAACGCGGGCGCCACGACGAGGCGCTGCCCCTCGCGGAGAACGCCGTTCGGATTCTGCGCGCCACCCTCGGCGACGCCAACCCCAACACGCTCGGCGCCGTGGGTCGGCTGGCGCTGATTCATTGGCGGCTGGGATCGCGGGACCAGGCCGTCGGCGAACAGCGGCGGCTGGTCGCGGACCTCGAGCGCGGTGGCGGCGGCAACCCCGAGGCTGCGATGGCTCGGAGCGTCCTGTGTGACTTTCTGCTGACGCGAGGCGGCCCCGACGTGTCGGAGGCGGCGGAGCAATGCGACCGAGCGACAGCCGCGCTCGAGGGCGCGCCGGCCGGGTATCGTCGCAATCTGCCGTACGTGCGGCTCCGGTTGGCGCAAGCGCGGCTCGCGCTGGGCGAGCGGGCGGCGGCCGAGTCGATCGCCGCGCAGGTGCGGGCGGGGTTGGACGGCAACCGCGGCAACGCGCCGGCGCGTCGGGTGCTCGACTCGCTCTCGGCCGCCCTGCGAGGCCGCTGAGCCGGCGGCGGTCGCCGCCCAACACGATCGGCAACGGGACGGGCGGCCGGGCTCCGCGGCCCCGGGAGTCCGAGCGTATCGGCCGCTCGGAACCAGGTGGACGGCCCGCCCGTGGCGTGATTGCGCAGGCGCGGCCACGCAGCTTCAAGCGAACGCTGCCGAGTTACTGCTTCCGGCAGCCACGACCGGGTGATATGCTCCGCGAAATGCTCGCTGTCCTGGAGCGTCCGTCCCCACCATCGGAGCCCTCATGCCGCCGCGCCCTTGTCGCCACGTGCTCGTGCTGGCAATCGCCACGCTCGTCATCGGCTGCGCCGGCCCGGAGCCCGGCGCCGACACCGCGCAGGCGTCCGATCCGTCGCTCGCGTCTCGCGGGATGGACGCCGAGGCGATCGGGTCGCTCCGCAACGCGCAGGTGGCGATCCCGCGCGTTGCCGCCGACCCACCGGTCACCTACTTCACCCCGACCATGGATTCGGCGCAGCAGGCCGAGCTCGCACGCACCGCGCCCGGCGTCCGGATCGTTTCCGGCCTGAGCCGGGCCGAGGCGCTCGCACGGGCGGAGGAGGCGGATGGAGCGGACGCCTCGTACGCGAGTCCCGAGTTCCTCGAGGCGGCGACCAACCTGAAGTGGGTGCAGGCCCGGAGCGCGGGCGTCGATCACGTGTTGTCGGTGCCGGGCCTGGGAGGGCGGGACGACCTGATCGTGACCAACTTCCGCGCGGTGCACGGCCCCGCGATCGCCGACCACGTCTTCGCCATGCTGCTCGCGCTCACGCGTGACCTCCCGCACCGCCTCGCCGACCAGGCCGAGGGCCGATGGAATCGCTCCGGGCCGAGCGTCCTGCCGCCGGTGGCGCTCGAAGGTCGCACGCTGCTGGTCGTGGGGCTGGGCGGGATCGGCACCGAGATCGCCCGGCGCGGGCACGGGTTCGGGATGCGGGTGCTCGGCATCCGCCGGAGCGACGATCCCGGCCCGGACTTCGTGGAACGGGTCGGCAAGGCGGCCGACCTCCCGGCGTTTCTGGCCGAGTCGGACGTGGTGGCGCTCGCGGTGCCGCTCACGGCCGAGACCGAAGGGATGATCGACTCGACCGCGCTCGCCACGATGCGCCCCGGCGGGTATCTCCTCAACATCGCCCGCGGTCAGGTGGTCGATCAGGACGCGCTGCTGGCCGCGCTCCGATCGGGGCGGCTCGCCGGCGCGGGGCTCGACGTGACGGATCCGGAGCCGCTGCCAGCCGACCATCCGCTCTGGCGCCAGCCCAACGTCGTGATCACCCCGCACGTCGCGTCTCGGGCGGAGCTGACCACGGAGCGAGGGGAGGCACTCTTGGCCGAGAACCTGCGGCGTTTCGGCGCGGGCGAGCCGCTCTTGAACGTGGTGGACAAGCGCGCGGGATACTGACGCGGCGTGCTGGTTCGTCTCGGACGTGATCGAGCTGAAGATCGGCAGCCACACCCGACGCCCAACACCTCGCCCCGGAAGATTGGTATCCGTGAACGTGACGTTCACTGATGCCCTTTCCTCGGGGGCCTCTGTCCCCGACGCCACTCGACCTGGCTCTGACGGTCGTAGTACCACCCCTCGCCGTCGCCGGCGTCTGGGGGCTGCATCTGGGTCAGGTCGCTCGGCGGCGGGAGCGCTCTGAGCCTGATCGGCACTGCCCTGCTCTCGGTCGGCTACCTGGTCCCGACGGCCGTTCCGGCGCTGCTGCTGCTTGAGGGGGCGGACACGCCCGTGGCAGCTTCACCGCGGCAGGTCGATCGCCGGGTTGCGCGAGAAGAAAGCCGCCGGCTTCAGGTCGAACCCGTGCAGCTCGAGCGGGAGAATCGGCCAGTCCTCGGGCCGCGCGACATGGTGGAACCCGATGGTGTACCAGAGCACGATGTCGGTGTCGGCGATCGCCCGGTTGGCCCGGGTCCACTCGGGGAGCCCCGCCCCGGCCGCGCCTCCCGTCGGGTAGTCGCCAGCCGCGTAGAGCTCGGCCGGCGCGTGCGGGGTGGCCCAGAGGGTGTAGTCGGTGAACCCGGCTCGCTGCTGCATGTAATCGTCCGGGCTGAGCAGGGTCATCGCCCCATGACCCTCGAGCAGATAGCCGCTGGGATATCCGGTGGCTCCGCGAACCGTCGGGTTCACCACCCGCCAGATCTCCGGCTGGGCCAGGCCCGGCATCCGCTTCGCGTCGGCCTCCCGCCCCGCCACGACGGAGTTGAGCTTCCAGACGCTCCGCCGCGGGTTGCTCGCGGGCTGGCGCTCGGTCTCGAGCCGGTCGATCACCAGGGAGTTCCGCTCGCCGTCGATGTCGAAATCCAGGCGAAAATTGAAGAAGTGGCTGTGGTTCACGGCGACGAGGTGAGGCGCGACGAAGCGGCCGTAGGCGTCGGCGGCGCCGTTCGCTCCGTTTGAGCCGTTGGTGCCGGCGGCGTCGGCGGCCGAGGCCGCCGCGACCGCTCTCATCTGGTCGATGCCGGTGGCGGCGAGGTTCACCCGGATCGAGCCGTCCTGCTTGAATACCCAGTCGAAGAGATAGTCGTAGTTGCCGGCGCCCATCACCATCCTGAGCACCAGGTCGCGCCGAGCCCGGCTCTCGGTGACCGAGCCGCGGCCGTTGCGCCACGCGGGCTCGGCCCCCGGCCGCTCGAAGAGGCAGGCGACCCGGGCCCGCGGGAAAGGCGAGCCGTCGGGGGCGATCACGTAGGTGTCGAAGTTCGTGGCGTAGGTGGGACAGTCCCCGCCCGGCTCGCGGCTGCTGGCGATCCCGCCGAAG
>JBFXAS010000183.1:0-10749 GCA_050184075.1 Gemmatimonadales bacterium
AATCGACAGAGCGGGGAGCGCCATGATCGTGCAGGTCGTCGACGAAGAACCCGGCCGTCTGGAACGGGCGGTGACGGTGGTGATCCCGGCGTACAACGAGGGTCCCCACGTCGCCGAGCAGGTCCGGGCCGTCGAGCGGGTGATGGAGACCACGGGGTGGTCCTACGAGATCCTGGTGGTCGATGACGGCAGCACCGACCAGACCGCCGCCGAGGCGGACAGCACGGGCGTCCGGGTCCTGCAGCGGGTCAGGAACCGCGGCTACGGCGCGTCCCTCAAGCTCGGCGTCCGTCGCGCCAGTCATCCCTATATCCTGATCACCGACGCGGACGGTACCTATCCGGTCGAGGCGATCCCGTCGCTCCTGGCGCGGGCCGAGCACAACGCGATGGTGGTGGGCGCGCGGATCGGCGACTCGGTCAACGTGCCGCTGATTCGCCGGCCCGCGAAGGCGTTCATCCGCTGGCTGGCGAGCTACCTCTCCGGGACGAAGATCCCCGACCTGAACTCCGGCCTCCGGGTGATGCGGCGCGACCTGGTGCAGCGGTACGCCCACCTGCTGCCGGACGGGTTCTCCTTCACCACCACCATCACCCTGGCCTCGATCTCCAACGGGCATCCGGTCGAATACGTGCCGATCGACTACCACGCCCGACTCGGCGCCTCGAAGATCCGGGCCCGGCACGCCTACGACTTCACGCTGCTGGTGCTCCGGGTCATCATCTACTTCAACCCGCTCAAGGTCTTCATTCCGGCCGGCGCCCTGATGGCACTCGCCGGCCTGGTGAAGCTCGGGTACGACATCATCCGGGACAATCTCTCTGAGAGCGCCGTGCTCGCGCTGCTCGGCGCACTGATCATCTGGGCGGTCGGTCTCTTGGCGGACCAGAACGCCAGGATCGCGGTGAAGCGATGAAGCTCTGGCTCAAGATCATCGTGAGCGCCGGGCTCCTGGCCGCGCTCTTCGTGCTGGTACCCTGGCACCAGGTGCGCGAGGCGCTGACGCGACTCTCGCCCGGGCTCTGGCTCGGGGTGCTCGCGGGCTTCGCCGCCGGCCACCTGGTCGGGGTGATCAAGTGGCGCAGCTTCGTGAACGCGTGTCGGGGCCGGCTCCGGCGGCTCGACGCGGCGCTCTGCTATTCCGCCGGACTCTTCGCCAATCTCTGCCTGCCGAGCATCATCGGCGGTGACGTGCTGCGACTCGGCATTGCCGGCCGCCTCACCCGACGGCCGGAGGCTGCGCTCTGGGGCGGGGTGATGGACCGGCTCTCGGACATGATCGCGCTCGCGCTCCTCGCCGCCGCCGGTGGGATCCTCTCCCGCGATCAGCTGACCGGCTGGACCGCCCAGCTCTTGAGCCTTGGCCTGGTGCTCGGCATCGGGGTCGCGCTGCTCGGCGTGCCCCTGCTCCTCAGACGGCCGATTCGAAGCTGGCCCCGCCGCTTCCGGCGACCGGTGGCACGGAGCCTGGTGGCGTTGCGGCGACTCTGGCAGCAACCGGCCGTCTTCGTCCGCGGGCTCGGGTTGTCGCTCGCGATCCAGGGCTCGTTCGTGCTGCTCAATGCGTGGATCGGGCGGAGTCTGGGAATCGACGTCCCCCTGTCGGTCTGGTTCCTGACCTGGCCGCTCGCCAAGACGGCCGGTCTGCTGCCGATCAGTCTCGGCGGACTCGCGGTCCGCGAGGCGAGTCTGGCCGCGCTGCTGCTCCCCTTCGGGGTGCCCGCCGCGCTGGCCGTCGTCGCGTCGTTGCTCTGGCAAACGGTGCTGATCGGCGGCGGGCTGCTCGGCGGCGCGATCTGGCTGGTGCTCTCCCGCGTCCGGCATCTGCCGATAGGGATGCGAAGCGGCGAGGTCGGCTCAGCCGGCTGGTCGGTGGCCAAGTGACGGCGCTACCCGACGTCGCGATCCTGGGCGCCGGACCAGCCGGGCTCGGCGCGGCCTGGCGCCTCCGTCACCTCCAGCGGGCCAGCGTCACCGTCCTCGAGCAGCACCAACAGCCGGGCGGCAACGCGGCCAGCTTCGAGTTCGGGGGTCAATGGGTCGACTTCGGCAGTCATCGACTCCATCCCGCCTGCGATCCGGCGATCCTCGCCGACATCCGGCGCTTCCTGGGCGACGAGCTCCTCGATCGGCCTCGACACGGGCGGATCCGGCTCCGCGGCCGCTGGGTCCGGTTTCCGCTCAGGCCCCTCGATCTGTTCGCCCGACTCGATCCGGGCTTTGCGCTGGGCTCGCTCGGAGACGCGCTGACGAAACCGCTCCGCTCCGCGGCGAGCTCGGACACGTTCGCCGGGGTCCTGCGTGCCAGCCTCGGCCCGACGATCTGCGATCACTTCTACTTCCCGTACGCGAGGAAGATCTGGGGTCGAGATCCCCACCAGCTGTCGGGCATCCAGGCTCGGCGCCGGGTTGCGGCGGGCTCGGTCGCGAAGCTGATTGGGAAGGTGCTTTCGCAAGTGCCGGGCTTTCGGAGGCCCGGCGCCGGGCGCTTCTACTACCCCAAACGCGGCTTCGGCCAGATCAGCGAGGTCTACGCGGAGCAGGCGCAGGCCGCCGGTGCCCGGCTCCTCTACGGTCGCCGGGTAACTTCGCTGACCCCGCCGGCCGGGCCGTCGGACCGATGGGTGGTGGAGAGCGAGCAGGCAGGCGCCCGCGAGCGGCTCGAGGTCGACCACGTCTGGTCGACCCTGCCGGTCACCCTCCTCGCGCGGATGATGGGGAAGCACGCCCCCGAAGAGGTTCACGCTGCCTCCCGGGGCATCGCCTATCGAGCCATGGTGCTGGTCTACCTCGAGCTGCCGGTGGAGCGGTTCAGCGAGTTCGACGCGCATTACTTCCCTGGGGCCGACGTCCGCATCACGCGGCTCTCGGAGCCCAAGAACTACGCGGCGCGCACCGAGCCGGGGGGCCGCACGGTGCTCTGCGCGGAGCTCCCCAGCTCGCTCGAGGATTCCTGGTGGTCGGCGTCGGACGAGACGTTGGGCGAGTTAGTGGCCGAGGATCTCGCGACCGCCGGGATCCCGCTGCCGGCCACGCCGACGGCGGTGTTAACCAGACGCCTCCCGCAAGCGTACCCGATCTATACGGTCGGCTACGAGGAGCCGTTCGGCGTGCTCGACCGCTGGGTGTCGGGCATTCCCCGGCTGCTGAGTTACGGCCGCCAGGGGCTTTTCGCGCACGACAACACCCATCACGCGCTGGCGATGGCGTACGCCGCCGCGGACTGTCTCGGCCCCAACGGCTTCGACCTCGCCCGATGGGCGGATCATCGACGCGTCTTCGAGACCCACGTCGTGGTGGACTGATGGCGTCCATCCACGAGCGCAGGAGGCAGGAGCCATGACGGGCATCAGAAGCCGGCTCTTCCTCACCTGCTGGCTGGTCTACTCGCTCCACTTCGCCACCGACGTGGCGCGGGAGCACTACCTGGTGATGAGCATCGTCGAGGACCAGTCGTACGCCCTCGACAAGTACTACGGTCTTCACGTCGACATCTTCCAGAACCCGCCGGAGGCGAAGGTCCAGGGCGCCCACCACGGGGCCAATCCAGGCATCTCCATGCTCGCCGCGGTGCCGTACTTCCTGACCCGTCCCGCCGTCGAGTGGGTGGTCGGCCGCGACCTCGAGCGGCGAGCGGGGAACGACACCGCCGCCGTGTATCGGGACGACCGGCCTCGACGGGTCGAGTTCTATCAGCGCGCGCGTCGCGAGGGCCTGGACCTCCGCTTCGGGCTGGTGGCCGCCATCACCCTCGTGCTGTTCATGGCACCGCTGACGGCGGGCAGCGCGGTGTTGATGTTCTCCGCCCTCGGCGCGCTCGGGCTCGCGCAGCGGGCCGCGCTCTGGCTCTCGCTGCTCTACGCCTTCGGCACCCCGGTCTTCTTCCGGGCGGCCTACCTCAATCAGAACATGGCGATCGGCGTGTTCGCGTTCGCGGCCTTCCTGCTGATCTGGAACCCGCGGCGGATGGTCGGCTGGTCGCCGCGAACCAGGCTCTTCGCGGCCGGCCTGCTGGGCGGGCTGTCCTTCCTCTCCGACTACAGCGGCGCCGTGGTCGCCGGCCTGCTCGGCCTCTATGCCTGGTGGCGGCACGCCGACGAGCGGGGCGTCGCGGGGGGACTCAAGGACTCGCTCTGGTACGGCGCCGGTCTGCTGCCGGGGGTGCTGCTGCTCTGGCAGTACCAATGGGCCAGCTTCGGCAATCCGTTCCTGCCGCCCCAGAACTGGATGGCGCCGGTCAAGTGGATCGACGTCGGCTATCAGGGCGTCGGCGGGATCACGCCCGAGCTGCTGACGATGCTGCTCGTCGACCCGCGCTTCGGTCTGTTCGTGGCGATGCCGCTCGCGCTGCTCGCGCTCCCGGCCCCGTGGCTGGCCCGGCGCGCCCGCGGCCTGCTGCCCCAGCGGGAGACCCTGGTCTGCCTCGGGATCTCGGCTGCCCTGGTGTTGTTCTTCTCCACGGTGCAATACACCCGGCTCCAGTGGGTCACGGGCATCCGCTATCTCGCGCCGCTCTTCCCGTTCCTGTTCCTGGCAGCCGTCCCGCTCCTGCTTCGACTCCCCCGGATCGTCGCCTGGGTCGTCGGCCTCGGATCGGTCCTGATCGCCTGGTCGCTCGCGATGGTCCGGCACCAGGGCACAGTGTTCGACAACGTCCAGCACTTCCTGCTCGAGGGCTTCCAGCTGCCCTGGCTCACCGTGCTGGGCAAGCTGTCGACTCAATACGCGCCATGGCTCGAGGGCCGGCCATCGGCCCTGCCCTGGCTGGCGCTCGCGGGCGTGGCGCTGGCGCTGATCTGGCGGGTCAGGAATCCCTGGGAGCGAATCGACCGGAATCCGTAGGCTCTGGCACCAAGATTGCCCGTTACAGCGACAGAGGTCTACGACACAACCTGTTGCGACAAAACAACTTAGGCCGATACCCCCGAGCCGGACGAGGGGGTTTGAGACCTGGACCTGAGCCCAAACGTTGCGACATTGCAGCACCAATCAGTGGCCGGCGCGCCATGCTCCGGTCGGTGGTGGGTGAACGTCGAGGCGATCATGAGCAAGCAGGGACCGGAGAACCGAGATGCGAAGGCCGAGTCCGCGTCGACGGTTCGGGTCGACGTGGTCATTCCCGTGCTCAACGAGGCGCACGTCCTGGCGCGCAGCGTCGACACGGTGCGGGCTTTCTGCGCCACCCAGCCGGGGTGGGATTGGCGGGTTTTGGTCGTGGACAACGGCTCCACCGACGGGACCGATCGGGTCGCCCGAGAGCTCCAGACGGCCCACCCGGGCGAAGTGCAGTTCCTCCAGCTGCCGATGCGGGGCCGGGGGCGCGCACTGCGCCACGCGTGGACCCAGAGCGACGCCGACGTGGTCTGCTATACCGACGTCGACCTCTCCACCGAGCTGGCCGCGTTGGGTCCGCTGGTCCGGGCGGTCGCCTTCGAGGGCTACGACCTCGGCACCGGCTCCCGGCTGCTGCCGGAGTCCCGCACCACCCGATCCTTCAAGCGAGAGTTGATCTCACGGGCCTACAACCTGATCGTTCGGTCGATCCTGTGGACTTCGTTCAGCGACGCCCAGTGCGGCTTCAAGGTGGTGAGCCGCCGCGTGGTCCAGGACGTGGTGCCGGAGGTTCGCGACCAATCCTGGTTCTTCGATACCGAGCTCCTCGTGCTCGCGGAGAAGCGGGGCTTCCGCCTCAAGGACTTGCCAGTCGAGTGGATCGAAGACGACGACAGTCGGGTGAAGATCATCAGCACGGCCTGGGAGGACTTGAAGGGCGTGGCGCGGCTGCGCTGGAAGCTCTGGCGCGAGATGCTGTCGCCCCGCCGGCCCTCGGTGCCGGAGTCGCGTCGGGTCTGGTGAGGCGCTCGGCGCCCGACCGGTCATGGGCCCGCTGCTCCTGACCGGAGGCGGAGGCTTCGTCGGACGAGCGCTGATCGAGCGACTCGCCTCCGCCGGAGCGTCTGACGTTCGCCTCCTCACCCGGGGCGGTGCCACGCTCGATCCCTCGCGCCTGCCGTCCGGTTGGCGCGTCATTCAGGGCGACCTCGAGGCCATCGATCGGTGGGCGGACGCGCTCGCGGGCGTAGAGACCGTCGTTCATCTGGCCGCCCTCACCGGCAAAGCGAGCCGGGCCGCGCACCAAGCCGTCAACCTCGCGGCGACGGAGCGACTGCTGGAGGCGGCCCGCCACGCCGGCGTCGCCCGCTTCCTCTTCGTCAGCACGATCGCCGCGGGCTATCCCGACCGCTCCCATTACCACTACGCCAACGCCAAGGCCGCGGCCGAGGCGATCGTCACGGCTGGCGGCGGGATCGAGACCATCGTGGTGCGGCCGACCATGGTTCTCGGCCCCGGCAGTCCGGTGCAGGCCAACCTCGCGCGACTCGCCCGGCTCCCGCTGCCGGTCACCTTCGGCGCCGATCGGGCGGTGCAGCCGATCCACGTCGAGGATCTCGCCGAGCTGCTCGCCGCGCTCCTCGATCGGAAACACTGGGGCAACCGGACGATCGAGGCGGGCGGTCCGGACCTGACCACGATGGATCGTCTCCAGGATCGTCTGCGCCAAGCAGCCGGGCTCCCGATCCGACCGAGATTGCGGGTCCCGATCAAGCCGGTGCGGGCCGTCCTCGCCGTGCTCGAGCCGATCGCGCTCGGCCTGCTTCCCTTCTCGGCGGGCCAGCTGACCGCGTTCGCCAACGACACCCGGGCCGCCGCGCCGCCGCGAGACCTCGAGCTTCCGCTCCCGACCCGCCACCTCGACGCGATGGTCGGCGCGTGACCGACGGCACCGCCGCGATCGACCGCGAAGCGATCGGCCTGACCCGCCATCTGATCGGACAGCCACCCAGCGAGTACCTGACGCTCTGCTATCGCCGCGCCCACGCCGGCGCGGCCGGCGGCGAGGATCAGCTCGATCGGCTCCTGATCCGCGCGGCCTGCGGCAGCCGGTGGCTCGCGGCTCCCGCCGACGCCTACGCCCGGCTGATGCGCCCCGCGGGCGGGCTCCGTCGCCGTGTGACCCTGTTGCTGGCGATCGCGGAGAGTGCGCCCGACACGCGCCGGCATTTCGTCCCGGCGCCGGGCTCCTGGATGGGTGGCGTGCTCGGTCTCGGTTGGGACCTCTTCCGCGGCGGGCTCGCGCTCGGAACGGGCGTCATCCTGTTCGGGCTGCCGCACCTGCTCGGCCGACTCCGGCCGGGACGGTCTTGATGCGGGTTCTGGTCGTGGGGTCGGGGGCCTCGGGCGTCCATTTCGCGCTCACCGCGCTCGAGCGCGGCTTCCGGGTGACGATGATCGACGTCGGCCACGAGCGTCCGGAAGCGCCGTTGCCGGAGGCGTCGGTCGAGCAGCTCAAGGAGCGACTGGAGGATCCGGTCGCCTACTTCGTGGGCGAGCGCGGCCAGGGTGTCGCGTACCCCGCCACCAAGGCCTCCTTCTACGGCCATCCGCCGAGCAAGGATCACGTCTTCCGCAAGCCGCCCGGCTTCGTGACCCAAGAGATCCGAATGGCGCCGGTGTACAGCTTCGCGCGCGGCGGGCTGGCCGAAGCGTGGACGGCCGGCTCCTACGAGCTCGGCCCCGACGACCTGCGCGAGTTCCCGATCGACCGCGCCGCGCTGGCCGCCGGCTACCGGACCGTCGCGCGCCGGATCGGGGTTGGCGCAGCCCACGACGACCTGGCGCGCTTCATCCCGACCGACGCCGAGTATCTCGAGCCGCTGCCGCTCGACGAGCACTCGGCCCTGCTCCTCGCCCGCTACGCCCGGCGTCGCGAAGGCCTGCAGCGCGGGCTCCGGTTTCATCTCGGCCGCTCCCGCGTGGCGACGCTCAGCCGGCCCCACGCCGGCCGACCCGCCTGCGCCGAGCTGGGCCGCTGCTTCTGGGGTTGCCCGATCGACGCCATCTACAGCCCGCGGGTCACGCTGCAGGAGTGCCTCCGCCATCCCGGCTTCGACTACCGGCCCGGCCGGGTGGCCACCCACTTCGAGTACGACGACGAAGGCCGAGTGATCGCCCTGGCCACCGTGCCCGTGGAGGGTGGCGAGGCGGAGCGACTCGACGCCGATCGCTACGTGCTCGCGGCCGGTGCGCTCGCGAGCTCCAAGCTGGTGCTCGACACGATTCATCGCCGGACCGGACGGGTGGAGCGCCTCACGGGCCTGATGGACAACCGACAGGTCCACGTCCCGTTCCTGACGCCGGCGATGATCGGTCGGCAGGTCGAGCTCGCGAGCTACCAATTTCACCATCTCGCGTTCGCGCTCGAGCGACCGGATCCGGCGGAGTACATCCACGGACAGATCACCACGCTCCGGGCCGCCTCCACCCACCCGGTGATCGCGAGCCTCCCGCTCGACGGGGCGACCGGCCTCCGGGTCTTCCGCCGGCTCAGAGGCTCCCTCGCACTCGCGAACGTCAACCTGCACGACACCCGCCGTGAGGGATCCTGGCTCTCGATCCGACCGTCGGACCAGGGCCGGAGCGCCCTGCTGGTCCAGTACACGGACGACCCGGCCGAAGCCGAGCTGATCGGCGACGCGCTCGCGCGCACCCGACGGGCCGTGCGCCGGCTCGGGGGCTTCGTGCCGCCTGGAATGACTCGAGTGTTGCCGAAGGGCTTCAGCGTCCATTACGCCGGCACGCTGCCGTTCTCACGGGAGCGGCGGCGCTTCGGCGCGGACCCGAACGGCCGGAGCTGGGACTTTCCCAATCTCTTCTTCGCCGACGGGGCTACCTTCCCGTTCCTGCCGGCCAAGAACCTGACGTTCACGCTGATGGCGAACGCCACCCGGATCGCGGAGGCGCTCGCGTGAGGCGAGCGGGGGCTGGGTACGCTCGGTCAGGAGCCTTCGGCCGCCCGCTCCCGGCGGCGGCGCTCGGCCCAGTCTCTCCCGAAGTCGGGCCGACCGGCGGGCCAATTCTCCATCTGCCACTCGCCGTCCACCACGAAGCCCTTGTCGAGGCGCCCGGGCACTCGGAGCCGAAGATTGGGGGCCGGGTTGGGAGTGCACGGAATCGGGGTGTGCCGGCAGCGGCGGAAGACCGTCTTGAGCTCGAGGCCGCTCGCCGTCCGGTACGGCGTCACCTCGGGGAACCGGGGCATCGGGTACAAGCCCGAGGCGGGCCCGTTGTAGCGCAGGTTCGACTCGATCAGCCGGCGGAGCGGCGGCAGCCGACCATCTGTGCCCGGCGTCACCAGGGGTCGGACGATCAGCGGGCTCACGCCGAGCAGCGCCATGGCGAGCGCCGCCCGGCGTCCGAGCCCCGCACGGCCAGCTTCGCTGTCAGCGAGCCGGTACAGACCCGATGCGAGCGTGGCGAGGGTGATGTAGCCCGCGGCCATCGCGTAGCGGGGCTCGGGCGCCATCAGGAACCAGGCGACCAGCGAGACGACGGCCGGGCCAAGCAGCAGCCAGGGCGCGCCGCTCCGGTCGCGCCGACCGGCCGCGAGCAGTCCGCCGATGGCGAGGCCCAGCACGATCGAGAAGGCGAGCGGCACCACGATCTGGTGCGGGCCCTCGCTGCCGCTCAGGGACCACCAGCGCTCGAACCAGACCCCGAAGGGCTCCTCGTGGAGCACGCCGGCCGTGACGGAGACCGACGCCCGAGCCGACTCCGCGGCGTAGCCGTACTCGGCGATGGCATGCTCCTCGGGCACGCGCCATTCGACCGGCGCTGGAAGCAGGGTCATCGGGAAGAGGGGGTAGCCGCTCAGCACGATTCCCCGAGCCGCCCAGCTCACGCCGATCGCGGCCATTCCGAGGAGGCCCCAGGTCGCCGCGCGCCAGCGGAGCCGCGGCAGGACCGCGCGATCGCGAGCGAGCGCCGCCAGCAAGAGCAGCGTGGTCAGGGCGCCGAACACGGCAATGCTGATCTTGAAGGTCACGGCGAGGGCGATCAGGATCAGCGCCGTCGCGACGTGGTAGACGCGCGCCGTCGACTCCTCCTGCCGGTCGAGCAGAAAACGATGCGTTTCGGACGCCGCGATCAGCGCGACGCTGGTGGCCGGCAGCCCGGTGACGTAGCTCCGCAGCCAGTCCTGCATGGCCATGTCGGCGGCGGGGATCACCAGCACCGCGTCGAAGAGCCAGGCGGCCCGGTCGGCCACCGGCCCGCGCACCAGCGCCACGATCCCGAGCAGGGCGTGGGCCCCGAGCACCTGAATCAGCACCCCGCTCGCGACGTGATGGGCCCGACCGGCCCAGGGTCCGACCTGCAGCATCGCGTCGTAGAGCAGACTCGCGTTGTTGAAGCCCAGCGGTCCGAAGAGATTGGCGAGGCCCGGCACCACGGGATAGCTCACCGCCCATTCCACGCCCTGGAGGTGGTAGAGCAGGGTATCGGTGTTGGCGAGGGGGCCGCGCCCGAGGTTGGCGACGTAGAGGGCGGCCAGGACCAGGAGCGCCAGCACGGCCGGACCCGCCCACCACGACTCGCGACCCGGCAGCGCCCGGAGCTCGCGCCGCGCGCGCCAGAGCCCGGCGAGGCCCGCGACCGACACCAGCGCAAAGGGCGCGGCGCTCACCCGGAACAGGAAGTTCCAGAGCATCAGGAACAGCAGCGTCGCCGCGAGGCCGATCCAGAACGCGACCAGCACGTCGCGAATCGAGCCGATCCCGGCCCCGAAGCCGCGCCGGAGCCAGAGGCCGAGCCCGATCAGCGGCGCGATCACGAGGAGCTGCGACCCGAGAATCGCGAGCGTGGCCAGGATCATGCCGAGCATGCGGGGCTCCGCCATGGGACGAAGGGACT
>JBFXAS010000184.1:0-10700 GCA_050184075.1 Gemmatimonadales bacterium
GATGATCGACGCTCACGCGCACTACAACCCCGACGTCTCGACCCTGAACGTGATCGAGCAGCGCCACGCCGGACTGCTCGCCAACCTGGCCTACGGCACCACCACGCTCTACGAGGTCTACGGCAATCACCTCAAGGACCCGCTGGTGTCCGACCTCCAGGTGAAAGGCGCCATTGCGGGATCGCGGCTGCTGAGCGTCGGACCGCCGATCTACGGTCTCCGGTACTATCGCACCAAGCTCTACCGCCCGATCCTCTCCCAGCAGGACGCCGACGAGGTGGTGGCGTTCAACAAGGAGCACGGCGCCACCGCCCTCAAGGACTACGTCCAGTTCACCCGCTCGGCCCGGATGCAGATGTACGCCGCCGCCCGGCGGTTGGGCGTCAACGTGGTGGCCGAGACCGCGGTCGACTTCCAGATGAACTGGACGATGCTGATGGACGGGGTGACCGGGCTCGAGCACACGGTCGGGCTCACGCCCATCTACGACGACGTGCTCAAGCTCTGGTCCGCGACCAGCGCCGGCAACACGCCGACCCTGATCGTGGTCTACAACGGCCCCCAGGGAGAGACCAAGTTCCACCAGGCGGAGCGGCTCTGGGAGGACGAGAAGCTGCTCCGCTTCTTGCCGCGGGACTATCTGCTCGGCTTCCGCCGCCCCACCCACTACTACGACGACGACATCTACGCCGAGACCATGGCGGCGCAGATCAAGCGGCTGCGGGAGGCGGGCATCTCGATCCAGATCTCCGGGCACGGCCAGATGCACGGGCTCGACAAGCACTGGGAGATGGCCCTGCTCGCTCGGGGCGGTTTCACGCCGATGGAGGTGATCGAGGCTTCCACCATCGCGTCGGCGCGCTACCTCGGTCTGGAGCGGCAGATCGGCTCCATCGAGCCGGGCAAGCTGGCGGATCTGGTGATCATGAACGCCAACCCGCTCGACGACGTCCGGAACGCGCGGCAGATCGAGATGGTGATGCTGAACGGCGCCCTCTACCGGGGCCAGGACGCCGCCCGGATCCACCCCGACCCGGCCCCCGCGCCGGCGATCTACTACTTCCGCGGCCGGACCGACGCGATGGTGGGGATCGACGGGCCCCCCGACCCGATGCCGAGGCCCTGAGGCCCCGAGCGGGACTCCGGGGACGACCGAGTCACGCCGCGAGACTAGGCTTTCTGTCGTCCGAACGCGGCGAATTCGACGACTCTCGACAGGGGGCCTCTGGGATGACAAGGTCGTGGCTGGCTCTGGCGGTCGCATGCTTCGCCGCGGCGGCCGTGCCGCGGGTGGTCGAGGCCCAGGCCCGGGGGGCCCAGCACATCCAGGTCCCCGATTCCTCGAAGTCCCAGATCGTGAAGCTCCGCGATGGCTCGACGCTGGTGGGTCGCTTCGTCGAGATCGACGGCGATCGGCTGGTCTTCGAGACCGCCGCGGGCCAGCTCACCCTGCGCCGCCAGGACGTGGTCGAGGTGCGCGAGGTCGACGCCAAGAGCTTTCGCGGGGGGCGCTACTGGCACCCCGATCCCAATCCGACCCGACTCTACTTCGGTCCCACCGCCCGCAGCCTGCCCAAGGGCGCCGGGGACATCTCCAACACCTATCTCTTCTTCATGAGCGGCGCCTACGGCGTCGGGAACAACCTCCAGGTCGGCGGCGGGTTCTCGCTCTTTCCGTTCGAGGACTTCACCGACAACGTCTTCTTCGTGACGGCGAAGGCGGGCATCGAGGTGAACCCGAACGTGCGTCTGGCCGCCGGCGGGTTGCTCGGCTGGGCCGGCACCTTCGACGACGATCTGGGCGGCCGCGGTGACGGCCTCGGCGCGTTCTACGGGGTCGGCACCTTCGGCAGCGACGACCACAGCGTCTCCACGGCGCTGCTCTTTCCCTACTACGGAGGGGAACTCTCGGACCCGATCCTGATGCTCGGGGGCGAGGCCCGGATCCACCGGAACCTCAAGCTGGTGACGGAGAACTACCTCCCCACCAAGGGCGAGGCGGAGGCGATTCTGAGCTACGGGCTCAGGATCTTCACCGAGAAGCTCTCGGTCGGTCTCGCGCTGCTCAACTCGACCGAGGGCGGCGTCTTTCCGGGGGTGCCGTACGTCGACGTCGTGATCCGCTTTTGACGGGTCACTCGACCCCGCGGGCAATTCGTCGGGCAGCGGCAGAGCGGAGAAGGCAGAGCCCGATCGCCGCCGCGGTGGGGAAGGGCCCACGGGTCCTCGTCAAACGGATCAGAGCGGCCCGGCCGCGGGGTCGGCCGCAAGCTGCCTGGACGCGGTGCCGGGTCGGGAGGGGTCCCGCGGCTGGAAGATCGATCCGCGTTGACACCCCCCGCTCCCCCCACTAAATCCCGGCCGACTCGACCCCGGACCCGCGATGGGATTCGCCGAATACGACCGCTTCGACGCTACGGGCCTCGCCGACCTGGTGCGGCGGGGCGAAGTGCGCGCGGCCGAGCTGGTCGACGAGGCCCTCACGCGCATCGAGCGGCTCGATCCCGAGCTCAACGCGGTGATCCACCGGCGGGACGACGCTGCCCGCGCCGAGGCCGCGGTGGGGCCCAGCGGACGGTTCGGCGGAGTGCCTTTCCTCGCGAAGGACCTCGGCAATCTTTGGCGGGGAGAGCCCTTCCACGCCGGCAGCCGATTCCTGCGGGGCTACCGCGCCAGGCACGACTCCGAGATCACCCGACGCTACCGGGCCACGGGGGTGGTGCTCTGCGGGAAGACGAACACGCCCGAGTTCGGGCTCACGCCGTTCACCGAGCCCGAGCTCTTCGGTCCGACCCACAATCCCTGGGATCCGACACGCACCGTGGGCGGCTCGAGCGGCGGGTCCGCGGCGGCGGTGGCCGCGGGCGTCGTCCCGATGGCGAGCGGCGGCGACGGCGGCGGCTCGATCCGGATCCCGGCAAGCTGCTGCGGAATCTTCGGCCTCAAGCCGACCCGGGCGCGCACGCCTGCGGGCCCCGACGTGGGCGAGCACTGGCGGGGGGCGGTGGTCGAGCACGTGTTGACGCGCTCCGTGCGCGACTCCGCCGCCATGCTCGACGCGATCGCCGGTCCCGACGTGGGGGCGCCCTACTATCCGCCGCCCTTCGCTCGGCCGCTCGCAGAGGAGGTCGAGGCCGCGCCGGGTCGGCTTCGCATCGCCTGGACGTCGACGCCCTTCCTCGGCAACGCGGTCCACCCCGACTGCGAGCGCGCCCTGGCCGATGCCGTCGAGCTGCTCGACTCGCTGGGCCACGAGCTGGTGCCCGCCTCTCCACCGATCGACGGGCCCGCCTTCGCGCGCTCCTTCCTGACGATGATGTGCGCGGAGCTCAACGCCGACGTGGTCGACGCGGAGCGGGAGATCGGGCGCCGCCTCAGCCGGACCGACGTGGAGGCGGCCACCTGGCTGCTGATCCTGGTCGGGCGGGCGCTTCGGGCCGACGAGCTCGCGGTGGCCAATCGCGCTCTGGATCGGCAGACCCGGGCCATCGGTGGGCTCTTCGAGGACTACGACCTGCTGCTCACTCCCACGCTGGCCGCGCCGCCCTTCGCGATCGGCGCCCTGCAGCCCACCGTGAGGGAGCGGACCCTGATGGGAATCCTGGGCCGGTTCGGCTCGGGCCGCCTGGTCCGCATGGCGAACGTCCTCGACGAGCTCGCGGGCAAGGTGTTCGAGTGGATTCCGTACACCCCGGTCTTCAACATGACGGGCCAACCGGCGATGTCGGTGCCGCTCATGTGGAACGAGGCCGGGCTCCCCGTCGGCGTCCAGCTGGTCGGTCGCTACGCCGACGAGGCCACGCTGATCCGACTCGCTGGCCAGCTGGAGCGAGCCCGTCCCTGGGCCGATCGCCGTCCGCCAGTCTTCGGTCGGCCTCCCGAGCCGACCGGACCTCGGTCCGAAGTGGCCGACCAGGGCGGAATCCGGTAGCCTCTCTCGAGCGGGCGCGGTCGGCGCCCGCGCCACGCTTCTCCCATCCGGTAGCCGATGCCCAAGTCCTCCTCCGGCGGCCAGGCCGCCAAGCGCTCGCGGAGCCGCTCCAAGTCCTCCTTCCGCCTGATCCGGCGCCCCGAGACGGTGCGCCACGGCAAGACGCTGCGGCCGGGTGCGCCGCGGCGGACCCTCGAGAAGATCGAGACGGCGAGCCGCGACGAGCTGGCCGCGCTCCAGCTCGAGCGGCTGCGCTGGACTCTCGATCACGCCTACCGGAACGTCACCCGCTATCGCGAGCGCTTGGACGCGGCCGGGGTCCATCCGAGCGAGCTCCGGTCGCTCGAGGATCTCGCCCGCTTTCCCTTCACCACCAAGGACGACCTCCGCGAGACCTACCCGTTCGGGATGTTCGCGGTCCCCCGCGAGCAGGTGACCCGAATCCACGCCTCATCCGGGACCACCGGGCGCCCGACGGTGGTGGGGTACACCGCCAAGGACATCGCCACCTGGGCTCGACTGGTGGCACGCTCGATTCGCGCGGCCGGCGGCCGGAAGGGCGATCTGGTCCACGTGGGCTACGGCTACGGCCTCTTCACCGGCGGGCTCGGCGCCCACTATGGCGCCGAGGCGCTCGGCTGCACGGTGGTGCCGATGTCGGGGGGACAGACCGAGAAGCAGGTCCGGCTGCTCGTCGACCTCGAGCCGGACCTCATCATGAGCACCCCGTCATACGCCCTGGTGATCGCCGACGAGTGCGAGCGCCAGGGGATCGACCCGCGCTCCCTGAGCCTCAAAGTCGGGATCCATGGCGCGGAGCCGTGGACCGAGTCGATGCGCCAGGAGATCGAGAACCGCTTCGCGATGGACGCGGTGGACATCTACGGGCTCTCGGAGATCCTCGGGCCCGGCGTGGCCAACGAGTGCGTCGAGACCAAGGACGGCCTGGTGATCTGGGAGGATCACTTCTACCCCGAGATCATCGATCCCGAGAGCGGCCGGGTGCTCGAGGACGGCGAGCGGGGCGAGCTGGTCTTCACGACCCTCACCAAGGAAGCGCTCCCGATGGTCCGCTACCGGACCCGCGACCTCACCCGGCTGCTGCCGCCCACCGCGCGGGCGATGCGCCGGATGGAGCGGGTCACCGGGCGCACCGACGACATGCTGATCATCCGGGGTGTGAATCTCTTCCCCTCCCAGGTGGAGGAGCTGCTCCTCAAGATCGGGGTCTTCTCGCCGCACTACATCCTCGAGGTCCGTCGCGAGCAACGGCTCGACACCCTCGACGTGGTGGTCGAGCCCCGGGACGACTCGGTGAGCCGGGACGCCGCGCTGCAGGGAGCGGAGATCCTGGCCCACGACATCAAGAGCCTGATCGGCGTGTCGAGCCGGGTCCGGGTCGAGGAGAGCGGGGCGATCGAGCGCTCGGGGGGGAAAGCCCGCCGGGTGATCGACCTCCGCCGGGCCTAGAAAGCCGAACGGGGCCGGAAACGTCCGGCCCCGAAGGGTTTGCCTGTGCAATCCCTACCGACTACTTGAGGTGCTTGTTCACCAGCTTGGTCATCTCGAACATGTTGACCGTGCCCTTGCCACCGAACACCGCCTTGAGGTTGGCGTCGGCGTTGATCATCCGCTTGTTCTTCTTGTCCTGGAGATTGTTCTTCTTGATGTAGGCCCAGAGCTTCTTGGTGACCTCGGTTCGCGGCAGCGGCTTGGAGCCCACGACGGCGGCGAGGGCGGCGCTCGGGGTCATCGGCTTCATGAAGGCGGCCGAGGGTTTCCGCTTGGTGGCCTTCTTGGCGGTCCGCTTCTTCGCCGTTTTCTTCTTGGCGGTCCGCTTGGTGGCTTTCTTGGCGGTCTTCTTCTTCGCCGTCTTCTTCTTGGCGCCCATGCTCAGGCTCTCCTTGTGGGGGTCGGTGCGGCTTGCGAGTGGCGAATTACTGGGGAAAATCTAAGAAGCTCCCTGGGGAAAACAATAGTCAAAACGGCCATTTTCCCTGGGAAAACGGCCTCTGGACCGCGTCGGGAGCCAGCGCGCGGCTCTCGATTCCCCCCGGAGCGGACGGTACATTGACCAGCGACCCTCGTCCGGAGCCAGCGTGATGCGTCCCTCGTCCTACGTCTCGGGTCCCTCGGACCGCCCGCTGATCGGCCGCACCATCGGCGCCGAGCTCGACCGCGTGACGGCCGCCACCCCCGACGCCCTCGCGGTGGTGAGCGCCCACCAGGGGATCCGGCTCAGCTACGGGGAGCTCCTCGTCGAGGCCGAGCGCTCGGCGCGTGCGCTGATGGCCCTGGGGGTGGTGAAGGGGGACCGGGTCGGGATCTGGTCGGGCAATCGGGTCGAGTGGCTGGTGACCCAATACGCGACGGCCAAGATCGGCGCCGTGCTGGTGAACGTGAACCCGGCCTATCGCCGACACGAGCTGGAATACGCCCTCGCCAAGTCGGGCGTCTCGGTCCTGGTGGCCGCCCGCGCCTTCCGGCAGACCGACTATCTCGAGATGATCCGGGCGGTCCACCCCAAGCTGCCGTCGCTCGAGGCCGTGGTGCTCCTCGACCAGGGCGAGCCCGACATGCTGGGCTGGGAGGACTTTCTCGCTGCCGGCGCCCGGGTGAGCGTCGACGCGCTCCGCGAGCGCGAGGGCCAGCTCGACTTCGACGACCCGATCAACATCCAGTACACGTCGGGCACCACCGGCTTTCCCAAGGGCGCCACCCTCTCGCACCACAACATCCTCAACAACGGCTACTTCGTCGGAGCCCGCTGCGGCTATTCGGCGGCCGAGCGGATCTGCGTCCCGGTACCGCTGTATCACTGCTTCGGGATGGTGATGGGCAACCTGG
The DNA here is from genome assembly GCA_050184075.1 of Gemmatimonadales bacterium. Classification (GTDB taxonomy): domain Bacteria; phylum Gemmatimonadota; class Gemmatimonadetes; order Gemmatimonadales; family GWC2-71-9; genus SHZU01. Next base: position 6,779 of record JBFXAS010000184.1, read on the forward strand.
CCGCGCTCTCCCACGGCGGCGCGGTGGTCTATCCCGATCAGGCGTTCGATCCGGGCAAGACGCTGGCGGCGGTGGCGGCGGAGCGCTGCACCTCGCTCTACGGCGTGCCGACCATGTTCATCGCGATGCTCCAGCACCCGGAGTTCGCGAGCTTCGACCTGCAGAGCCTCCGGACCGGAATCATGGCGGGCTCGCCCTGTCCGGTGGAGGTGATGAAGCAGGTGATCGACCGGATGCACATGCCCGAGGTCACGATCTGCTATGGAATGACCGAGACCTCGCCGGTCTCGTTCCAGTCGACCATGCAGGATGATCTCGAGCACCGGACCGCCACCGTGGGCGCCGTTCACCCCCACGTCGAGTGCAAGATCGTCGATCCGGACACCGGCCGGACGGTGCCGCGCGGCTCGCCCGGGGAGCTGTGCTCCCGGGGCTACATCGTGATGCTCGGCTACTGGGACGACGAGCCCGCCACCCGCGACGCGATCGACGCCGCCGGCTGGATGCACACCGGCGACCTGGCCACCATGCGGGGCGACGGCTACGTCAACATCATCGGGCGGATCAAGGACATGGTGATCCGGGGCGGAGAGAACCTCTTCCCCAGGGAGATCGAGGAGTTCCTCTACGGCCACCCGAAGGTCGAGGATGTCCAGATCATCGGTGTGCCGGACGAGAAGTACGGCGAGGAGCTCTGCGCCTGGGTTAAGCTCAAGCCGGGCGTGACGGCCAGCGACGAGGAGATCCGGGAGTTCTGCCGTGGGCAGATCGCGACCGTGAAGATTCCGCGCTACGTCAAGTTCGTCACCGAGTTCCCGATGACCGTCACGGGCAAGATCCGCAAGGTCGAGATGCGCGAGCAGTCGATCCGGGAGCTCGGCCTCGAGGGGGTCGCGAAGCTCGCCACCGCCTGACCGGCCGGGCCCGGCGACTCCGCGACCGCAAGGGGCTCGCCACCGCTGGTGCTGACCTCGCCCGACGACCTCGATCGCCTGGGCCTCGCGGAGGCCGGCAGGGTGGCGGTGCGCGGCGCGGGCGGCGGTGCCGCGCTCCAGGGTCGGGTCGCCGTCGATCTCGAGGCCCGGATCGGCGGAGCCCCAGTCGCCGTGGCACAGGCCGTCGCGCTGCGGCTGGCCGAGGACTTTCGCGAGAGCGCGGGTCGGCCGTATCAGGGCATCATCGGGCTCGACCTCTTCCGGCAATGGGTCACCGAGCTCGATTTCGAGGCCAACGAGCTCAGGCTCTACGACCCCGACGAGTTCGAGTACCGGGGGCCCGGCACCTCGCTCCCGCTCCGGATCGAGGGGGGGCATCCCCACGCCCGAGGCTGGCTCACCGTGGGCGACGAGCCCGGCCGTGAGGTCGAGCTGGTCCTCGACACGGGGGCCCGCCACGCGGTTGCGATCACGCCGGAGGCGGTCCCGCACCTGGCCTTCCCGGCCGATACGGTGCGCGACGAGCTCGGACGCGGCGCCAGCGGTGTGATCGACGGTGTGGTCGGCCGGATCCGTGAGATTCGGCTCGGCCGGCAAGCGATCCGGGACGTCGTCTCGAGCTTTCCCGACCCCGGCGAGGGCGTCACCCCGGGCGCCCAGGTGAGCATCGGGACCGAGCTGCTCAGGCGCTTTCGTGTGGTGTTCGACTATCCCCACGATCGCGTGATCCTGGAGCCCCGCCCCGCCCTGCAGCGGCCCTTCGTCTGGAATCCGAGCGGGCTCCACTTCCGCCAGCGGGGCGACTCGCTGGTGGTCGGTCGGGTCCGCGACGACTCGCCCGCCGCCCTCGCCGGCATCGAGGTGGGCGACGTCCTGATCGCGGTCGGCTCGGAGCCGGCGGGGCGGCTGGGTCTGGCCGGCGCCGAGGAGCGGCTTGCCGGAGAGCCTGGTCGGCGGGTGACGCTGGTGACCAGGCGCCAGGGAGTGACCATCGAGCGGGTCGTGGTGCTGGATCGAGCCGTCTGAGCGGATCGACTTGCCTGGGGCCGGGATCGGTGGAGATTCCATCCATTCCCCATCACACCCCCGGCACGTCGAAGGTGGAGGCCCGTTCCATGACTCGGCAATCCGCGCTGCTCCTGTCCCTCGCGCTCCTTTGGCCCGCGCCGACCACCGCGCAGGAGACGCCCTCCGATACCCTCCTCACCGTCGATCACTATCTCGACTGGGAGCAGGTCGGCGATCCGCAGATCTCCCCCGACGGGTCGCAGGTCGTCTACACCCGCCGCTGGATCAACCAGCTCGAGGACAAGTGGGAATCGGCCCTCTGGCTGATGAACGCCGACGGCACCAAGCAGCGCTTCCTCCTCGAGGGCGGCAGCCCCCGCTGGTCGCCCGACGGCAGCCGGATCGCGTACATCGCGGCCGTGGACGGCAAGCCGCAGATCTTCGTTCGCTGGATGGACGCGGAGGGCGCCGTCTCGCAGGTCACCCGCCTGACGGAGGGGCCGGGCAGCCTGCAGTGGTCGCCGGACGGGAAGTGGCTCTCCTTCGTGATGGGCGTGAAGTACGAAAACCCCTGGAAGATCAGCATGCCCGCCGCGCCCCAAGGGGCCAAGTGGACGTCGGCCCCGCACCGCGCGACCGATCTGCACTACCGGCAGGACCGCGCGGGCTTCATCCCCCTCAGCTACACCCATCTCTTCGTGGTGCCGGCCGACGGGGGCACGCCGCGACAGGTCACCCACGGCAACTTCGATCTCGGCTCGAAGTTCGACGGACTGGGCTTCGGGGTGGGCTACGACTGGACTCCCGACAGCAAGTCGATCGTCTTCGACGGCTATCTGGAAGCCAACTGGGACATGAACTACCGCAACTCCGATCTCCACGTCGTCGACGTCTCGACCGGCGCGATCCGGAAGCTCACCAACCGGCCGGGCTCCTGGACCAGCCCCGCGGTCTCGCCCGACGGGAAGACCATCGCCTACGCGGGCTACGACTCGACCCGGGCCAGCTACAAGACGGCCGAGCTGTATTTCATGGGGATCGACGGGAGCAACCCCCGCCTCGTGTCGGGTGACCTCGACCGCGACGTGAACGGCATCACCTGGGCGGCGGACGGGAGCGGCGTCTACTACGGGGTGGGCGACCAGGGCACCGCCAATCTCCACTTCACCCCGCTCCGGGGCGGGCACCGCCAGGTCACCCAGGGCAATCACATGCTGGGGGTCAGCTCGATCTCGAAGACCGGAATCGCGGTGGGCGTGAAGAGCAGCTATCACGAGCCGGGCGACGTGGTCCGCTTCGCCCTCGCGCGCCCGGGCGAGGTGGCCACCCTGACCGACGTCAACGCCGACGTGCTGAGCCGGATCAAGCTGGGCGAGGTGGAGGAGGTCTGGTACACGTCGACCGGCGGCGCCCGGGTCCAGGGGTGGATCGTCAAGCCGCCGAACTTCGATCCCGGCAAGAAGTACCCGCTGGTGTTCGAGATCCACGGCGGGCCGCACGGGATGTACAACGTCGGCTTCAGCTACATGTATCACAACTTCGCCGCGAACGGGAACGTGGTGCTCTACACCAACCCGCGCGGCTCGACCGGGTACGGCTCGGCCTTCGGCAACGCGATCGAGCGGGCCTATCCGAGTGTGGACTACGAGGATCTGATGGCGGGCGTCGACACGCTGGTGGGTCGGGGCTACATCGATCAGAGCCGGATGTACGTCGGCGGCTGCAGTGGCGGCGGGGTGCTCTCCAGCTGGGTGATCGGCCACACCGACCGGTTCGCGGCGGCCGCGGTCCGCTGCCCGGTGATCAATTGGATGAGCTTCGTCGGTCACACGGACATTCCGTTCTTCACCCTGAACTACTACGACAAGCCGTTCTGGGAAGATCCGGCGCCCTACCTCACGCAGTCGTCGCTGATGTACGTGGGCAACGTCAAGACCCCGACCCTGCTGATGACAGGCGAGCTCGACCTCCGGACCCCG
>JBFXAS010000185.1:0-10640 GCA_050184075.1 Gemmatimonadales bacterium
GGGACATCAAGTGGTGGATGGACCGGATCGGCGTGCTCGACGAGCGCTATACCGAGGTGGACAGCGTCGAGCGGGTGCGGGGGGTGCCGTCGCTGCAGCTGATCGGCTCGGACGACCGCCGCAACATCGATCTGAACGCCCTCAGGGAGCGGGGCATCGAGGTGGTCGGCCGCCTCGCCGGGGTCGCGCACGGCAAGGCGCAGTTCTCGGGCTCGCTCGCGAATCTGTGCGAGATGGCCGACCTCAAGATGAACCGCCTGCTGGACCGGATCGACGAGTGGGCGGCCGAAGCGCTGCCCTCCGCCGAGGTCGAGCCCGCGCATCGGTTCGAGCCGACCCGGGTCGATCCGGCCCCCCGGCTCACCCTGGACTTCGGGAGCGGCGCGATTCGCACGGTCGTCTGGGCCACCGGCTTCCGGCCGGACCACTCGTGGCTCGACGTCCCCGTGTTCGACCGGAAGGGGCGGGTGAAGCACGACGGCGGCGTCGTCGAGGCGCCGGGGCTGTACCTGATGGGCCTCCCGTTCCTGCGGCGCCGGAAGTCGAGCCTGATCGACGGCGCCGCGGACGATGCCCGCGACCTGAGCGCGCACCTCGCCGCCCATCTCGACGGGCGGCCGGCGAGGGCTCGCGCTCGCCAACCGCTCACAGATCTGGCAGGTGCCGCATGATCGCAGACACCACGACCTTTGCCGTGGCACGCCGACACTACGACGCGGTCGTCGCCGGCGCGCGCTGCGCCGGCGCGGCCACCGCCATGCTCCTGGCGCGACAGGGACTCCGGGTGCTCGTCGTCGATCCGATGCGTCGCGGGAGCGACACCCTCTCGACCCACGCCCTGATGCGGGGCGCGGTGCTCCAGCTCCATCGCTGGGGTGTGCTCGACGCGATCCGGACGGCCGGCACGCCGACGATCCGGACCACGACCTTCCACTACGCCGAAGACGCGATCGAGATCCGGATCAAAGAGCGCGACGGTGTCGACGGACTCTACGCGCCGCGGCGCACCGTGCTGGATCCGGTGTTGCTCGACGCGGCTCAGGCGGCGGGCGCCGATGTCCTGCTCGGCCACTCCCTGAGCGACCTCGTGCGCGACGCGCAGGGTCGGGTGCGAGGCGCCGTGATCGCCGGGCCGGACCGCCGGGAACACGTCGTCACCGCCGACGTGGTGATCGGCGCCGACGGGCTGCACTCGCGGGTGGCCCGCCTGGTGGACGCGCCCGTCGAGCGGCCGGCGACCCACTCGACCGCCTCGATCTACGGCTACGTCCGAGACCTCGGGCTCGAGGGGTTCCAGTGGTTCTACCGGGTTGGCGCGTCGGTCGGCACGATCCAGACCAATGACGGCGATACCTGCGTGTTCGCGTCGATGCCGCCGGCCCGGTTCGAGGCCGGCAGGGTCCGCGGGGTGGACGAGCTGTACCGCGAGGTGCTGTGGGAGGTCTCGCCGATGCTGGCCGAGCGGGTCGAGCGCGCGGGCCGGAGCGTCAAGCTGCGGGCGTTTCCCGGGATCCGGGGGTTCTTCCGCCGCTCGGCCGGGCCCGGCTGGGCCCTGGTGGGCGACGCGGGCTACTTCAAGGACCCGATCACCGCGCACGGCATCACGGACGCGCTCAGGGACGCGGAGCTGCTCGCCCGCGCGGTCGCGACCGGCGGGGATGCGGCGCTCACCGAGTATCAGGCGACCCGCGACGAGCTGGCGCGTGGCCTCTTCGCGGTGACCGACCGGATCGCGTCGTTCGAGTGGGACTTGGACGAGGCGCGAGCGCTGCACCTCGAGCTCAGCAAGGAGATGAACGCTGAGGTCGACGCGCTCACCGCCCTCGTCCGGCGGCCTCTGCCCCGGTTCGCGGCGCTCGGCTCGAGCGCCGCGTAGCGTACCGGTCGCTCTCGGCAAGCGCCGCCCGCTGGTCTGGTTGCCAGGCGGGGTCGGCGCTTGCTCCGTCGGCGGCGGCGAGCCCTCGCAGCAGGTCGGCCCACAGGTCGTCGACGTGCTCGAGCCCGACCGAGAGCCTCAGCAGCCCCTCCGACACGCCGCTCTTCGAGCGACTCTCGCCGTCCACCAGATGGTGGGTGAGCGCGGCCGGACACTGGATCAAGGTGTCGGTCGAGCCCAGGCTCACCGCGTGGGTGATCAGCTCGAGCGACGCCAGGAGCCGCTCCGCCGCCGCCCGACCGCCCGCGACCTCGAACGCGATCATGCTGCCGGGACCCGACATCTGGCCGCCGAGGAGCCGCTCGCCGGGAAAGCCCGGCAGGCCCGGGTACGCGACCCGCGCCACCGCCTCGTGTCCAGCCAGCCGCCGGGCCAGGACCAGGGCGGTCCGCTGCGCGCGCTCGACCCGCACCGGCAGGGTGGCGAGCCCGCGATGGAGGAGATAGCCGGCGAGCGGGTGAAGCACGGCACCGGTCGCGACCCGCACCTGCCGCAGGCGGGCCGCCCATTGGTCGGAGCAGGCCACCACGCCGGCCAGCACGTCCCCGTGACCGCCCAGGAACTTGGTGGCGCTGTGAATCACCAGCGCCGCGCCGTGGCGGAGCGGCTGCTGCAGGATCGGCGTCGCGAAGGTGGAGTCCACCGCCACCGGAACCGACCCGGCCTGACGCACCACGTCGGCAATGTCGACCAGGTCGAGTGTCGGGTTTGCCGGCGTCTCCAGCAGCACCAGGCCGGTGTCGGGTCGGATCGCGTCCGCGACCCCCGCCGCGCCGGTCCAGGTGACCCGCCCGCCCAGCAGTCCGCTGGTGAGGAGATGGTCAGTCGTTCCGTAGATCGGTCGGATGGCGACCACGTGCCGCCCCGTCTGGCCGGCCGCGAGCAGCGCGGCGGTGACGGCCGCCATGCCCGAAGCGAAGGCGACCGCGTCGTCTGCGCTCTCGAGCGCCGCGAGCGCCAGCTCGAACCGGCGGACCGTCGGCGAGTGCAGGCGGCTGTACACCGACTCGGCCGCCCGGGGTGCTCCCTCGGCGAGCGCGCTGAGGGAGACGACCGCGTCGTCGAGCTCGCGGACGGGGTAGGTGGTGGAGAGGTCGATCGGGGGCGCGTGCAGGCCGAGCTCCCGGAGGTCGTCGCGGCCCGCGTGGGTGGCGAGGGTTTCGAGTCGCATGCTGCCCTGTCCATTCTGGTAGGCCCGACTCATTTTGGGATATCTTTCGACAGAGTGCTACTGGCTCCGAAGATTCTTCTCAAAGAAACCAGGTTGAACCACCATGGACCGAATCGACGCTCAAATCGTCGCCCTCCTGCAGAAGAATGCCCGGATCACCAACACCGAGCTCGCCGACAAGGTGGGTCTGGCTCCGTCGAGCGCGTGGGAGCGGGTCAAGCGGCTGAGCCAGGCCAAGACCTTCACCGGCTTCCACGCCGAAGTCGATCCTGCCGCATTGGGGATCCGGCTCCAGGCCATGGTCGCCGTGCGGATCGGGCGACACGACCGCGAGCGGGTCGATCGCTTCCGGCGGGAGGTCCTCGGGATTCGCGAGGTGGTGGCGCTGTACCATCTGGCGGGGCGGGACGACTACCTCGTGCATGTCGTGGTCAAGGACGCCGAGCACCTCCGCAAGGTGGTGCTCGGCAGCTTCACGACCCGTCCCGAGGTCGCGCACGTGGAGACGCACCTCGTCTTCGAGCACGTGCGCAAGGCGGCGCTGCCGAACTACGCCGAGGAGGGCGACGAATAGCCGGCCGAGTTGCTGTGCCGGCTCAGGTCACCGTGACGACCTTCAGCATCCCCTTCATCACGTGAGGTTGGGCGTCGGCCTTTGCCGGAACGAAACAGAGCAACACGTAGGTTCCAGGCGTCCAGTCGACCACGATCCGGTTGCCGGTCCGCATCCCACGGCGATGGCGGCGGTGAGAATCGGGTTGACGAGGCGGACGCGCCGAGCGGGATGGCGAGGCATGCGAGCTCCGGGCTTGGTGAACTCGACCGCGACTCGGCCCAATGATATCGTCCGGAAGGGGCGGCGCCAGTAGGGGGTGTCGGCCTGGTTGGACCACGCCCGATTCCGCTCACACGAAGGGAACACCCGATGCCGCTGCCTCGCCGCGACTTCCTCCGCGCCGCCGCCTCTGCCGGCCTGACGCCCGTCCTGCTGGAGCGATCGCTCCGCCGGAGCGCCCCGCCGTCGGCCCCGACCTGGCCCGGCTACGACGAGGCCATCGTGATCGACTTCCTCGGCAGCCCCGGCTACTTCAACTACCCGGAGAACCCGCCTCTCGATCGGACCATGATCGACAACGCCCGGCGCTCGGGTATCACCGCGATGAACGTCACGGTCAACGGGGGCGACTTCGAGTCGACCGTCCGACGCACCGCGCCCTGGCTCGAGAACGCCTCGCGCTATCCCGACGTCTTCCGCCCGGTGCGGAGCGTCGACGAGTTGCTCGACGCCAAGCGAACCCGCCGGGTGGGCATCGTGTTCGGCTTTCAGGACACCACGCCCTACGGCCGCGACCTCTCCACGATGGAGGTCTTCCATCAGATCGGGGTCCGGGTGGTGCAGCTCACCTACAACGTCCGCAACCTCGTGGGCGACGGCTGCCTGGAGCCGGGCAACGCCGGGCTCAGCCGCTTCGGGCGCGAGGTGGTGGCGCGCCTGAACGCGCTGGGCACCATCGTCGATCTCTCCCACTGCGGCAAGCGGACCACGGCGGAGGGCATCGCGGCCTCGACGGCGCCGGTCGGGATCACCCACACGGGGTGCAACGCCGTGGCGCGCCATCCCCGCTCGAAGGACGACGAGGAGCTCCGCGCCATGGCCAAGCGGGGCGGGGTGGTCGGGATCTACCTGATGCCGTTCCTCTCGCCCGGTCGGGTGCCGACCACGGCCGACGTCGTCGCTCACCTGGAGCACGCGATCCGAGTCTGCGGTGAGGACCACGTCGGCATCGGGAGCGATCTCTCGATCACCCCGATCGACGGCTCTGAGCGCTACTGGTCGAGACACCGCGAGTTCGTGGCCGCTCGAATTGCCGCCGGGATCGCCGCCCCAGCGGAGGATCCCGAGGTGCTCTTCATGGTGCCCGAGTTGAATACGGAGCGTCGGATGGAGCGCCTCGCCGACGCGCTCGCGGCGCGCCGCCACCCCGATCGGGTGATCGAAAAGGTGATCGGCGGCAACTGGCTTCGGCTCTTCCGCGAGGTCTGGCGATGATAATCCGGACGGGCGCCACTCTCGCGGCGACGAGCCCTCGGGTGGTGAATCAAAGGGTGCTCTGATCACCCTGACGGTGTTCGCTCAGCCGGTCACGTACGACGTGTCGGGCACCTTTCCCGTGGAGGTCAGCCGAGCCGGCGCTTGGCCGCTTCGATCTGCTGGATGATTCCCTTCCAGCGGCCCGGGCGCTCGATCTCGAGCCGCTCCGCGATCTCGAGCGCCTCGCACCCGGTCCGGCGGTAGGGCAACCGCGGGTCGGCGCCGGCGGCGAGCAGCTCGGCCACCCGCTGGTCGCTGCCGCGGTGGATCGCGTCGTGGAGCTGGTCCGCCAACTGCTGCGGACTTGGTCTCTCGCTTGCCGGCATTGGCGAATACCCTCTCGCGGACGAGCCGCAATCTATGCCCGGAGAGGCCGGGGCTCGAGGGGTTGCCCGACCGTCTCCTGGCTACGGCATCGTCTTCACGATGTAGCTCGCCGATCCGAACTGGCTCTGATAGAGGTCCTTCCGCGCCTGGATCGCGCTGGGGATCGTGTTGCACCCCCCGGCCATCGGCACACCGTAGTAGGCGCCCGCCGTGTAGATGTCGAGGATCGAGCCAGTGTTGGTCGTGCCCGTGAAGACCTTGTGGAAGGTCGTGCCCAGCGACCAGCCCACGATGCCGGTCACGGTCAGGTCGTACGACGTTGCGCCGGCCACCTTGGGCACGACGGCGTCCGCCGTCACGCAGGCGCCGCCGGGCGTCGGGATCGAGCGCACCGTGAAGCTCGCCAGGATCGCGTCGGGTGCGACTTCGACGAAGACCATCGACGTGCCGTGCTGGACGTCGAAGCGGGCCGGCGTGCTGTCGACTCGCTCCTCCATCCGGCCGAACACGTTGTGCATCGAGGTGTACGCCTTGAGGTAGCCGATGTAGAAGTCCACCGTGACCTGGTCGATCCGGGGCGGGAGCGGCTGCGACAGCAGCAGCGTCTTCGCCGTGTAGACCCCGCTCGTCGTGGTGACCTGCTGGTTCGGGTCGGCGATGTCGAGCGAGCCGTGGAACGAGGTCGCGTCCCACACCATCTTGACCGGGAGCCCGGCGGTGCCGGTGTAGACGCTCCCGTCGGCCGCGCGAACCAGGGCGCTCAGCGTCTGGGTCTGGGCGAAGTCGGGCCCGCTGAACTGGGGATTCACTTCGAAGCTGTACTGGAGATTCGCGTTGACCAGCGCCTCGGCGCTCGCGAGGGGCACCAGGACGTTGGGCTGGGTCGGATCGACGTTGCCGCGAATGATCACCTGCACCGCGTCGAGGTCGCCGGGCGGCAGCATCGGCTGGGTCATGGTGTACTGGGCGTCGGCGCCGGGCAGGGGGCTGACCGTGCCGTTCATGCCCGTGGTCGTCCAGGAGAAGTGGAGGCCGGTGCTCGGGTGATTCGGGATCGAGGCCGTGAACACCACCGATCGATGGTTGATGTTGACCATGCCGATGCTCGGCGTGAGCGCGCCGGCGGGCAGCCGGGTCCCGACCGTGAACGGGCTGAACGAGGTGGTCGTCGCCGTCACCGTGTGGGCCACGGAGTCGATCTCCAGATCGGGAAGTGCCACCCAGTCGGTTCCGTCGTGATGATAGAGGGCGAAATCGGTCGGAATCGCCCAGGCCGGCGCCATCGCGGGATCCCAGGCCACCGTCACCTTGACCGGCGAAGGGAAGGTGGTGCCCTCCGGACCCAAGACGTAGCGCGCGCCGACGGTCGCGTTGATTCCCTCCGGGAGGTCGGGCAGCGAGGTGGCGGGGGTCACGGTGACCGCCAGTGGACCGCTCACCGCGCCCGCGGGGATCTCGACCGTGACCGCGCCGTCGGCGGCCGTGACGGTGCCGCCCGCCTGGGTGACCAACCCGCCGTCGGTCACCGAGATCGCGGCGGAACCGGTCCTGCCCTCGCTCGTGGCGGTAATCGTGGCGGAGCCGGGGCCGACCGCGGTCACCAGGCCGTCCGTGCTCACGGTGGCCACGGTCGCCTGGTCGGTGCTCCAGGTGACGGCTCGCCCGCTCAGCGGATTGCCGGCCGCGTCGCGGGTCTCCGCCGTGAGCAGCTGGGTCGCCATGGGCACGAGCGACGCCGATGTCGGGCTCACGGAGACGGTCGCGACCGGGGGCGGCGCCGGTGGGGGCGGGGGCGGGGGCGCTGGCGGGTTGGGGCCGGCCGAGGCGCCGCCTCCGCACGAGCTGAGGGCCACGAGGGAGGCGAGCGCGAGGAGTCGGACGGATTGACGGATCGGCATCGGGCGGCCTTCTGGGCGTGGTGACTACCCATGGCGCGCAAAAGGGGCCGAATGGGGCTCAGCCGGACAGCGGGCCCGCGGAGTTGCCGTCACCGTCCGAACGACCGCCGAGGCGCTCGTGCCGCTGGAGGCGGACAGCTTCCGTGCCGTGATCACCGACATCGGGCGCTACGAGGGTGGCGACTGGATCTCCAGGCGGGGATGGAGGCTCCGGCGGGTTACCTGATCCAGTTGAGGAGTCGGACCAACCCGCGGCCCGTGACCTCGAAGTGCATCTCGGCCACGGGCACGTTGGGCCAGACCCCGGGGCCGCAGCTCTTGAACGGGTCGGCGTCATCGTCGACCTCGAGCAGCACCTCGACCAACCCCTTCTTCACCAGGCGCATCAGCGACGCCAGCACCTCCCCGCGCTGCAGGGAGCGCTCGTAGTTCATGAACCACCACGAGTCCTCGGCGTTCACCTGCGCCACGATTTCGTCGAGCCGCTCGGCGTCGAGCATAGCCTCCATGACGTGGTAGTCGATCGGCTCGCCGGGGTTCATCGGGCGCCTCCCGCCCGAAAGTTAAGCAATGGGCTGGCCCGCCGACATCGACTAGAATCCGCCAGGCTCCAGGAGCGGGCGACCCGACCGGACTCCGAGGGCGGTCGCGACCTCGGCGGGAGCCGTCTCCTCTGGCTGCGCGGGAGGTTGCACGCGATGCGACGTCTGCTGTGGGGCCTGACGACCGTGCTCGCGGTGTCGATCGCCGGCTACGCGTTGGCGGCCGTGTTCCTGCCGTCGTTCGGCGCACCGTTCATCGCCGAACGTCGCGCCACCATGCCGCTCGCGCTCTACGCTCATCTGGTGGGCGGGGCGCTCGCGCTCGGGCTCGGACCCTGGCAGTTCGCTCGGCGGCTTCGGGTCCGGGCGCTCGGGGTCCACCGCTGGCTCGGGCGAGGCTACGTCGCCGCGGTGCTGGCCGGCGGGCTCGGTGGCCTGATGATGGCGACCCGCTCGGAGGAGGGCCTGGTCACCCACTTCGGCTTCGGACTGCTGGCGGTGGTCTGGCTGACCTCGACGTCGATGGCCTATTGGAGGATCCGGCGCCGCGATCGCGCGGCTCACCAGGTCTGGATGATCCGGAGCTTCGCGCTCACTCTGGCCGCCGTGACGCTGCGGATCTATCTCCCGCTGAGCCAGGTTGCCGGGATCCCGTTCCCCGACGCGTACCAGGTGGTATCCTGGCTCTGCTGGGTGCCGAACCTCGTGGTGGCCGAGTGGCTTGTCGTGCCTCGGGCCAGGCCCGCCTGAAGGCTCGGCGCGTGCCAGCCCAGACGGCCGGGCCGGAGCGTTAGGTACCGGGATCGCGCTCCAGAGCCCCGGCCCCACCTGCGTGGGGCGGGATCTCGCTCCGGACGGCCCCCCGATATCTTGCAGCATGTCGACGATCGTCCGGATCCTGCTCCTCGCCGACACCCACCTCGGGTTCGACCTCCCGGTCCGCCCCCGGGTGCGCCGCCGCCGCCGGGGGCAGGACTTCCTCGACAATTACCACCGGGCGCTCGAGCCCGCGCTCCGGGGCGAGGTCGACCTCGTCGTCCACGGCGGCGACGTCTTCAACCGCTCCAGGCCGCACGCCACCGTCGCCTATCAGGCGTTCGAGCCGTTGACCCGGGTTGCCGATCGCGGGGTGCCGGTCTTCGTGGTGCCCGGGAATCACGAGCGAGGGCGGCTGCCGCACCTTCGCTTCGCGAGCCATCCGGGCATCCACGTGTTCGACGAGCCACGCACCTTTCGGGTCGAGGTCCGCGGCGTGCCGGTCGCCCTCGCCGGCTTTCCCTCCGAGCGCGACGAGGTGCGCGCTCGCTTCGGCGACCTGACCGAGCGCACCGGTTGGCGGGAGCAGGAGGCCGGGCTCAGGCTGCTTTGTCTCCATCAGTGCGTCGAAGGCGCCACCGTGGGCCCCGCCGACTACACCTTCACAACGGCGACCGACGTGATTCGGGGCCGGGATCTCCCTCGGGGCTTCGCCGCCGTGCTGGCCGGCCACATCCACCGGCACCAGGTGCTTCGAGCGGACCAGAGGGGGCGTCCCCTGGCCGCTCCGGTGCTCTATCCGGGCTCGATCGAGCGCACCTCGATCGCCGAGGCGGGCGAGACCAAGGGATTCATGATCGTGACCGCCGCGGTGAGCGAGCGGGGCGTCGAGCTCGGCTGGTCGTTCGAGCCGCTGCCGGCGCGGCCGCTGGTCGTACGCGAGGTGTCCCTCGCGGACAAGAGCGCTGACGAGCTCCGCGCGGAGCTGGCGGCGACCATCGAGACCGTGCCGTCCGATTCGGTGCTCACCCTTCGGGTGCGCGGTGACTGGACCGAGGCCGCCCGCCGAGCCCTCGCCTCGGACCGCCTCCGCGAGCTCGCGCCGGAGACCATGAACGTCGAGCTCCGCTTGCCGGGCTTGGCGCGCCAGCCGCGCGCTCCGCGCTCCGCCGAACCGGTCTCGCTGGAGCTTCCCCTGTGACGGGCGCGGGGTGCCGGCGGTGATCCCGCGCCACCGGGTCGTCCGGGCGGAGCCCGGGATGCCCTACGGCTCGTCGAGACCGCCGCGACCGGTGAGGCGCCCTGCGTCTTGTGGGTGGTGACGACACCCCGGGCAGGGGGCGCCAGCGAGGGGTAGATGGGGCCTGGTGGTGATCTCCCGGGTGCTCGACACTACCTGCCAGTGCGCCGGCGCGCCGGGGTGCCGATCACCGACCGGCGAGCCATATTAGGCCCGCGCCAACCGACAGGAATCTCCCATGAAGCGTCCCGTGCTTGCGTTGCTGGGCGTCGTCGCCCTCGTGCTCCTCGCCGTCGTGCTGGTCCGCACGATGCGGGTGCCACCCCCGCCGCCGCCGCTCGCGAGCGTCGACGACATCGCGGTCGACGAAGCCGGTGCTCCGAGCCGGCTCGCGGGGGCGATCCGCTTTCCGACCATCTCCTATGCCACCGGCGCACCGATCGACACGGCCGCATTCCTCGGCCTGCACGACTACCTGGCGAGCACTTTTCCTCGGGTCGACAGCTCGCTCAGCCGGGAGGTGATCGGCGGCTTGAGCCTGGTCTACCGCTGGCCCGGCGTGGATCCCTCGCTGGCGCCGGTCGTCCTGATGGGCCACATGGACGTCGTCCCCGTGCCAGAGCCGACTCTGGCGCAGTGGTCCCACCGGCCCTTCTCCGGCGACGTGACCGGCGGATT
>JBFXAS010000186.1:0-10619 GCA_050184075.1 Gemmatimonadales bacterium
TGGTGGAACGAGGCGCCACGGTGTTCGACACCGCGCCGAGCTACGGCGCTTCCGAGCAGGTGGCGGGCGACCTCGCTCGCGAGCTCGGCGTGACCGACAAAATCTTCTGGGCCACCAAGGTGAACGTGGCGGGCCGGGGTGGCGGCTCCGCGGATCCGGCGGCCGCGCGGGCGCAGATCGACGCGTCGTTCGAGAAGTTCGGGGTCGAGAAGATCGATCTGATCCAGGTCCACAACCTGGCCGACGTCCCCACCCAGCTGGGCATCCTGAAGGAGCTCAAGCAGCAGGGCCGGATCCGTTATCTCGGCGTCACCACCACCAGCGCCCGCCAGTACGAGGAGCTGCTTCGAGTGATGCGCGCCGAGCCGCTCGACTTCATCGGGATCGACTACGCGGTCGACAACCGCGAGGTCGAGACCACGATCCTCCCGCTGGCGGCGGAGCGGAAGATCGGGGTGCTGGTCTACCTCCCGTTCGGACGGACTCGGCTCTGGCAGCGGGTCGAAGGCCGGGAGCTGCCAGCCTGGGCCAAGGACTTCGACGCAACCACGTGGGCGCAGTTCTTCATCAAGTACGTGGTGAGCCATCCGGCGGTCACCGCTGTCACGCCGGCTACCAGCAAGGCCCGGCACATGCTCGACAACATCGGCGGCGGGATCGGGCGGCTGCCGGACGAGGCCACCCGGAAGCGGATGGCCGAGCTGGTCGACGCCCTGCCGGCCGCACCGGGACGCTGAAGGCGCACCGCCGGTCGCGGGGTTCGACGCCCCCAGGGGGAGCCCCTCGAATCAGGGTCGCCACGTTGGACGCCGGGTCCGGCTTTGGCCCCGGCGGGCGACGAATTGATTAGGTGGCAGTGCCGAGCGTAGCTTAGTGTAGGCCGGTCCAGACCCAGGTGGAGGGGCTGTGCCAGTCACCGCAAGGCTGTCGCGGAGGTTCTATGAGACCTTCGGCGACGAGATCGCTCACGAGCTCGTGGAGTGGTTCAACGCCGTGGACGCAACCTACCGAGCCGACCTCCGGGAACTGAACGAGCTCAACTTCGGGCGCTTCGACGCCAAGGTGGAGCAGCGCTTTGCCGAAGCCGAATCCAGGACGGACCGGAGGTTCGCCGCGCTGGAGGCCAAGGTGGATCAGCGGGCTTCGGCACTCGAGGCCAAGCTGGATCGACGGATCCTGGAGTCCGAGGCGAAGGTGGAGCAACAGCTCACGGGGCTCGAATCCAGGGTGGAGGAGCGGATCTCGGAGCTCGACGTCAAAATGGTCCAGCGCTTCGCCGAGACCGAGACCAAGCTGGCACGCGTCCGAGCCGACCTCATCACCTGGTCCTTCGTCTTCTGGCTCGGCATGGTCGCCACGGTCTTCGTAGCCAGACTGGTCTGACCGACCGCCCTCAGCGACGGTTCCTCTGATCGAAAGCAGACGGCTCGGCCTGTTTCGCGGCGCCCTGGCGACACTGCTCCTCGCGGGGCTCGGCGCCAGACCGTGCGTCCCCCAGGAGCCGCCCAGACCCGACCTGCTGATCCGCTTCATCGACGTGGGCCAGGGCGACGCCACCTTGATCAGCCTGGGCCGCGAGCACGTGTTGGTCGACGGCGGTCGCGCGCGCAACATCGTGCTGGTGCTGGCCGACTACCAGGTGGACTCGCTGGTGGCCGTGGTCGCGAGCCACAATCACGCCGATCACATCAGCGGCCTGGTCGCCGTCGTGGCGGACTATCCCGTCGGGCGCTTCTACGGCAACGGCCGGAGCCCCGCCAACGCCACTGCCGAGGAGTTGGAGGAGTGGTTATCGCTCAAAGGGGTCGCCCGCCCGCCCCCGCCATGGCCACCGGTCGTGCTGGGCGATGACGTCACCGTCCGGATCCTCCGACCACCCCCGGTCCCGACCGCGAGCGAGAACAACAGCAGCTTGGGCGTAATCGTGCAGCGGGGCCCCTTTCGAGCGCTCCTGACCGGCGACAGCGAGCACGAGGAGCTGGTGGCCTGGCTCGAGACCGGGATCATCCCGGACGTCGACGTCCTCAAGGCCGCGCATCACGGCGCGCGGAACGGCATCACCCCAGGCTGGATCCAACGATCCCGCCCCGAAGTGGTAGTGATCAGCGTTGGCGCCGGAAACGGCTACGGGCATCCCGACGCCGCGGCGCTCCGCTACTACGGCTACCGCGGCTCCACGATCTATCGCACGGACCGGGACGGGACGGTCTCGGTGGTGGTGGATAGCGCCGGGACGTACCACGTCATCGCCAGCGGCCCGACGGTTCGGTGACCGGGCCGGGCGGCCGGCGCCGTGGCGGTCCCGATCAGCCGACGAGCCGAGAGTCCATCGGTCACGGCCCGCGCTGTCGGTCCCGCCGCTGGTCCGGTTGCCTGACCGGCCGGCTCAGCCGCCGGATCGCTTCCGTCAGGAGCGCCGCTGCGCCTTGCTCGCTCGCGGCGGGTCCCGCCACCGTCACTCGGATGGCCTCCTTGCCAAGGATCGCCCCGGCCTGCCAGCCGTCGAGATACCTCGCCACGAAACCGTCCGCGCCGGCTTCCGGAAGCGGCTTGAAGCCGGCAGCCCCGCGCGGCGGCTCGTGGTAGTCGGCGGGAACCAGCTGCACGATCATGTCGGCCTCATCGTCGCTGGACACCCACTGGCACCCTCCCGTCGAGGGCTCGCCCGCGCGGGCCGCGGTCCCGAGGTAGCGGCCGGCCTCTCTGGCGGAGAACAGCTTGCAGAGCTCCGGACGTCCCGCGCCCGACTGCGCCGGAGTGGCCTGGGCGGAGAGCTCCCGCCCCACCACTCCCCAGGCGATCACCAGGCCGCCGATCAGCACCGCCCGAGCTCGCTGCATGGACGCTCCCGTCGAGGAGCTCAACGATACCCAGCCCGGACCGCACCCGACAATCGCGTCCTGAGGACGAACGCTCCGACTCGACGATGCGAGCCACGGGCAGCGCAGGGTCGACCCGTCGGTCAGCCAGGCGGCAACCCGGCCCGACCTGCCCGGCTGGAGGGAGCTTGGGACGACCGCTACATTCGGGCGGATCGTTGTCCGGAAACCCGATGTCGTCCAACGAGATCCAAGTCACCTCGAGCTTGAGCCCCGAGCCACGCCGCTTCACGGAGACGGTGCGGGTCGGCCGAGCCGCGAGCAACGCGGTCGTGGTCGACCACGGGCTGGTGAGCGGCGAGCACCTCGAGCTCCGCCGCGAGGGCGGGAGCTGGGAGATCGTGGACCTGGGCAGCGAGCACGGCACCTGGGTGAGCGGCGAGCGGATCACCAGCACGCCGGTCCGCGGTCTCGTGACCGCCCGCCTGGGGCAGGACGGACCCGAGCTGCGGGTCGCGATCCCCCGTCACTCCACCAAGGGATGGACTCCGCTCGGCTTCGCCACGGATCTCGCCGGCCGCTACTTCTCGGACGAAGAGCCAGAGGACATGTCGAGCCGCACGGCGATGATCCGGGCGGCGTTCCGAGCCCATCACGATCAGGCCACCCGCTCCTGGCGGCAGCGGATCCGCTCGCTTCGGGTGGCGGTGGGGATCGCAGTGCTGGCGGCGGCCGTGGCGGGGGTGGCCGCCATCTGGCAAGGGCGCCGCATCGCGGCGCTTCGGGTCACCGCGGGTAACATCTTCATCACCATGAAGGCCCTCGAGCTCGACATCCGGCGGCTCGAGGCCAGCGCCGGACCCGACGCCTCGGTCGAGGAGCGCCGCGCCCGACTCGAGTCTCAGTACGACGACCTGATCAAGACCCTCGGCATCTACAGCGACCGAACCCCCGCCGACGTCCGCCTCATCTACCGGACCATCCACCGGCTCGGCGAGTCGGAGGCCACGGTGCCGCGCGGGTTCATCGACCTGGTCAAGCGCGCCGTCGAGAACTGGCGCCCCGCCGACATCCAGGCGGGATTCGGCCGGGCGGAATCGCAGAAGCTCGGCCCCCTGGTGACCGGGATCCTGCGCGAGCATCACCTGCCCCGTGAGTTCTTCTACCTCGCGCTGCAGGAGAGCAAGTTCGACCCCAGAGCCATCGGCCCGTCCGGCAACTTCGGCGTGCCCAAGGGTCTCTGGCAGCTGATCCCGTCCACGGCCGAGGCCTACGGACTGCTGTTGGGTCCACTCCAGGGCGATCGCGCGTTCGACCCGCTGGACGAGCGGCACGATCCGGCCAAGTCGACCACGGCGGCCGCGCGGTATCTGGAGGACATCTACTCGTCCGACGCGCAGGCGTCGGGCCTCCTGGTGATCGCCTCCTATAACATGGGCGACACCAGGCTCAGAGGACTGCTCCGATCGCTGCCGGAGTCGCCGGCGGAGCGGAACTACTGGGCGCTCCTCGACAAGCACCGCGACCGGGTGCCGGGCGAGACCCAGGCCTACGTGCTTCGGGTGATCGCGGCGGCCGTGATCGGCGAGGATCCGGCGCTGTTTGGATTCGAAGTGGCGCCGCCGCTCGGGCAATCGGCCGACTAGGACGTCTCGGTGTCTCGCCGACTCCAGCGGCCAGGCGTCATTGCCGCGGGTCGAGCAGCCGGGTCCGGCGCCGGGTAGCCCGCGAGGCGACGGGGCGTCAGACGATCAGTCTCTCGGGACACCGGCTCGACGGAGCAGCGCCGCCGGATCGTGCCGGGCGCCTCCCTGCATCACCCACTGGACCGAGCGGGTAGCGCTGATCGACGCGGTGGGGTCCTGCGCCAGCAGGACCAGGTCCGCGCGCTTGCCCGCTTCGATGGTTCCGGTCTCCGCCAGAATGCCGAGCGCCTCCGCGCCGTTCCGGGTCGCAATCCGGAGGACGTCCAGCGGTGGGATCCCGGCCTCGACCAACAGCTCGAGCTCCCGGTGGTAGCTCTCGCCGGGCACGGTCCAGGGATTGTTGGCATCGGTGCCGGCCGTGATCAGCACCCCGCGATCGTAGAGCTTCTTGGTGAGCCCCAAGGCCTTGGGCCAGGCGGCGCGGGCCCGGGCGAAGTCCTCCTTGGTCCAGCCGGCGCTGAAGGTGAAGAAGGCGCGCCAGTTGGCGAGAAGCGCCGGGGAGGCCTGCGCCAGGTGGGGGTTCTGGGTGATGGCCGGGTCGTCGCCGCGGACGGCCCGCTCGAAGACGACCAGCGTCGGGTCGAGATGCATCCGCCGCGCGGCGAGGGCGTCGACGGCCCGGTCGAGCTCCGGCGCGTCGAGGTCGACGAGCTCGAGCCAGCCGTAGAGGAACTGCGAGCCGCCAGCCTGCATCTCGTGGTAGCGCGCGCGGACCCGTTCCGGCAGCAGCTCCGGCGACCACCCCACGACGTGGACGATCCCGTCGAGTCCGCTTCGCGCGGCCACCGTCCAGGTGGTGTTCATCAGATGCGCGATCGCCGGGATCCCGAAGCGGTGCGCTTCCTCGATCCCGGCCTGCACCAGCTCCGGCGTGAGCCAGGCATAGAGCTTGATCATGTCGACGCCCAGGGCGGCCTGGCGGCGGACTTCCCGCCGGACCTCGTCGGGCGTCTCGACGGGACGGCTCAAGCCCGGGAACTGCGTCCGGTCGATGACCTCGCCGGCCACGAACAGCCGCGGCCCCACGAGCTGGCCATCGGCCACCGAGTCGCGAACCGCCACCGTGGTCACCGCGGGGCCTCCGGGGTCGCGGGCGGTGGTGATCCCGCTCGCGAGCAGCAGCGCGAGAGCGCGGCGGGTTCCCTCCGGATCCGGCAGCAGCTTCATCACGGGCTGGGCTCCCGACCGGTCGACCTCGATGGGACCAAGCGCCACATGGGCGTGCATCTCGACAAATCCCGGCACCAGGTATCCGCCCCCACCGTCGATCCGTTCCGCGCCGGCCGGCAGCGCCATCGACCCGCTCGGTCCGACGGCGCGGATTCTCCCCTGCTCGATCACGACGACGGCATTCCGGAGCGGGGCGCCGCCGGTGCCGTCGATGACGGTGACCCGGTCGATCACCGTCTGCTGCGCGCTGGCGGTGCTTGCGAGGAACAACACCAAGAGGAGTGGCTTGAGCATCGTCGGTCTCAGACAGGGGGTTCGGGATCACGTCAGCTACCAAGACGGTCTCCCCGAGGGCGAGCGACCTTACACCGCGGCCCGCGATCGGAGGGAGTGGCCTCCCCGCCGACAGCGACCGAGGTCGCGCGACGCCGGGCACGACGACGCGATGGCCTTCGACCACGACACCCGCAACCCACACCCGTCCGAGCGATTCCCGGAAGGACCGGTTGCACCCGGGGGCTTGCCCCTCCGGCCGAACCCGTTAGCTTCCTCGGAGCAAGCATAGCCTTCGGGCCCCGGAGTCGCCGAACAGTCCGGGTGACAAATCTGCCAGGCTCCTTCGACCCCGACCGTCATGACGCGTCGGGGCGTTGTGTTTCTGGGCTACCGTCCGCGGCGCGCGGGACCTCTCAGGACCCCAGCCGCCCGGAGCCCGGCCACCTCGCGCGGGGTTGGCGCGACCTCCGCTTTTTCGCTCGCCGGGGCCGATCCGGGTAGATTTCCAGCGTACCGGTGCCCCACCGCTAGGCCGGGCGCTCCCTTCCCGCTGGAGAGCCACTCGATGTCACGATCCGATCCCCACCACCAACCGGTGGTGGGCCAGGCAGATCAGGTCCGCGATCCCGCCCCCGGTTGGCGCGCGGTCGTCGCGCGCTATCAGCGGCCGAGCGACCTTCGCGCGGTCGCCCAGCTCGCCACCACCCTGATCCCCCTCGGCGCGACCTTCTGGCTGATGCATCGCTGGCTCGATTGGTCGTACCTCATGGTCCTCGCGCTGGCGCTGCTGGCGGCGGGCCTGCTGGTCCGGACCTTCGTGATCATGCACGACTGCGGCCACGGCTCCTTCTTTCGCTCGCGGCGGGCCAACGAGATCGTCGGGTGGGTGACCGGCGTGCTGACGCTCACGCCGTTCGCCCAATGGCGGAAGGACCACGCGCTCCACCACGCGTCGGCCGGCGACCTCGACCGCCGCGGTCACGGCGACGTGGAGACGATCACCGCGCGGGAGTACGCCGGCTACACGACCCGCCAGCGGCTGCGCTACCGCCTGGTCCGCCATCCACTGGTCCTCCTGGGCCTGGGCCCGATCTATCTGATGCTGAACCAGCGCCGCCTCCTCGAGGGCGTCCCGCTCAACCGGCTGCAGCGCTTCAGCGTCTGGTCGACCAATCTGGCCATCCTCGGGGCCGTCGTCGGGCTCTCGGTGACGATCGGGCTCGGCGCGGTGTTCGCGATCTACTTTCCGGCCATCTATCTCGCCGCGGCCGCGGGGATCGCGTTGTTCTTCGCCCAGCATCAATTCGAGGAGACCTACTGGAGCCGTCACGAGGCCTGGGAGTTCGCGACGGCCGCGATCGACGGCAGCTCACACCTCGCCCTCAATCCGGTGCTCCGCTGGTTCACGGGAAGCATCGGCCTGCACCATGTCCATCACCTCGGACCGCGGATCCCGAACTACCGCCTGCAGCGTTGTCACGACGAGAACCCGTTGTTTCACCGGGCCACCCGACTGACCCTGCGCGGCGCGCTCCGGACGATGCGGCTGGGGCTCTGGGACGAGGAGGCTCGGCGCTTGATTCGGTTTGCCGACTTCGACGCCGGGGTGAGGGCTGGGCGGACCTTTCTGGGCCACCCCGACCCGGCTGCTCGACCCGGGGCGTCACCGGGCCGGTGAGCTTGGCCGCGAGCCACCGCTGCAGGAGACGGTGGCTCGCGCGGTGGCCTCAGCTCGACTCGCGGCCGCGCCGCCGTTGGCGGCGGCGACGACTTCCGCCGGGACCGGGTTGCGGCGGCCGACTCCGCTCGCGAGGATCCCTCGGGGCGGAGGTGGTCGCGGCCGAGGCGACCGCCGCTCGCCGGGCCTCGTTCGCCTTGGCGCGGGCCCGATCTTCCGCCTTCTTGGCCCGGATCGCCGCGATCCGCTCGGCGATCGGGATCTCGAGCGGCTGGTCGCGCTTGGCGTCGTAGGCGAAGCCCTCGAGCGTGATCCGGCGAAGCTTCGCCCCGACCGCCCGCTCGATCCGGGCCAAATCCGCTTCTTCCTCCGGCGACACCAGCGTGAATGCGTCGCCCGTCGCGCTCGCGCGGGCGGTCCGGCCCACGCGATGGATGTAGTCCTCCGGCACCGCAGGCACGTCGAAGTTGACCACGTGGCCGAGCGCTTCGACGTCGATCCCCCGGGCGGCGATGTCGGTCGCGACCAGGATCTGGAACTCTCCCGCCTTGAATCCGGCGAGCACCTTGGTGCGCTGGGCCTGGGAGCGGTTTCCATGGATCCGCTCGGTCGGAATCCCCGCCCGACCGAGCAGCTTCGCCAACCGGTCGGCCCGATGCTTGGTCCGGGTGAAGACCAGCGCGTCCTTGATCAGCCCCCGGGTGACCAGCTCCACCAGCAGCGTCCCCTTGAGGTCGGCGCGCACCGGGTAGACGGCCTGGGTCACGCCGCTGGCCGGCGCCGCTCTTCGCTGGAGCGCGATCTTGACCGGGCGCCGGAGGAGATCGCGGGTGAGCGCCTCGATCGGCGCCGGCATCGTCGCGCTGAAGAGGAAGGTCTGCTTCGGCTGCGGGAGGTGCTTCAAGATCCGCCGAATGTCCGGCAGGAAGCCCATGTCGAGCATCCGATCGGCCTCGTCGAGCACCAGGTATTCCAGCCCCGCGAGCGGCGCGTCGCCCTGCTGGAAATGATCCAGCAGTCGGCCCGGCGTCGCGATCAGCAGGTCGACGCCCCGCCTGATCGCCGCGGTCTGCGGGCCCATCCCCACCCCGCCGTGCACCGCCGCCGCCGTGATCCTGGTATGGCGCGCCAGGGCGTTGGCGTCCTCGGTGATCTGGAGGGCCAGCTCCCGGGTCGGTGCCAGCACCAGCGCGCGGGTGGTGCCCCGGCGGGCCTGGGTCAGCTGCTGAAGAATGGGAAGCAGGAACGCGGCGGTCTTGCCGCTCCCGGTGGCCGCGCAGGCCAGCACGTCGCGGCCCTCGAGCGCGGGAGGGATCGCGGCCTCCTGAATCGGGGTGGGCTGGGCGAAGCCCAGATCGGTGATCGCCCGCAGCAGGGCGGGGTCGAGCGCGAGTTCGGCGAAGGTCACGATGGTCGGCCTGGTGTTAGGCACTCGCCGAACCGGTGGGAAGCTCCCGAGGAGGCGATGAGCGCGAAGGACAGCCGCAAATCTAATCGGCCGCGCCTCCGGATCCGAGGCCGGAGGCTCGAGCGTCGTCGCGACTCCGAGGCGGCCCGTCGCTAAGCGCCAGCCTCGCCGCCCGCCGCCGGGGGCCGCTCGCCGCTCGCCGCATCGAGCCGCTCGCGCTCGGCCCGGCCGGTGCGCCCTCGCATCGCGATCCCGAGCACCACGACCACGACCAGGTTCACGATCAGTGCCGCGACCGTCCGGTGCGATCCGTCCAACAGATCCGCGGCGATGCCGTCCGGGTTGTTGGCCCGGTTGAAGATCGAGTGGGCCACCGCCACGGCGAGCACGCTGTTGGCGGCCCCCCGCATCACCAGCCCGAGGTACGCCCGGAAGACGAACCCGAACGCGATCAGCATCCCGAAGGTCGTTGCGAGACCGACCGGCGCGAAGCCCTGATAGATGACCTGGAGCGGCAGGTGGATCGCCGCGAACGGGATAGCGGTCAACAGGGCGGCGAGATAGAAGCCGTAGCGGCGCTCCAGGCGAGTCTGGACGAAACCCGCCCAGGCCGTCTCCTCGATGATCTGAATCAGAAGCACCGCCACCACGGTGCCCACGAGCTCGTCGCCGAGCACGGCCAGCGAAGGCGAGCCGAACGAATCACCGAGCGCCAGCGAGAGGAGCACGGTGCCGAGCGGCAGGGCCACCAGGATGAGCACCCACCAGCCGAGGCCGAACCGCCACTGCGCCACCCGGCGGAGCAGCGCCGCCACCGCGGGACGCCCCCCCTCGAGGGCGGTGACGACCAGGGGTGCGGGGAGCAGGACGAGCAACACGAGGCCCAGGCTCGCGAGCACCTCGGTATTGAGCGGCATCCCGCCGGGTAGCGCGCCAACGGGGTCGGCCCCCCAACCAGCCAGGATGGGCACGAGCATCAGGGGGTAGCCCAGACCGAAGACGAAGAGGAAGAACAGCGTGAGCGGCCGCCTGCGGGCGAAGCGGCGGATCGACGTTGTCGCAGCGACGGCGGTCATGGCCGGGGCGTTCCTTCGGTGGCAGCGTGGTGAGCCGGGCCGTACGGCCGGCCGGGCGTCGTGGTTTCCGGGGGCAGGTTCGCCTCGCGAGGATCGACGGGTGCTCGACCGTTGCGCTTCTCGGGAAGCTCAGCGCGCCAGCGGCGTTGCCTCGTCGATCGAGCGCCATTCCCAACGCAGACTGCCAGCCACGGCGCCCACGATGCCGCCGATCAGCCCGTAGCGCTTCGATTCGGTCTTCTTGACCCAGGCGGCGACCACCTGATTCAGCTCGACGACGGTCAAGCGCCGATCCTCCCAGAGCCGGAGCGAGTCGCCGCTGCGCTCGACCAGGCGGCCGGTCACGATCTCGCGACCCGTCAGCCGGAGCGCAACCGTCTGGACCGGCACGAGGTGCCGGGAGAACAGGGCGGTCCGGGCCGAATCCGGCCAAGCATCGAGATGAGCCGACGCGCCACCGGGAAGCGCGAGAGCCAGAGCGAGCAT
>JBFXAS010000187.1:0-10590 GCA_050184075.1 Gemmatimonadales bacterium
GTGATCTCGTGAACCTCGTGGAAGGCTCCGACTTCCGGCTCCCGACCTCGGGTCGGCTCGGCCTGATCAAGGTGACCCACGAGTTCCACGCCCAGCACTACCTTAACCGCTTCGTGGCGACGCCCTGGAAGAACTACTCCAACCTGTCCGCGCCGCCCCGTCGGGTGCTCGACGGGCCGGTCACCGGTGAGGTGGTCGAGACCTCGTCCGATCCGGAGGGACAGGGTCGGGTGCGGGTGGCCTACCGGTGGCAGACCGGCGCCGAGTCGACGGCCTGGGCGCGCTTCGCGGGTCCCTACGCCGGCAACGATCGCGGCTTCTTCTTCCAGCCCGAAGTGGGCGACGAGGTGCTGATCGAGTTCGAGCAGGGCGACCCCGAGCGGCCGATCATCGTCGGCTCCCTCTGGAACGGGCGCGATCTGCCGCCGGAGAGCCGGCCAGGGAACGAGGTCAAGTGGATCCGGACCCGCGCTGGCAACAGCGTGCGCTTCGTGGAAGGCTCCGACGGCGAGGCGATCGAGCTCTTCACCCCGCTCGGCGAGTGCATCGTCAAGCTCTCGCACGAGGGCGGCAACTCGGTCCTGACCCTCTACTCCGAGGGCGATCTCCACCTCGAAGCCAAGGGCGAGATCCGGATGAAGAGCGAGAGCTTCTCCCAGGAGACCGACGGCGACCACAAGACCAAGGTGGGCGGCAAGCTCTCCACCGACGCGACCGGCGAGGTCGCGATGAAGTCGGGGATGAACCTCGGTCTGCAGGCGGGGCTCAACGCGGTGCTCAAGGGCGGGGCCAACGTGGAGCTGGTCGCCACGGCGGTCAACAACGTGGTCGGCGGGATGGTGCAGATCCAGCCGCCTGGCTTCGCTGCCTCGAGCGTCTCACCCGACTCCGTCTCGATCGACTCGTTCGAGCCCGAGCCGCCGGACACGCCGGTGCTGGCCGACCCGAATCGCACCGCGGACGCCCCGACGCCGCGGTCGGGAGCGGAATGACCTCCGGGTCGAGCCTCCGCCCTCCGAATCGCTCGGCTGCCGACATCGCACGGCAGCTCCGGGAGGAGTTCACCCGGGAGATGCACGCGGTCACCGGAACGGTCCCCGGACCGGATCCGGTGCTCGCGGCCGTCTTCCACGCGCTGGCCCATCAGGTCGACCGGGTCTACCGCGAGGCGGATCAGGAGTTCTTCCTCGCGGCGCTCGACGACCTGATTCGCGGCCTCGGGATGCCGGCCCGGCTGGCCAAGCCGGCGCAGACCGTGGTCCAGTTCGGCAACGTGAAGGAGCGGGAGCCGGTGAGCCCGGAGAACGAGCTCAACGGCTACCGCCCGAACGGCCAGCAGATCGGCTTCGCCCCGGACCTCGTGATCGAGGTGTCGCCGACCGAGCTCGCGTTCGCAGGCGTCTTCGAGCGGGGCGAGCTGCGCACGGTCGCCGGGGCGCGGTTGCCGGGCGCCAACCAGCCGATCCTCCCGGGGAACAAAGTCCCCGTGCAGCTGCCGGGCGCCGCGCCGATCCTGTTCATGGCGTTCGACACCGATCCCGGGCACTTGAGCCGGCTCGGAATCTTCATCGACGTGCCGGCGCAGCACGAGCTGGTCGCGGGCGCGCTCGCGCGGAGCCCCTGGCAGATCCTCAACGATCGGGGCGAGGTGACCGAGGCGCTGGTGCTGCGGTCGACCCGGGCCCGCGGCGGCACCTGGGCGCTCAAATTCTTCCGCGAGCCCACCGAGCGGCAACCCGTCGAGACCGCGGACCCGGAGCGGGTGGTGCGGCTCGCCGGCGGGGTCTACGGCTCCCGGCTTTGGGTCTTTCCCGAGGTGCCGCCCGATCGCCGGCACCGCTCCCGGGTGCCGGCCGCGCTCGCGCCCGCGATGCCGCGGCTGCTGCCGCAGGGCCAGGAGAAGGCGCTCGACCGCCCGCTCGCCTGGGTGCAGGTCCCGTTGCCGGCCGGCCTCGACGGGGTGGTGAACGCGATCGGTCGAGTGGCCGTCAACTGCGTGACGGCGTCCAACATCGAGGCCTGGAGCGAGCAGATCGACTTCGATCGCATGGGATCCGTTGTGACCCATCGTCCGCTCGGCGCCGGCGACCGCTTCCTGATGGGCGTGCTCTCGGTCAACGGCGAGACCGGCGACCGCTACGCCGAGGTCGGCGACTTGAGCGCGCCATCGCAGGCGGGCCGCTTTCGCTATGGCGGGCGAGGCCACTTCGAGTTTTCGCCCGCGCGGCAGCCCGGCGGGCGCTTCGACTCCTACGCCATGCTCCGTGTGCTCTATTGCGACGGCGACTCGGGCAACGGGATCGCCCCCGGCGAGGTGAAGCAGCTCCGGCACGACCTGCCCAGGAACCCGATCGCGCGGGTCGCCAGCCTGGTCCCGTCCAAGGGCGGCGCCGCGCCCCCGGAGTACGCCGACGCGCGCGACCGCTTCGCCGAGCTGCTCCGCACCCGGGAGCGGGTGGTCACCGCGGCCGATATCGAGATCGCAGTCCGCTCCTACGAGCCCAACGTCCGCGACGTAGCCGTCGAGAGCACCTCCGAGATCACCGAGCGGGGGCTCGGGCTGGTTACCAAGGTGTCGGTCCACGTGGCCTCGGCCGACTTCGCCGATCCCGAGGCGGAGTTCGACCGTCTGGCGGTCGAGCTGGAGCAATACCTCTCCGAGCGCAGCATGATCGGCCATCGGATCACGGTCGGGATCGTGCCGGACACGCGCCCGCGATGAAGATGCCCGACTTCGTCAATCCGGGCCGCGGCGCCTGCCACACCGTCGACTCGGCGGTGCCCGCGCTGCTCCGGCTCGGAATCGACGTCGGGCGGATCGTGCTCCGGAGCGCGGGGAACGGGTGGGCGGCGGGTCGGGTGGTGGGCCAGGAGCCCGTGCCCGGGAGCGATCTCGCCACGGCCCGCCGGATCGTGCTCCACGTCGCGGGGCTCGGCTCGCTGGACAGTCTCCCCTATCCGATGCGCGACAGCGCGGAGGGCGAGTTCCGAAGCGATCGGCTCTTCGCCCTCTTCGACGATCACCTCCTCAAGCTCGGGGTGCACATCCGAGCGGCGGGAGGGCTGCTCCGGCTCACCCCGGACGACTACGATGGCGCCTACCGGTGGATCACGGACATATTCGGAATCCCGGCGGAGCAGTGGCCGCGGGAGCGCTGGTACGACGTGGCGAGATTATTGCCATCGCTTCCCAAGATCGCGGGTCGCGCCGACGGCCCCGCCGTGGCGCTCGAGGCCGTGTTCGGGCTCCCGGCCAAGCCGGTCAGGACCGTGGCCGGCGTGGCGCCCGTCGCCGCCGATCGGCGCACCCGGCTCGGCCGACGCAACGGCCGGTTGGGGGTCGACGCCTTGGTGGGCGATGGTGTCACGGCCGCCACGGCGGTGGAGATCGAGATCGGCCCGGTCGACCTGGCGACCTATCGCCGGATGCAGACCCCGGCCGAGCGGCGGCAGCGGGACGCGATCTACCGGCTGCTGCTCCCCTGCCATCTCGCGGACGACGTCCGGGAGCGCTGGCAGGTGGGCGACCGGTCGGAGGGCGCCACGTTAGGCGACCCGGCCCGCGAGGCGGCCCTGGGCCTCAACGCGTACCTCGGTGGCGGAAAAGGGAGAGCCGCGTGAGTCAGCGCGACGACTACTTCAAGTCGGTCAACTGGACCACGGGGATGCTGCTCGCGCCGGAGCACTTCCAGCGTCAGGACCGCTACGTCGAGGAGCAGGTGGCCTGGCTCCTCAAGCACTGCATCGCGGCCAGCGGGCTGGTGGGCGGCGGGGTGCGGCTCGCCTCCGGCGAGCAGGGGCTCGCCAAGTACGATCCCAAGCTCGAAGTGCTGAACGATGCGGAGACGCTCAAGGTCACGGTCACCCGGGCCCGGGGGATCACGCCCGGCGGCGACCTGGTCGAGATCGACGAGTCGCGCGCCGTGCAGGGCACCTGGCGCAAGCCCGATCTGGCCGGCGTCACCGACGTGCTGGTCTACGTGGTCCGGACCGGCTCGCGCGAGCCGGACCCCGGATCGGTCGGCAACGATCCCGCCAATCCGCATCAGGCGGGGCTCACCCGCGCCGCCTACGAGGTCCGGCTCGGGCTTCCGGCGGAGCTGGCCCAGGCATCGCTCGCGGTCGGCAAGCTCCGCCGCGCCTCCGAGACGCTCTCGTTCGAGCAGGACAGCCAGTACATCCCGCCGGCCGCGTCGCTCCTCGCCCACACCTCGCTTCACGACGCCGCCACCCGGCTCCAGTCGGAGATCCGGCTGATCGTCGGCGAGCTGGTCGAGGTGCACCGCAACGCCGCCCGCTACGCGGAGCGGATCGCGACCCGCGGGGTCGACGTGCGGGGCGATCAGGACATCCGGGCCTTCCTGGAGCGCGCGGTGCTCGCGCTCGAGACCTGCGCCTACGAGACCGCCGATCTCACCATGCCGCCGCAGCGCTTCTTCCAGCAGGTCGAGCGCGCCGGCCGGATGGTGGCGCTCTCGCTCGATCTGAGCGCCTCGAGCCGGCAGTTCTTCAAGGAGCTCGGCCAGGTCGACGCGAGCTACACCGAGCTGCTCGAGGCCGAGCAGGGCGCGCTCGCCACTCAGCGCGAGCTCGACCGGCGCGAGGAGCTCCGGCCGCTGGTGGTCAGGGCCTCCGAGACCCTCGGCCGGATCCGGCAGCTGGCCGAGGCGCTCGCGGGCAAGTACATCGACTACCGGATCAACCGGTCGGTCGAGTCGATCCGCTTCATGCTCGACCGCGACGGCGAGCACTTCTACGAGGCGGTCACCGCGCCCTCGCACCCGCAGCGCGACGGCGATCTGCTCACCTTCGTCTTCAGCCAGCTCGAGCTCTCCGGGCGCCACGAGTACCGGGTGGTCCTCACGGGCGATCCGCGGAGCAGCTACCAGTGGGCCCCGGGGCAGGACTTGAACGTCACCATCCGGGTCAATGCCCAGGGCGGCGGCCGCGCCCCGCTCACCCGGGCGGTGCTCTGCGAGCTCGAGGGCCAGCGCAACTTCGCGATCAACTTCGACACGCCGGGCGACGTGGCCACCATCTCCGGTCTCACCGTGACGGTGCAGCCCGGGCACGGGATCCGCGGGGCGGTGCTCTTCCGCCGCCGGCTGGGCCTCGCCTCGGCCCCGGACGCCGCGCCGGCGCCCCGCCCGGTCGCGCCCGCGCCATCGCCGTCGTCGCCGCCAGCCGTCGATCCCGCGCCCTCGCCCAAGCCCTCGGCGCCCA
Source organism: Gemmatimonadales bacterium (assembly GCA_050184075.1). Lineage (GTDB taxonomy): Bacteria > Gemmatimonadota > Gemmatimonadetes > Gemmatimonadales > GWC2-71-9 > SHZU01. The sequence continues at coordinate 5,224 of JBFXAS010000187.1, forward strand.
AGATCACCCTCCGCCGACCGGGTCGGAGCCCCGACAAGTAAGGGGCAGCCCGAGGAAGCTCGCTCATGGATCTCAATCGCCTCTCGATGGACCTGTCGGCCGCGCTGGAAGCCTCGCGGCGGCTCGCTGCGCGCGAGGGCGTCGCCTACATCCAGGCGCGCCACTTGCTGCTGGCGCTGCTCGACCCGGAAGGAGCGTTAGGCAGGGTCGCCGGCAAGCTCGCCCTCGACGCTGGACGCGCCGCCGAGCGGATCAAGGCCCTGCCGGCGGGCCCCGACGGCGTCAAGCTCGAGCCGGGCCGGCAACCGGTCGCGGCACGGTCACTGCGCGATCTGCTCGACCGTGCCACGGCCGTGGCGGATCAGGCCGGGAGTCGGACCGTCGGGCCGCTCGAGGCCGCCCTCGCGGCCACCGGGTTCGAGCAGGGTGAGATCGGCCCGGCGCTCCGCGACACGGGCTGGACCGCCGAGGCGCTCGAGCGGGCACGGACCTCTGCCGAGGTGATGCAGCCCGCGGCGGAAACGGTGGACGGCGGCGGCAGCACGCTGGAGCGGTTCACCCGCGATCTCACCGAGGCCGCCCGCGCCGGGACGATGATGCCGGTGATCGGCCGGGACGCCGAGATCCGCTCGATGATCCAGACCCTGCTCCGCCGCACCAAGAGCAATCCGGTGCTGGTGGGCGATCCCGGCACCGGCAAGACGGCGGTCGTGGAGGGGCTGGCCCAGCGGATCGTCGCCGGCGACGTGCCGGAGTCGCTCCGGAGCGCGCGGCTCCTGGCGCTCGATCTCACCGGGCTGGTCGCGGGCGCCAAGTACCGGGGCGAGTTCGAGGAGCGGATCAAGGGCATCGTCGACGAGGTGCGGGACCAGACCGACGTGATCCTCTTCCTCGACGAGATTCACACCCTGGTCGGCGCGGGCGGCAACGCGGGCGGGATGGACGCGGCCAACATCATGAAGCCCGCGCTCTCCCGCGGCGAGCTCAAGTGCATCGGCGCGAGCACCTTCGACGAGTACCGCGAGTCGATCGAGAAGGACGGCGCCCTGGCCCGCCGGTTCGAGCGGGTGGTGATCGACGAGCCCGACGACGAGATGACCCTCGCGATGCTCCGCGGGGTGAAGAGCAAGTACGAGACCCACCACAGGATCAACCTGACCGAAGAGGCGCTCGAGGCCACGGTCAAGCTGGCGCGCCGCCACCTCCGGGATCGCTATTTCCCCGACAAGGCGTTCGACGTGCTCGACGAAGCCGCCGCGCGGCTCCGGATGCAGCTCGAATCGAAGCCCAACCTGATCGACGAGATGGAGCGGGGCCTGGTCCGACTCAAGGCCAAGCTCCAGGCGATCAAGGCTGGCGCCGAGGGGGATGCCAAGGCGGTCGAAAAGGAGGTCACGGCCGCGGAGAAGCAGCTGGGCGAGGTCATGACCCGGTGGAAGGACGAGCGCGAGGTCTCCTCCGGTCTCGCCAAGACCAAGCAAGCGATCCAGGAGAACGAAGCCGAGTTGGCCGCCGCCGAGTCGGGCGGCGACGTGGCCAAGGCCGCCGAGGTGCGCTACGGCGCGCTCAAGTTCCTGAAAGAGCAGGAGGCCGACCTCGAGGCACGGCTCGTCGCGGTCAACGAGCAAGGGCCGATGGTGCCCCAGGAGGTGAGAGCGACCGACATCGCCGACGTGGTCGCCCGCCGGGCCGGGATCCCGATCTCCCGGATGATGGAGTCGGAGCGGGAGCGGTTGCTGGCGCTCGAGGAGCGGCTCGCCGCGCGGGTGATCGGCCAGCCCGACGCCGTCGAGGCGCTCGCCGAGTCGGCGCGGCGGATGCGGACCGATCTCAGGAAGAAGCGGAAGCCAGCCTCGTTTCTGTTCGTGGGCCCCACCGGGGTCGGCAAGACCGAGCTCGCCAAGGCCCTGGCAGAGGCGCTCTTCGACGACGAGGCGGCGCTGATCCGAATCGACATGGCCGAGTACAAGGATTCCGGCTCGGTCTCCGGCCTGATCGGTTCGCGCCCGGGCCTGATCGGATCCGACCAGGGCGGCTTCCTGACCGAGCAGGTCCGCCGCTCGCCCTACTCGGTGGTGCTCTTCGACGAGATCGAGAAGGGCCACCCCGAGGTGATCGACATTCTCCTGGGCGTGCTGGACGAGGGTCGCTTGACCGACGCCAAGGGCCGGTTCTGCGACTTCACCAACACCATCGTGCTGTTGACCTCGAATCTCGGCGTGCGGGAGGCGAATCAGGCCGACGCATCGCCCGAGGTGAAGAAGGAGATCATCCTCAAGGTGGTGCAGGAGAGCCTCCGGCCGGAGCTGTTCAACCGACTGAGCGGAGTGATTCCCTTCAACGCGCTCGAGCCCGACACGCTCGAGACGATCGTGCGGATGCACCTGAAGAGCCTCGGTGGTCAGCTCAAGGACCAGTACAAGGCCACGCTGGAAGCCGACGACGAGGCGGTCACCCTCCTGGCCCAGCTGGCCTACGATCCGGCCTATGGCGCCCGCCCGGTGGAGCGCACCATCGATCGCCAGGTGCTGAGCCCGCTCTCCCGCCTGATCATCGGCGGCGACGTGACCCCGGGCTCCGCCGTGATGCTGGCCAAGGACGGCGAGGAGATCGCCCTCCTGGTCGGAACCCTGGAGGAAGTTCGCGAGGAAGTCGCGAACATGAAGCAAGCCGCGGCGGCGGGAGCCGGAGACGGCACCGCGGAGGCGGCCAAGGAGGAGGGCTGATGTCGAAGCGAAGCGTCTTCCGAGTCGTCGGACTCGCGTTGCTCGCCGGGCTCTGTCTCGCTCCGGCCGCCGACGCGCAGATCCCGCTGCCGTTCTTCAAGAAGAAGAAGAAGCCACCGCCGCCGGCCGAGCAGGCCGCGCCCGGCGCGCAGGATCCGGTCGAGCAACCGGCGCCGGGCACTCAGCCCGGGGTCCAGACGCCCGGCGACAGTGCCGCCGCCGGCAGGACCCCCCTGATCGTTCCCCAGCCGACGCCCGCGCAGGCCGGGGCGAGCCAGGCCGAGCAGCTCTCGCCCGAAGAGCGCGCCGCCCTGCAGCAGGCCTTCGAGCAGGCCCTCGCGGCCGACGCGTCCACCGACACCTCCACCGCGATGATCCAGGAGCGGATGAGCCGCTGGGGGAGTCTGATGCTCAGGGCGCCACCGCCGCAGGACCAGTTCGCGCGCGAGCAGTATCAGCGCGCGGTGCAGGATCTCCAGGCCGCGAAGCAGAAGCAGGTCGAGGCGGGCAAGGCTGACGGCGAGACTCGCGGGCTGATGCAGTCGAAGATCGGCGCCGCGCGCGCGGACATCAACGCGAAGAGCTGGAGCAACGCGGAGCAGAGCCTGGGCTGGGTGCTGGAGCGGGACCCCAATCATCCCGAGGCCCTGAGCCTGATGAACGAGCTCCGGCACGCCAAGCGGCTCGACGACATCAAGCGGCAGGCCCTCTACATCGTCCCGGTGCTGCTGATTCTCGGCGCGGGCCTGGTGCTCGTGGTGCGCTTCGGCGCCCGCTACCGCGAGGAGCGACAGCGGAAGCTCGACGAGCTCGCCGCCAAGCGCGCCGCCATGATGCAGGTGGTGGACGGCGTCGGCCGCGGCAAGCTGGTCACCATCGACAACCAGCGGGCGATCTTCAAGGTGGGCGCCGCCGCCGGTGCCGAGGGCGAGAACAACGACCTGGTGTTGAACGACACCGCCAACCTGATCTCGCGCTACCACTGCACCCTGGTCCGGAAGGACGGCGACTACTACCTGGTCGACGCCAGCATGAACGGCACGACGCTCAACGGCAAGCCGGTCAAGCGCGGCGAGCACGTGCTGCTCGACGACGGCGACGAGATCACCCTGGCCGAGGTGTCGCGGCTGAAGTTCCTGCACACCTGACCGATGCCGCACCCGAGCGCCCCGCCGACCATTCCCGGCTTCGCCGTGGTCCGGCGGGTGTCACGGGCGGGAGACCCGGTCGACGTCTGGGAAGGCCGCGCGACGGGCGGCGCCACCGTCGCCATCAAGACCCTCGACGCCGATCGGGGCGTGCCATACGTCGAGCATCGCTTCTGGAACGAAGCCGCAGTGCTCGGCCGGGTCGGCGGGCGGCACCACGTGATCGAGTTGATCGCGAGAGTCGCATCCCCGGCGGCGCTGGTGCTCGAATGGGCGATGGGTGGCACGCTCCGCGACCGGATCCACCCCGGCGGCTTCTCCCACCCCGCCAATCCGCTCGACCTGAGGACGGTCCTCGGGCTCGGGATCGACCTGGTCGAGGCGCTGGCCTGGATCCACGGGCAGGGCGTCTTCCACCGCGACCTCAAGCCGAGCAACGTGCTGCTCGACGCGGGCGGGCGGGCGCTGCTCGCCGACTTCGGCATCGCCGCCTCGGGTGTCCCGCCTCGGAGCCTTCCAGAGGGGTGGGAGGACGACGAGGTGGGAACGATTGGCTACGCGGCGCCGGAGCTCCTCGCCCAGGCCGACACGGCCAACAGCGCCGTCGATCTCTACGGGCTCGGCGCGACCCTCTACGAAGCGCTGACGGGCCGCCTGGCGTTCGACCTGGGTCCCGACGAGACGGATGCCGGGCTCCGCACGAGAATCAGTGGCGGCGAGCGCGCGATCCCGATTCGCTTGCGTGGCTGGCGGGGACCGGCTGCGGTCTCCGAGGTGATCGATGCCCTGCTGGAGCCGAACCCGACTGCCAGACCGGGGCTCGATCTCGTGGCCGGCCGGCTGACGTCGCTCGCCGGCTGAGGGCGACCCAGGCTCGGGTTGCCGATTTCGGTTGTTGCGGGTAACCTTATCTAAGTATAGTTGTTTTCGGCACTTACGGGCCAGGTAGCCGCACGGCTACCCGGTCCGACCCGCCAGCAACACGGCCCGATTGCGCCTTCGGTGGCTCGCTCCCGGCGGGTGCCCCGACCTACCGCCGGAGGATCGTATGTCCCATAGCCAGGACCTCTTGGCCCGACGCGCCGCCGTGGTGACACCCGGACTGCCTCGCGTCACCCCCATCACCGTCGCCAAGGCGGCCGGTGCCGTGCTCACCGATCTCGACGGCCGGGAGATCATCGACTTCGCCGGCGGCATCGGGGTGATGAACGCCGGCCATTGCGACCCGAACGTGGTCGAGGCGATCCGCCGCCAGGCGGGCGAGCTGCTCCATACCTGCATCCACATCGCTACCTACGAGCCGTACGTCGCGCTCTGCGAGAAGCTGGTGTCGCTGCTCCCGCACGGCGGGCCGACCAAGGCCCTGCTGCTGAATACCGGGGCGGAGGCCGTGGAGAACGCCGTCAAGATCGCGCGTCAGGCCACCGGCCGCCCGGCCGTGATCTGCTACACGGAGGGCTTTCACGGGCGCACCCTGCTCGGGATGACGCTGA
>JBFXAS010000188.1:0-10587 GCA_050184075.1 Gemmatimonadales bacterium
CTGTCCGGCGGGCGAGAGCTCACCGTGCTGAACAATATTACCTTCGAGGTGGAGCGCGGGGGATTCGTCGCGATCGTGGGCCCCTCCGGCAGCGGCAAGACGACGCTGCTCGGCCTCCTCGCCGGACTCGACCGCCCCTCCGCCGGCCGCGTGGTGCTCGACGGCCACGACCTCGCCGATCTCTCCGAAGACGAGCGGGCCCGACTCCGCTCCGCGAAAGTCGGCTTCGTGTTCCAGTCGTTCCATTTGATCTCGACGCTCACCGCGAGGGAGAACGTCCAGGTGCCGCTCGAGCTCCGCGGCGAGCCCGCCGAGGCCCGCGCCGAGGAGCTGCTCCAGCGCGTCGGGCTCGGGGGTCGCTCGCACCACTACCCCACGCAGCTCTCGGGCGGCGAGCAGCAACGGGTCGCGCTGGCCCGGGCCTTCGCCGCGCGGCCGCAGATCCTCTTCGCCGACGAGCCCACGGGCAATCTCGACGCCAAGACCGGTGCCGGCATCGTCGAGCTGATGATGGAGCTCAACCGCGAGCTCGGCACCACGCTCGTCCTGGTGACGCACGACCCCGAGCTCGCCGGCAGGGCCAGACGGATCATCCGCCTCGCCGACGGCGCCGTGGTCGAGGACCGCGCGACCGCGTGAAGCCGGGCTTCGTCTTCCAGCTCGCCTGGCGGGAAAGCCGCAAGGCGCGCCGCCGACTCCTCCTGCTCGTCGGATCGGTGACCGCCGGCGTGGCCGCGCTGGTGGCGATCAACGGCTTTACCGAAAATCTCCAGGTCTCCGTCGCCGAGCAGGCCCAGGCGATGCTCGGCGCGGACCTGGAGCTCGGCAGCCGCCAGCCCTTCAGCGAGCGGATCGAGAGCCTGGTCGACACCCTGCTCACCGGCACCCCGCCCGGACAGCAGGCGGCGGTCACCAGCTTCGCCGGGATGGCCTACGTCGGCCGCACCGAGGGCGCTCGGCTGGTGCAGGTCCGCGCGGTCGAGCCGGGCTACCCTTTCTACGGCACCATCACCACGGAGCCCGCGGGCCGCTGGGGCAATCTCGCCCTCGGCGGCCGCACTCTGGTCGACGGCGCGCTGCTCGCCGCGCTGGGCGCCCGAGTCGGCGACACGCTCTCGCTCGGCAATGGGCGCTTCCTGATCGACGGCATCGTCACCAACGTGCCCGGCGACGTGGGCGTCGCCTCCGCGTTCGGGCCCCGGGTCTACATCCCGGCGGCGGACCTCGAAGCAACCGGTCTGGTCCGCTTCGGCTCGCGAGTCGACTACGACCTCTATCTCAAGCTGCCCGACGCGAGCGTGGCGCAGGAGATCGCCTCGACGTACCGGCTGCCCCTCCGCGGCGAGCGAGTGCGGATCGAGACGGTGGAGGACGATCGCGAAGACCTGACCGACGCCCTGACCAGACTGGGCAACTACCTCGGCCTGGTCGCGCTGATCGCGTTGCTCCTCGGCGGTCTCGGCGTCGCCAGCGCGACTCACCTCTTCATCCGCCAGAAGCTCGACACCATCGCGGTGCTTCGCTGTCTCGGCGCCACCGCACGCCAGGTCTTCCTCGCCTACCTGGTGCAGGCGCTCGCGATGGGCGCCCTCGGCAGCCTGGTGGGCGCCACGCTGGGCGTGCTGGTGCAGCAGACCCTGCCGCTCCTGGTTGCCGACCTGTTGCCCGTCGACGTCGAGATCTCGATCGCGCCCCGCGCCGTGCTGCTCGGCATCGCGCTCGGCGTCTGGGTGGCGACCGTGTTTGCCCTCCTGCCGCTGCTCGCCGTGCGACGGGTGTCGCCGCTGGTCACGCTCCGCCGGGCCACCGAAACGACCACGAGCGGCCGCGACCCGGTCGCCTGGGGCGCCGCCCTCCTGCTCGCGGCCAGCGTGGTGGGCCTCGCCTCGGTGCAGGTCGGAAGTCTCCGGGACGGCGCGATCTTCGCCGGTGGGGTGGGCGCGGTGGTGCTGGTGCTCTGGCTCTCGGCGCTCGGCTTGAGCAAGGGCATTCGTCGCTGGTTCCCGAGCGGACTGCCCTATCTCTGGCGACAGGGCCTCGCGAATCTCTACCGGCCCGCCAACCAGACCGTCACCGTCGTGCTCGCGTTGGGCTTCGGCGCGTTCCTGTTGAGCACCCTCTTCCTCGTGCAGCACAATCTGCTGCGCGAGTTCCGGCTCGGCGGCACCGACCTGGTACGGCCCAACCTGATGTTCTTCGACATCCAGCCCGACCAGGCGGGGCCGCTCTCCGATCTGCTGGAGACCGGCGGATTCGAGAGCCCGCCGATGGTCCCGATCGTGCCGATGCGGATCCTGAGCGTCGACGGCCGACCCGTCACCCGCGGGCAAGTGCCGGACGACGACCCGTTCGACGATCCGGCCGTCGACTCCGCCCAAGCCGACAGCGCCTCCGGCCCGCGTCCGATCGGCGGCTGGGCCGCGCGGCGGGAGTACCGCTCCACCTTTCGGAACGAGCTGACCGACACCGAGCGGCTGGTGTCGGGCGCGTGGTGGGACTCGACGGCGGCCTGGGAGCCGGGCACGCCGGCGCGGATCTCGGTGGATACGGACGTCGCGCGGGAGCTCGGCGTGGCGCTCGGATCGTCGATCGTCTGGGACGTCCAGGGCGTGCAGATCCCCAGCCGGGTCACCAGCCTCCGCGAGGTCAACTGGAACCGCTTCCAGACCAACTTCTTCGTGGTCTTCGAGCCCGGGCCGCTCGATCGCGCGCCGCAGATGCTGGTGAGCCTCACCCGGGTGGACAGCGCGGCCGCCCGCGGGGCGCTCCAGCGCCGGGTGGCGGAGCGGTTTCCCAACGTCTCGGCGATCGACCTGGCGCAGGTCCAGCAGGCGATCGAGGGCATCCTCGACAAGGCGGTGCTCGCGGTCCGCTTCCTCGCGCTCTTCAGTCTGGCCGCCGGGGTGATCGTGCTGCTCGGCGCGATCACCACCGCGCGGCTCGAGCGGCTCCGCGAGGGCGTGCTGCTCAAGACCCTCGGCGCCACCCGCCGGCAGGTGCTCTGGATCCTGGTGGCCGAGTACGTGGCCATCGGGGTGCTCGCGGCGACGGTCTCGATCGTGCTCTCCAGCACGGCGGGCTGGGCACTCGCCAAGTGGGTCTTCGAGTCGCCCTATCGCCTGCCCGCGCTCTCGCTCGTCGGCTTGACCGGCGTGATCGTCGGGGTGACGCTCTTCGTCGGCCTGGTGAGCGGCGCCGAGGTGCTCAAGCGCCCGCCGCTCGAGGTGCTCCGCGCGGAGACCTGACCTTTACCGTGCCTCGACGGGCGGCGATCTTCCTCCGTACGCCAAGGAGCCGACATGCTGGGGATGGATCTCTCGGGCAAGCGAGCCTTCGTCGCGGGCGTCGCCGACGACCAGGGCTTCGGCTTCGCGATCGCCAAGGCGCTGATCGAGGCGGGAGCCTCGGTCACCCTGGGCACCTGGCCGCCCGCGCTCGGAATCTTCGAGAAGCTGCTCGAGCGCGGCAAGCTCGACGACGCCTTGACCCTGGCCGACGGCTCCCGGCTCGCCTTCGAGAAGATCTATCCACTCGACGCCGCGTTCGACACGCTCGACGACGCGCCGGCGGAGATCCGCGAGAACAAGCGCTATCGCGAGCGCGGCGACTTCTCGATCCGGGGCGTCGCCGAGCGGCTCCGCGAAGACTTCGGCTCGCCGTGCCTCGACATCGTGGTCCACAGCCTGGCCAACGGGCCCGAGGTCAAGTCGCCGCTCCTCGACACCAGCCGGCGCGGCTACCTCGAAGCGATCAGCGTGAGCGCCTATAGCAACGTGGCCCTGGTCCGCCAGCTCGGCGCGCTGGCCCGGCCCGGCGCGTCGTTCCTCTCGCTCACCTACCTCGCCGCCGAGCGGGTGATTCCCGGCTATGGCGGCGGGATGTCGTCCGCCAAGGCGGCCCTCGAATCGGACACCCGGGTGCTCGCCTTCGAGGCCGGCCGCCGCTTCGGGGTGCGGGTCAACACCATCTCGGCCGGACCCTGGGCCTCGCGGGCCGCGAGCGCGATCGGGCTGATCGACCGGATGGTGAGCTACTACCGGCAGCACGCGCCCCTCACCCGCGAGTTCGTGCCGGCCGACGTGGGCAACGTCGCCGCGTTCCTGGCGAGCCCGCTCGCCTCGGCGATCACCGGCAGCGTGGTCTACGTCGACAACGGCTACCACGCGATGGGCACCGCCGCGCCGGAACCAGCCCCGGCCGACTGAGTCGCCCATGCGAGCCGGATTCCTCCGCATCGGGATCGTCACCGCCGGACTGGCGGTGGCGCTCGGTGCGTTCGGCGCGCACGCGCTCAAGGCCCGACTCTCCGCCGCGGACCTGGCGACCTTCGAGACCGGGGTGCGCTACCAGATGTACCACGGGCTGGCGCTGCTGGCGGTGGCGCTGCTCATGGCGCAGCAGCCCTCGCCCTGGCTCGGTCGGGCCGGTTGGGCGTTCACGATCGGGACGGTGCTCTTCTCTGGAAGCCTCTACACGCTGGTGCTGAGCGGTCAGCGCTGGTGGGGCGCGGTGACGCCCTTCGGCGGGGTGGCGTTTCTGGCCGGCTGGCTCTGCTTCGGCATCGGGGCCTGGCGGGCGGCGGGACGATGAGCCCGCTGGCTCGCCTCTTTCGCGGTCAGGGCGCCCACGAGGACTCCCTCCGGATCGTGGAGGGCATCGACTGGCGGCAGGCTGGCATGCGGCCGGCGGGCTTCCGCCATTCGATCTACCAGCTGGTCTTCCACCTCAACTTCTGGATGGACGTCGAGCTCAAGTGCATCGAGTCGACCGTCAAGAGCCATCCGGACGACTGGTCCCTGAGCTGGCCCGATCCCGAGCCCAAAGACGAGCTCGCCTGGCGTCACGAGCTCGCCCTCTTCCGGACCAGCCTGGATCAGCTGGTCACCCTGGCCGACGCGCAGGCCTCGACCCTCGCCCGGATCGCCCACAAGGGATCGGACGACACCGTGGAGACCGTGCTCACCGCGCTGGCCGTCCACAACAGCTACCACCTGGGCCAGATCGTCCAGCTCCGCCAGGCCCTAGGCGTCTGGCCGCCCGCCTAACGCCTCGACCGCCTGGTCGGGAAAGTCGGTGAACATCCCGTCGACGCCGAGCTCGCGCAGCCGGCGCGGCTCGGCCAGCGGATCGCCGGCGTAAGCCGCCGCCAGGAACGGGAGGTCGCTCCGCACGGTCCAGACGTGCACCAGGAGCCCCGCCGCGTGGGCGTCGCGCACCAGCGTCGTCGCCTCGAGCAGCTCCCCCGCCTCCCCGATCGGCTGGACCAGCTGTTTGCTCGGACCGATCCCATCGGCCCAGGCGGCCACCCGGGCAAGGCCGGCGGGCGTCGCCAAGTCGGCGTAGCTCCGCGGGTCGCCGGAAAGGACGAAGTCGGCCGGCGCGCCCGTCGCTTCGATCAACTGAATCAGCCGGAGCCCGGTTCGACTCCGAAGCCAGCGGAGATTGGCCGTCTCGAACGACTGGATGAAGACCGGATCCCGGTCCGTGCGATAGCCCCGGCGCTCCAGCGCCTCGAGCACCGCGCGGGTAATGGCGAGGCCACGCGACTCGTGATACGACGGGTGCTTGGTCTCCGGGTAGACGCCGATCACCCGACCGCGGGCCCTGCTCTCCGCCTCGGCCAGGTCGAGCACCTCCTCGAAGGTCGGGATCTCGAATTGCCCGTCGAACTGGTGTGACCGCGAGGGCAGGCGTTCCCGGGCCCGGAGACTCTTGATCTCCGCCAAGGTGAAGTCCTCCGCGAACCACCCCGTCACCTCCTGGCCGTCGATCGTGGTCGTGCGCCGGCGCTCGGCGAAGCGCTCGGCGACGTCGGTGGTGCCCCCGATCTCGTTCTCGTGCCGGGCGACGAGGGCGCCGTCGCTGGTCATCACCAGATCGGGCTCGATGTAGTCGGCGCCCTGCTCGATGGCCAGCCGATACGACGCGATGGTGTGCTCGGGCCGGTGCCCGCTCGCTCCTCGGTGCGCGATCACGAGCGGGCGGGCGCGGTCGGTCATCGGTGCGCCGCCACACCCTGCCGCGAGCGCCGCGAGCAGCAGGAGCGCCCGACCACCTCTCAACTCACTCCCGCCCCGGTCAGACTCTTCACCAGCCGGTACATGAACTCGAGCCCCTGATAGAACGCGGCCGCCGAGATCCGCTCGTTCATCCCGTGGGCGTTGGGGTCGTCGTAGAAGAGGCCGGAGACGCCGTAGACCGGGATCCCGGCGTTCCTGAGGAAGAGCCCGTCGGTGGCGCCGGTGCTCATGGTCGGGATCACCGGCAGCCCCGGCCAGAGCTCGCTCGTGATCCGCTCGATCGTGCCCATCAGCTCCGGCGTGAGCGGCGACGGCGGGCTGTTGCGCGCCTCTCCCTCCATCGTCACCGACACCTTGGGGTCGCCGATCACCTGGACCAGCGAGGACCGGATCCTCTCGGGATCCTCGTCGGGCAGGATCCGGCAGTTGACGTTGGCCCGGGCCCGCTGGGGCAGCGCGTTGGGCGCGTGGCCTCCCTCGAGCAGGGTGGCCACGCAGGTGGTCCGGAGCTGCGAGTTGTAGCGCGGGTCGCGGGAGAGCAGGGCGGCGGCCCGCACGTCGCTCGGATCGGCGACGATGGCCCGCATCGCCTCACCGATCTCGCCCTGGACCAGCCCGGCGGAGCGCTCGAAGTAGGCCCGGGTGACGGGATTCAGACGGACGGGGAAGTCGTGCGCGCCGACCTTGACCAGCGCCGTGGCCAGATGGGTGATCGCATTGTCCTTGACCGGCACCGAGCTGTGGCCACCGGGGTTGGTCGACTCGAGAATGAAGTTCAGATACTTCTTCTCGCTCGCCTGGACGTCGTTGGAGACCTTACGCCCGTCCCGGACCCGCCCGCCGCCGCCCTCGTTGAGCGCGTACTCGGCGTCGATCAGCTCCCGCCGGTTCGCGAGCAGCCAGCCCACCCCGTTGTCGGTCCCACCTTCCTCGTCGGCCGTGAGCGCCACGATGATGTCCCGGTCCGGCACGAAGCCCTCGGCCTTCATCCGCATGATCAGCGCGAGGTGGATGGCGCCCTCGTCCTTGTCGTCGGCCACGCCGCGGCCATAGAAGGTTCCGTCGCGCTCGACGAACGAGAACGGCGGCAGGGTCCAGTCCTCCGGGTTGGCCTCCACGACGTCGATGTGGGAGAGCAGCAGGATCGGCTTCCTGGACGGATCGCTGCCGCGGAGACGGACGATCAGATTGCCCTTGCGCGGGGCGTGCTCGACCACGGTCACGTCGCGGTCCGGAAATCCGGCCTCGCGAACCCTCGACGCCATCGCGTGGGCGGCCTCGGCGGTGCTGCCCGTGCTCGCGGTCGTGTTGATCTCGATCAGCTCGCGGAGCAGGTCGCGGGCGAGCGTCTCCCATCGGCTCGCGGGTTGTTGCGCGTCCGACCGGCCGGCAAGGCAGCCCAGGGCCAGGAGCGTCGCCGGGAGCGCGCGGGGGAGCAGCTGGGAGGTCATCGGTGAGTCACTCTCGCGAAAGACGGTTGACCTTGTCGACGGCCCGCACGGCTGTCAAGCTGCCGAAGCGAACACCCGGAGGCGCGGCCCCGGTCGGATTGTCAGGCCCCGACCCACCCGAGACTCCCTCCGGCGCGCCCGCCGCGGCTATTTTGAGCAAAGCACCCTCGACACCGGAGACAGCAATGCAGCGGGCCGTGCTCTTCACTACCCTCTTCGCCTTCGCCGCCGTCGGATCCGCTTCGGCGCAGGACCAGTTCGAGGGCGTGATCGTCTACCGGATGAGCTCCGACGGCCGGTCGATGGAGATGAAGATCAGCTCACGAGGTGAAATCTCGCGCATGGAGCTCACCCAGGGCCCCGGCCGCGGGATGGGCTACCAGCTGGTCGATCGAGCCAAAGGCACCGCCACCTTCGTGATGCCCGAGCAGAAGATGTACATGATCGTGGATCTGGCCGAGCAGGCCGAGGCGATGGCCGGCAAGCAGGAGAGCGACGCCGACTTCAGAATCGAGGCCACGGGCAAGAAGGAGACGATCGCCGAGCACGAGTGCGAGCATTTCCTGGTCACCACCAAGGACGAGCAGATGGACATCTGCGCGGCCACCGGCCTGGGCTTCATGGGCGGCTTCGCGAGAAACCCGATGGCCCGGGGCGCCGCGACCGGACCCTCCATCCCACTCCAGTACCGGCAGCTGGCCGCCCGCTTCAAGGACGGCTTCCAGCCCCTCAAGGTCGAGCGGATCGCGGGTGGTGGCAAGCGGGAGCCGGTGCTCGAAGCCCTCTCCGTCGCGCGCGAGGCCCTTGCCGCCGAGGATTTTCGGGTCCCCGCCGGATTCAACAAGTTCGAGATGCCGCCGGGCATGGCCGAGATGATGAAGAAGATGCCCAAGCGGCCGCCCCGATAAGCCCCATTCCCTTTCTGCCCTGCCGGGCTATCTTCTTGGGAGTGAGTGACTTGAGTGCCCGACCGGTGGCCCCGGTCGGGCGGCTTCTTTATAGCCTGATGGTGCCCCATGATCGAGGAGATGAGGCTCAAGCTGTCACAGGAGATCGCGGCGCTGAGCCGTGAGCTCAACGTGACGCTCCCCCAGGCCATCGCGACCGCAGTCGAGCTCGGCGACCTCCGCGAGAACTCGGAGTACAAGGCGGCCCTGGAGCGCCAGCGGCTGGTCCAGGCCCGACTCGGCCAGCTGCACCAGCGGCTCGCCCAACTGAGCCAACTCGCCAACACCGAGGCCCCGCTCGACCGCGTCGGGCTCGGCTCGTGGGTCACGGTCGTCGACATCGAGACCGACGAGACCGAGCGCTACCAGCTGGTTCTCGCCGAGCTGATGGACATCGACGCCGGCCACATTTCCCTCGGCTCGCCACTCGGGCTCGCCCTCAAGGACCGCAAGGTGGGCGAGGAGGTGGAGCTCCGGCTGCCCCACGCCATCCGCCGCCTGCGGGTCATCGAGCTCAAGACGGTCCACGACGGAGAGTAACGGATGGAGCTGCCTCGCAAGCTGCTGGTGGTGGGCGATCGGGTCCTGATCAGCCCCGAGGGCGGCGAGGAGCGAACCCGGGTCGGGCTCTACCTGCCCGCCACCGCGGTCGACACGCAACAGGTGCAGGAAGGCCTGATCGTCGCCACCGGCCCGGGCGATCCGGTGCCCGACCCCTCGAGCTTCGACGACGAGCCCTGGCGGGTCGGCGAACAGACCCCGAAATATCGTCCGATGCAGGCCCGGGTCGGCGACCACGCGATCTTCTTCCGCAAGGCGGCGGTCGAGATCGGATTCGACGGCAAGAAGTACCTGGTGGTGCCCCAGGCCGCGATCTTGGTGCTGATCCGCGACGACGAGCTGCCGATTTAGCGCCCGAGCGCTCCCTCCGACCGGGCAACAAGCTCTCCAGCGGGCCCCGGAACGAGCTCCCTTGGGGCGGCGTCGCGGTGGCGGTGGTGACCCAGGCGCTCCTGCTCCCCTTCAGCAAGACCATCTGTCTCGCCATCGACCTCGCGTTCCGACCGCCGGAGCCCGGCGACACGGAGGCCCCGCGCGAGGGACGCCGCGTGAAGCCCGTCCGCCCGAAGCCCCCGCCCAGCCTGCCGTCAGGCACGAGCGGCCCAGGTCACGGTACGACCACGGGCCGCTGCGAGCTTGCCTTGGTACCTCAACGGGAGTCGAGCGATGATCACGAGAGCGCTGATCACCACCTTGCTCTGCCTCGCCACGGCGGCGGAGGCCGGGGCGCAGCGGCCGGGCATCACGCTATCGGCGGGGGTGGCCGCTTCGCTGGCGGAGCTCGCGCCGCGGGAACCCGGCGCGGGATTGACCCTCGAAGCCGTGCCCGATCTCCGCTTCCGCTCGGGCTTCTCGATCGGGCTGGGCTTCCGCTACACGGTCTACTCCGGCGTCCCCGACCGCGAGACCATCCTGGTCGACCTCCGCTACACCCGACCCGGCCCGGGCTGGCGTCCGGTGCTCGGGCTCCGCGGCGCGGCGTTCCACGGCGGCGACGAGGGTGGCGACGACGCCTACATCGGGGTCGAGCTCGGCCCGGTCGTCGGCCTCGAGCGCCAGGTCGGACCTCGCCTGGCCGTTCAGGCGCTCGGCAGCGTTGCCGGGGTGCTCGCGCTCTATCGGGGCGCCCGGGTTCTGCCCAGCGCCCAGCTCGGCCTGGTCCTTCGTTAGGCGGCGGCCGCGGCCGTCCGGCGCCGCTGCCAGCGCCGCCGGACGCCGAACCCGATCAGGCCGAGCACCAGGCCCACTGGCAGGAGCCCGCCAAGCATCGCGATGCCCGCGGCCGTCACCTCGACGAAGTTCCGCCAGCTCTGGCGCAGCGCTTCGACCATCACATTCGAGCCGGGGTTGCCCACCAGCGGCGCCGGCTCGTAAAGCTCGATCGTGATCGTGCTCTCGGCCACCCGGGCGCCCAGATAGCGGAGCCGCCCCTCGAGGCGCTCGATGCTCTCCCGAACCCGGGCCAGCTCCCGCTCGACCGCCAGCGCCTCCTCGAGCTTGCCGGTCCGGGTGGCCAGCATGATGACCAGCCGCTCCTCCAGCCGCCGGGCATTGCCGATCCGGGCCTCGATGTCGACGTACTCCTCGCCCACGTCCTGCGAGGAGGTG
>JBFXAS010000189.1:0-10556 GCA_050184075.1 Gemmatimonadales bacterium
CGAACAGCACCCGCTACCGGGTCACGCGGCGGCCTCGACCAGGCGCGGCGGCCGCACGATGGGCCCCGCGCCCACGCCGGCGCTCGTCGCCACCGGGTCCTCGGGCGAGCGGTTGAACCACCGGGACCGTTGCATCCGTGCTATACCCTCCGTGACCGCGGCCAGTGTCGGTGCGTGCCCTGGGTTTCGGCATCCGCTGGGGCATGCTTGAACCCGGGCCAAACGAAAGCGGGGGCCGGCTCAGGCCGACCCCCGTTTCGATTCACCCCGGAGCGAGCCGCTCAGCGGATCCCGGCCGCCACCTCCGGCAGGCCGTCCGCCCACCATTGACGCTCGAGCGGCCGCTGGCGCGGATAGATCTCGTTGAGGGTATCGCCCTCGTAGAGCCGGCCGTTCTTCATCACGTAGCGGATGGAGTTGCTATTCCGGATGTCGGCCAGCGGATCGCGATCGAGGACCAGGATGTCGGCGAGCTTGCCGGCCTCGAGCGAGCCGATGTCGGGCGCCATGCCGATCGCTTCGGCGCCGTAGATCGTGGCGGCCCGGAGCGCGTCGTGCGTAGAGAGCCCGCCCGACGCCATCGCCCAGAGCTCCCAGTGATTGCCGAGCCCCTGCAGCTGACCGTGGGCGCCGGTGGCGGCGCGCGCCCCGCCTTCGATCAACCGCTTGACGAACTCGGCGTGGAGCGGAAAGACGTACTCGTCCTCGTGGAACCAACCGCCCTGCCGGTAGCCGCCCGGGAAGCCCGGAGGCGGCTCGCTGCCGCGGCGCTTGGCCCGCGCGTCGATCTGACCCTTGGGCATGAAGCGGGCGAGCTTGCGGTCACCGATCACGTCTTCGTGGGTGTAGTAGTAGTTCTCGCCGAACGGCCCGCCGTAGGAGACCAGGAGGGTCGGCGAATTGGTGGTCTGGCTGGCCTTGAAGACCTCGACCACGTCGTCGTAGATCGGCGCGATCGGGAGCGCGTGCTCGACGCCGGAGTAGCCGTCCATCGCGTGGGTCAGGTCGAGCTTGAAGTCGAGCCCGCCTTCGGTGGTGGGCATGATGCCCAGCTCCTTGGCCGCCATGATGATGAACTGTCGGGTCTGGCGGTTGCCGCTCATGTACATCTTGAGCGTCTTGGTATCCCAGTACTGGGCGTAGCGCTTCAGGAAGGTCTTCGCTTCCTCCATGCTGCTGATGCCGTCGGAGGCGAAGACGCCGGGACCGGTCGAATAGATCCGCGGGCCGACCATGGCGCCGGACTCGACCCGGTCCTGGTAGCTCAGGATGTCGGTCGAGGCCGTCTGCGGATCCCGGGTCGTGGTGACGCCGTACGCCAGGGTGGTGAGATACTGCCAGGTCTGGCCCGGATGGATCTCGGGAATCAGCCACTGGGCGTGATAGTGGGTGTCGATCATGCCGGGCATCAGCACCTTGCCGGTGACGTCGACGATCCGCGCTCCCGAGGGAATCTCCACCTGCCCCCGCGGACCGATCGCGACGATCCGATTGTCCCGCACCACCACGTCGGCGTTCTCGATGATCTCCTTCCCCTTCATCGTGATCGCCTTACCGCCCCGGAGCACGACCGTGCCGCGCGGGGTGTCGCGAGGGACCTCGACCTTGATCTTGAGCTCCTCCGGCTTGTAGCCCGGGGTGGTGTCCTGCTTGGCCTTCGTCGCGGCCATCGCCGTGGTGTCAGCCTTGCCCTCGGCCGCGGCCTTGGCCGAATCGGCCTTGGCCTTCCGGGCCTTGGCGCGCTCCACCGAGTCGGCCGTGATCCGCGCCTTGAGATCGAAGATCTTCACCTTGATCGAGTCGGGCACCTGCTGGCCCGCCTTGATCAGGCTGTCCGCCTTGCCCTGCAACGTCTTCACACTGTCGTTGATCACCCGCACGAAGCCGGCGCTGTCGGCCTTCTCCTTCTGCACCGCCTTCAGACTGTCGTCGACCGCCTCGGCGCGGACAAGATCGTAGTGGAAGAGCACGTTGCCGAGCGCGAAGTGGACCGTCGTGCCGTCGGCCTCCCAGGAGGGAAACTCGCCGCCGACGTCGGTGAGCTTCCTGGTCGGGACCGGGCTCGCGGGGGGCGGACCGCCGACCATCACGGTCGGGGCGGCGCCGCCGACCAGCGGCACCGGCACGGTGTAGACGTCACGGCCCACCTGGGCCAGGGCCCGGCCGCCGGCGGGCGACATGATGATGAGGCCCGCCGGAGTGCCCTGCTGGCCGGGTTCCAGGTCGGCCACCGCGGTGCGGAGGACGTCGGCCTGGATCAAGCCGACCCGGCGCGGCATCACCACCATCTCGTCGACCGGGTCGAGCAGGCCGATGCCGCCCGCGCCGCTCGGCATCCCCACCACCCGGAGGTGCGGCTTCTGGTCGGTGCCGTCCCAACGGAACGAGACCAGACCCTGCTGGAAGCCGGAAGCGTAAATCCGGTCCGGCTGGCTGGTGACGAAATGGGCCACGTCGAGCCCGGCCGTCGGCGCGATCACGGTGACCTCGCCGCCCGCGGCGGGGACCCAGACGAAGTCGCCGCCGAGGACGTTGCCGCCCACGCCGGAGGCCTCCACCAGATCGCGCGCGGCGTTGCGGGTGGCCACCACCCGGGAGCCATCGGGTGACCAGGCCGGGTTGGAGTAGAGCGCGGCGGTTCGGGTGAGCTGCGTCGGGGCCGACTGGCGCCCCTCGAAGCCCACCTTCATCAGGTGGCCGCCGGCCTCGTCACCCCAGGTGAGGTAGGCCAGCCACTTGCCGTCGGGCGACCAGACCGGCTGGTACTCGCCGACGTCGGCGCTCGAGACCCGCCGCGGCGTGCCATCGGGCAGCTCCATCACGTAGAGCCGGTCGACCGCGGTGAACGCCACCCGCTTCTTGTCGGGCGAGACCACCGGGTTCCGGATCTGGTGCGCGGTGACCATGGCCGAGGTGTCGGCCCGGTAGGTGAACTTGACCTCGGGGCCGATGTCGAGCTTAACCTCTGCCCGGAAGGGGATCTTGGTCGGCGCGCTCTTGTCGACCGGGACCCGCCAGAATTCCCCGCCGTAGGAGATGACGACGGCACGGGAGTCCGGGGTGAAGGCGTAGCCCGGCAGCGCGTCGAGGGTGCCTCGCGACTCGATGTCGTCGCGCTGGATCGGGAAGGCGAGCCAGCTCTCGTCGCCGGTGACCAGGTCGCGGATCCGCAGGCCGGTCTGGTTGTCGTGCCGGCTCCCGAAGACCAGCCACTTGCCGTCGGGCGAGATCGCCGGCCGGAAGGCCGAGCCGTAGCGGCTGGTCATCGGAAAGAGCTCGCCCGTCTCGCGGTCGTAATAGGCGAGCTGGTACTGCGGGAAAATCGCGTTGTAGTGCCAGTCGCCGTCGCGGCCGGCGAACCAGATCCGCTTCCCGTCCGGGCTGAACGCGGCGCCCACGGTCTTCAGGGCGGGCGGCTGCCGGATCAGCGCGAAGCCGCTCCCGCCGTCGACGTGGTAGAGGTGCAGCTTGGCCGCGCCGAAGGTGCCGCTGGCGCGGCTGACCACGACGTACTTCCCGTCCGGGCTCCACTCCGGCGAGAAATACTGATTCGCGTTCCCCCGGGTGAGCTGCGTGGTGTCGCCGTCGGCCACGTCCAGGATCCAGACGTTGTCGCCGCCGCTCCGATCGGAGACGAAGGCGATCCGCTTGCCGTCGGGGCTGAAGCGCGGCTGCGCGTCGTAGGCGAGCCCGTGGGTGAGCCGCTTCGCCTCGCCGCCGGAGATCGGCATCGAATAGAGGTCGCCGAGGAGGTCGAAGACGATGGTCGAGCCGTCGGGGCTCACGTCGAGCGACATCCAGGTGCCCTTGGTGGCCGTGAACTCGGCCGTGCGGCCGGGCTCGAGCGGCAGCGGCTTGCTGGGTGATCCGCCCGGCCCACCGGGGCCGCGGGGCCCCTGGCCGAGCGCGCTCGAAGGGGCGAGGGCGAGGAGCAGCGCGGCCGCTCCGAGCGAAAAGGTCGTCATGGCACCGGTCTGTTTGCGCATGATGGGCCTCACCGAATCCCGGTGGTGTTCGCGGGCGCGGCGTGGCGCCAGGGCTGGTCGGGGGCGGCTGCCTGCCGCGGCCAGAGCTCGTTCATGGTGTCGCCTTCGTAGAGGCGGCCGTTCTTCATCACGTACCGGATCGAGTTGGTGTTCCGGATGTCGTCGAGCGGGTTCCGGTCGAGCACTAACAGGTCGGCCAGCTTGCCGCCTTCGATCGAGCCCAGGTCCTTGCTCAGGCCGATCGCGTCGGCGCCCATGATGGTGGCGGCCTTGAGCGCGTCGATCGGACGCATCCCGCCGCTCTGCAGCGCCCAGACCTCCCAGTGGTAGCCGAGGCCCTGGAACTGCCCGTGGCTGCCGACGCCGACCCGGCCGCCAGCCTCGACCATGTCCTTGTGGAACTGGGAGTGCTTGGAGAAGGCGTACTCCGATGGATGGGCCCAGCCGGTCGGCCCGGGCGACGCCAGCGCGTTGCGCCGGCGGGCCTTCAGGTCGAGCTCCTCGGGCGGCATGAAGTGGCGGACCTTGGGATCGCCGAGCGGGTTCTCGGTGGTGTAGAAGTAGTTCTCCGCCCAGGGGCCGCCGTAGCTCACCAGAAGGGTCGGAGTGTTGACCGTTCCCGAGGTCTTGAGCAGCTCCACGACGTCGTTGTACATCGGCGTGATCGGGATGCTGTGCTCGATGCCGGGATAGCCGTCGATCGCGTGGGTCATGTTGAGCATCCACTGGAGCCCACCTTCGGTGGTGGGCATCAGCTGGAGCTCGCGGGCCGCCATGATCAGGTACTGGCGGGTCTGGCGGTTGCCCGACATGTACATCTTGAAGGTCTTGGTGTCGTAGTACTCGCTGTAGCGCTTCAGCACGTCACGGGCGCGGGCCAGGCTGCCGACCCGGTCTCCGGAGAAGACGCCCGGCCCGGTCGAGTAGATCCGGGGCCCGGGAATCGAGCCGGCCTCGACCCGGTCCTGGTAGGTCAGCACGTCGGTGGTCCCGGTCTGCGGGTCGCGGGTGGTGGTGACGCCCCAGGCGAGATTCGCGTCGTAGATCCAGTTCCGCATCCAGTGGATGCCCCAGGTGGACCACATGTGGGAGTGGACGTCGACGAAACCCGGGACGATCGTCTTGCCGGCAACGTCGATCACCCGCGCGTCGGCCGGCGCGTTGCCCCGCGCACCCACGCTCACGATCCGGTTGTTGCGGATCACCACGTCGGCGTTCTCGATCACCTCGTCGCCGCGCATGGTGACCACCCGCCCGCCGCGGAGCACGACGGTGCCCTGTGGGATGTCGCGGCTGGCGGTGACCTGAATCCGCCGCTCGGTCGGCCGATAGGCCTGGCCGGCGCGCGTCGCCGAGTCGGCCCCTGCGCGCCGCAAGCTGTCGTCCACGGCGAGCCCACGGGCCAGGTCGTAGCTCACGAACGCGTTGCCGATCGACCAGTGAACCGTCTGGCCATCGGCGCTCCAGCTGGGGAACTCCCCGCCGATGTCGGAGAGCTGCATCGCGCGGGTGCCGGCGCTGTCCGGCTTGCGAACGTTGATCACGGGAACGTTGCCGCCGACCACCGGTACCTTGGCGACGTAGATGTCGTTGCCGACGGCCGCGAGCGCGTAGTCGCCTCGCGGCGCCATCAACAGCACCGACGCCGAGCTGCCGGGAACGGCCTCCTGCTCGCCCTCCTCGTTGATGCCGGCGGCCCGGAGGTACATCTCCGGCGTCAGCACGTCCGACCGGTTGAGGTCCATGTCGGCCTCGACCCCGAGCGGCAGCGCGCCGAGGACGCGGACGTGCTGCTTGAGATCGGTGCCGTCCCAGCGGAAGGAGACCAGCGCGGTGCCCTGCGGCGTGGTGGGCGGCGCGGCGGGCGGGCGGGGCACGAAGCCGTAGGCGTAGATCCGCTCGCCATCGCTGGTGAAGTGGACGGTGCCGAGCGCCCCGCTCGGCCGGATCGCGGTGAGGCTCCCGCCGCCGGCCGGCACCCAGGCGAACTCCGCGCCGAAGCCGTCGACGCCGGGCCCGGTCGCCTCGCGCATGTTGCGGGCCGAGGAACGGGTCACCACGATCCGATCGCCGTTGGGCGCCCAGGCCGGGCTCTGGTAGAAAGCCGGAACCTCGACCAGCCGGCGGCTCTGGCCGCCACCGAGATCGACCCGCATCAGGTAGCCGTTGGTGCCGTCCCAGGTGACGTAGGCCAGCGATTGGCCGTCGGGCGACCAGGTCGGATCGTACTCACCGACCTCCGCGTTGGTCACCCGGCGTGGCGTACCGCTCGGGAGATCGACCACGTAGAGGCGGTCGAGCGCGGTGAACGCCAGGCGGCGTCCGTCCGGCGAGGTCTTGGGATCGCGGATCTGGCGCACGACGAACGTCGGCGTGTCCTCGATCGGGTAGCTGAACTTCACTTCGGGGCCGAGCGCCACTTCCGCATTGGCGGTGAAGGGGATCTTGCTCGGCGGCGCGCCGTCGATCGGGACCCGCCAGATCTCGCCGCCGTAGGAGATCACCAGCGAGCGCGAGTCCGGCATGAACGAGTAGCCGGGCAGCGCGTCGAGATCGGGAATCGCCTCGATGTTGTCGCGCTGGACCGGATAGGCGAGCCAGCGCTCGTCGCCGCTCGCCAGATCGCGGATCCGGAGTCCGGTCTCGGCGTCCTCGCGCGAGCCGTAGACCAGCCACTTGCCGTCGGGCGACACCGCCGGGCGGAAGGCGGAGCCGTAGCGGGAGCTCAGCGTGGTCGACCGACCGGTTTCGCGATCGTAGACGGCGAGCTGGAACTGCGGCATCGCCGCGTTGTACTGCCAGGGTCCCATCCGCGTGGCGTAGTAGATGTAGCGGCCGTCGGGGCCGAAGGCCGGGCCCATGTGCATCTGGACCGGCAATCCGCTGGTGACCTGGACGCCGCTGCCGCCGTCGATGTCGAAAAGCCAGAGCTTGGAGATTCCGAAGAGCCCGCCCCAGCGTCCGGTGACGACGTACTTCCCGTCCGGGGTCCACTCCGGCGACAGGTAGTTGTCGTAGTTGCCCTCGGGGCTCAGCTGCCGGACGTCGCTGCCGTCGGGCGCGATGGTGAAGAGGTTTTCGCCGCCCGTGCGGTCCGAGACGAAGACGATCCGGCGCCCGTCCGGGCTCCATCGCGGCTGGACGTCGAAGGCCATCCCTTCGCTGATTCGGGTCGCCTGGCCGCCGGCGATCGGCAGGGTGTAGAGATCACCGAGAAGATCGAAGACGATTCGCGAGCCGTCGGGGCTCACGTCGAGCGACATCCAGGTGCCCTTGCTGGCGGTGAACCGCGCCACCCGGGTGGGCTTGAGCGGCAGCCCGACGGTGTCGGCGGCGGCGGGCTCCGGCGCGGGCGGTCGGGTCGCGACCAGGGCCAGCGAGCCGGAGAGCCCGAGCAGCAGGGTGGAACGGCCGAGGAGATGACGAAAGCGCATGCGGCGACTCCAGTTGACGCCTTGAGGTGCGAGCGTGGAGGGCGACGGGGCATCCCGTAATCGTGGACACCCACCGAGGCGAATCGGTTGCAGAAGCCGGTGTAGTCTATCGTGATCGTGCCTGGCCAGCCAGAACGATCCTGCGGTGACGACTACGGCCGCCCGACGGCAGCGGTTTCGGCACGGGGCGCGGCGCGCGCCTCAAGGCGAGCCGTCGGCGCGCTCGACGAAGGATCGGATCTTGTAGCCGCGTCCGTCCTGCTGCATGACCAGCACGTAGGTGCCTTCCTCGAAGCCCGTGCCGTCCGGTCCCGCGGCGTAGGTGTAGCGGCCGTACTGGTAGGCGAGGGCGCCGCTGGCGGTGAAATCCAGCACCGTGAGCGCGAGACCGCCCGAGCGCTGGATCCGCGTACCGAGCCCATCGCGAATGCCGTCGAACCCGTAGTGGTTGATCCCGTCGGAGCCGGTGTAGAGGGCACCGTCGACGAAGAGGTCCAGCGCCTTGGTCGTGTCGGTCCGCTGGACCGCTTCTTTCAGCTGCTCCAGCGTCTTCCCGACGGCCCGCCGGACGTTGTCGAGGAACTCGAGCCGGACCCGCTCCATGCTCGGCACACGGTTGTAGTGCGGAGGCTGGGCGCTCACCGTCCGGGCGCCGGCCGCGAGCGCCGCGAGCGCCAGGCCCGAGCGGAGCCAGCGCGTCGATCGTGGGCTTCTCTGGGCGATCACGATTCCCTCGAAGTAGCGAGGGGCCGACAGCGGCCCCGCGCGACGGGGGCAACCTAGCGCGTCCCCGGAGGCGAGGCCAGCGCGCGCGCCGCCGCGCCCGCGGCCCGGTCGGCCAAGTGACGGCGGGGAAAGCGCTTGGGGCTTCGAGCCAGGCGGGGCCGGCGGGCGCCGGCCGCCTAACGAATTCCCGCGGCCGTCCGGGGCTCCGCGTGACGCCAGGGCATCTCCGGCAGCGGCCGCTGTCGGGGCCAGATCTCGTCCAGCGTCTCGCCTTCGTAGATCCGACCGTTCTTCATCACGTATCGGACCGAGTTGGAGTTCCGAATGCTCTCGAGCGGGTTCCGATCGAGCACCAGGATGTCCGCCAGCTTGCCCGGCTCGAGCGAGCCGACCTGGGTGCCGAGCCCGATCGCCTCGGCGCCCATCTGGGTGGCCATCCGAAGCGCCTGGTGGGTGGTCATCCCCCCGCTCTCGACCGTCCAGAGCTCCCAGTGGTAACCGAGGCCTTGCAGCTGGCCATGGCTGCCGACCCCGGCGCGGCCCCCGGCGTCGAGGAGATCGCGAATGAAGCCCGCGTGCTTGCGGAAGGCGTACTCGTCGTCGCGGAACCAACCACCAGGCCCGGGCGACCCGCCGGCGCCCTGCCCGCGACGGCGGGTCTTGCTGTCGAGCTCCGACTCCGGTGTGAAGCGCCGGAGCTTGGCGTCGTCGTGGACTTCTTCGTGGGTGTACCAGTAGTTCTCGGCCCAGGGCCCGCCGTAGGAGACCAGGAGGGTCGGCGTCGTGGTGGTCTGGCCGGTCCGCAGCAGGCCGACCACGTCCTCGAACATCGGCACGATGGGAATATTGTGCTCGACCCCGGTGTAGCCGTCCATCACGTGGGTCAGGTCGAGGGCGAACTGGAGCGAGCCTTCGGTGGTCGGCATCAGCTCGAGCTCGCGCGCCGCCATGATGATCCACTGGCGCTGCTGGCGATTGCCGGCACCGTACATCTTGATGGTCTTGGTGTCGTAGTAGTCGCTGTAGCGCCGGAGGACGTGCCGCGCGTGGTCGAGATCCCGGATCCGCTCGGTCGCGAAAACCCCCGGCCCCGTCGAGAAGACCCGGGGCCCGATCACCTCGCCCAGGTCGACCCGATCGGCGTAGCTCAGCACGTCGGTGGTGCCGGTCTGCGGGTCGCGGGTCGTGGTGACGCCGTAGGCGAGGTTGGCGAGCAGGGCCCACGGCTGGGTGTTGTGCACCCCGGGCGAGTGCCGGAAGTGCGCGTGGGTGTCGACGAAGCCCGGGAGCAGGGTCTTCCCGCTGACGTCGATCACCCGGGCGTTCCGCGGCACGGTCACCGAGCCGCGCGGTCCGACGGCCACGATCCGATTGCCGGTCACCACGATCTCGGCGTCCTCGATCACCTCGTCGCGGCGCATCGTGATCGCCCGGCCGCCGCGGAGCACGACCGTGCCCTCGGGCCGGTCGCGCGCGCCTTCGACCCGGATCCGCCGCTCGGTGGGATGATACTTGGCGTCGTCGCCGCCCCGCGCCGAATCCGGCGCGGCGGCGCGGGCCCGGCGCACGCTGTCGTCGACCACACGGGCCCGGTCGAGATCGTAGGAGACCAGCGCATTGCCGATCGCCCAGTAGACGGTGCGGCCGTCGGCGCTCCAGGCGGGGAACTCGCCGCCGATGTCGGTCAGCTGCCGGATCGGGACGATGGCGCCGTCGGTGCTCGCGGTGGAGATCGTCGGCACCGCACCGCCCACGAGCGGCACCGTCACCGCGAAGAGATTCTGACCCACCTGCGCCAGCGCCTGATCGCCCCGGGGCGCCATCAGCACCAGCGACGCCTGGGGCGGCGTTCCCGTCGAGCCGGGCGGGTTCGCGCCGGTCACCTTGACGTGGGCCTTCAGGTCCGAGCCGTCGAACCGGAAGGAGACCAGGCCGTCGTTGCCGTAGGCGAAGATCCGGGTCGAGTCGGCGGTGAAGTGCGGCTGCTGCCGTCCGCCGGCGAGCATGATGGTCGTGGTCGGCCCGCCCGCCGCCGGGACCCAGACGATGCGGGCGCCCTGCCCTCCGCCGAAGCGCTGCAGGGTCTCGATCAGCTCGCGCGAGTCGGCCCGCATCGCCACGATCCGGCCGCCGTCGGGCGACCAGGCGGGCTGATAGTAGGTCGCCGGCTCCGTCGTCAGCCGGACCGGGGCGCCGCCGCCGTCGACCGGCGCCTTGTAGAGGTGACCTCCCTCACCCGACCAGGTCACGAACGCCAGCCAGCGGCCGTCCGGCGACCAGGTGGGGAAGAACTCGCCCTCGGAGAGCGCGGTGACCCGGCGCGGCGTCCCTTCCGGCAGGTCCATCACCCAGAGATGGTTGAGCGCGCGGTACGCCCGCCGCCGCCCGTCCGGCGACGGCACCGGGTCCC
>JBFXAS010000190.1:0-10536 GCA_050184075.1 Gemmatimonadales bacterium
TTTCGCCGCGAGCACCCGCTGTTCCGCCCGCGACAGCCGGCGCAGCCTGACCCGACGTGTCATCCCTGCTCCTCGGCCGAGGACCAGAGACAATCTATTAGCTTATTTAAGTTGGAACAACACTAGCCATCTCGCGTTGCCGATTTGGGAGCTCCGCCTCGAGTCCGAACGCTCACTTCGAGCGCGCACACTGACACCCTGGGTGGGGCGTTCTGCCTGCCGTCGTCAGAGCGCCCCGGCCGCCCCGGTGCGGTCGTTGAACTCGTCGATCAGCTCGTCCCACCGTGGAAGCAGCTCCCGCAAGCCTCGCCAGAACGCCTGGTTCCTTCGAGCGGTGAAGGCGTCGAGCGTCACGCCCTGCTGCTCCACCCAGGTGAAGTAGCCGAGGTTGAAGATCCGCTCGCGATCGCGATGCGACAGCTCCAGCAGATGATCCGCCGTCTCCCCCAGCAGATGCTCGCCGAACGTCCTCGCGGCCGCCGAGTCGTCAAAGCCGCCCGGGAAGTGCCTGGGCGCGAGGCGCTCGACCTCCGACCGGTACATGGCTGCGCCGTCGGTCGCCACGGTGAGCACGACGTCCGACGGGCCGAGCCCGAAGCGCTTGGCCATCTTGATGGCGGCCAGCACGTTGCAGATGCTCGAGATGCCCAGCGAGTCGAGCGCGGCGAGCACCGCGTCCGACACGCCGCGGCGGTCGCGCAGGAAAGCGCGCCCGGCATCGGTGTTGAACAGCACCAGCAGCTGGTCCGTGGCCACGTCCGACACCGCCGTCACCACGTCGGTGTTCATCACGTTGTGGATCAGCGGAATGTGCTTGTCGCCGATGCCCTGGATGTTGTGCTCGCCGAAGCCGTTGTAGAGCATCGTCGGGCACTCGAGCGCCTCCACGGCCACGATCAGTGTGCCGTGCCGTTCCTTGAGGTAGTCGCCCGCGCCCAGGGTGCCGGCGGAGCCCGAGGCACAGGTGAACGCCCGCAGCCGGAGGTCGGGATTGGCGTCGCGGAGTGCGGCGTAGATCCGCTCGAGCGCCTGGCCCGTCACCTGGTAATGGACCAGGTGGTTGGCAAACTCCGAGAACTGGTTCAGGATCACGTTGTCGGGGTCGCCACGGAGCTCGGCGCACTTGTCGTAGATCTCCTTGACGTTGCTCTCCGTGCCCGGGGTCCGGATCACGTCCGCCGGGTCCAGCGCCCAGCGCTCGAGCCAGTCGAAGCGCTCCTGGCTCATGCCCTCCGGCAGCACCGCCACGCCGTGGCACTGCATGATCCGGGAGATCGCCACGCCGCCCCGGCAGTAGTTGCCCGTCGACGGCCAGACGGCGCGATGGGTCGTGGGATCGAACTGTCCCAGGACGACCCGCGGCGCCAGGCACCCGTACGCGGCGAGGACTTTGTGGGCGCGGATCATCGGGAAGCGATCGCCCAGCGCGACGACGATCTTCGCCTCGACGCCGGTGAGGGCGGCGGGCAGCTCGACGAACCGGGGAATCGCGGCCAAGCCCGCGCGGGTGTCGTCGTTGTGCCAGTGGACCCGAAAGAGATTCAGGGGATGGGCGGCATCCGGGTCGACCGCCGCGACGGCTGCCGCGATCCGCTCCGGGATGCGGGACGGATCGGCGAGCTGGGCGAAGGTCGGCAGGACGATCCTGGCCTGGCGGAATCGCTCGATCGCGCGGTCGTAGATCTCGCTCTGGACGGGCTCCCGCAGGAGGGCTGGTTGACTCACGGCTCGGTTTCCCTCGTGGCTGCGTGCAGCCGGTGTCAGGCCGGGGCAGGGGCGCCCTGGGGCGGCGGGGCCAAGGCTAGGCCGGCGCTCGACCGCCGTCAAGTCGCGCGAGGGTGTGCGTTGCGAACGTCGGGGCCCTCGCCGCAGGTTACGGCTCGGTCGCCCGGTTTGCGCCGGCGCCGATTCGGGCGGCCCCGCGATTCGAAGCCCCGACACCCACCTGGTGAGGCCCCGATGGATGACTATCTGGACGCGGCGATCGCCGAAGCGCAGGCCGGGCTCGCGGAGGGCGGCATTCCGATCGGCTCCGTCCTGGTCCACGACGGCGAGATCATCGGGCGGGGACGGAATCGCCGGGTGCAGCGGGGCAGCGTGGTCCTCCATGGCGAGATGGACGCCCTGGAGAACGCGGGCCGGCGCTCCGCCGCGACGTACCGCCGGAGCGTCCTCTATACCACGTTGTCGCCCTGCGCGATGTGCTCGGGCGCGATCCTGCTCTACGGGATCGGCCGGGTCGTGGTCGGAGAGAACGCGACCTTTCTCGGCGAGGAGGAGCTGCTCCGAGGTCGGGGCGTGGCCGTGGAGGTGGTTCAGGACCCTCGCTGTATCGAGCTGATGCGCCGGTTCATCGCCGAGCAACCCGCCCTCTGGAACGAGGACATCGGTGTCTGAGGCAGTTCCTCAGGGCTGGTCTGCCTCGAACGCGGTCACGGTGAGACTGATCTCGTCGTCCACTCCCTCGAAGTAGTCGATGCTGGCCGTTCGCGGATAGCCGTACTGCTGGTCGAAGCTCACCCGGACGTCGATCGCGCGGCGGTACGCGTCGTCGACCAGATCGAAGAGGCCGGGGATGTCCGGATAGTGCGGCGTGAGGCTCGCCTGGAGCAGCTGGCCGGTCGCGACCACGGTGCGCGACACCACCACGCCATTCTCGACCACGATCCGCACCGCCCCGATGGGGAGACACTCGCAGCCGCGGGACAGCTCGAACCGGTAGTTCACGATGCCCAGCGAGTTCCAGCGTTGCCGACCGGCCTGAAAGGCCTCGGCGGGATCGGTCACGCCGCAGCCACCGAGGAGAAGGACGCCGCAAAGGAGCGACCGCGCGAGCATTGTCACCTTTCTGGTTGGGGTCACGGACCCGCCCGCAACCTCCCGAGCGACTGACGACGTAGTGTACGGAAGACCCGTCACCCACCCCCCTCGAGCCCGCACTGGAGCACCGCCCGATGCGACCACCGCCCGCCGCCTCCATCTTGATCGTGGCCCTCGCCGGCACCCTGGGCGATCGGCAAGCTGTTCCCAGCTTCGTCGAGGTCACGGACGCGGCCCCGACAAGAGACCTCGCCCCGTCGCGTGGGGTCACCTGGGCCGACGTCGACGGCGATGGCGACGCCGACCTCTACGTGGCCCGCTCCGAAGGATACCGGAGCATGCTGTATCGGAACGACGGCGGCCGCTTGGTGGCGCTCACCGAGAGCCCGATTTCGGTCGACGTCGGCAACGGGGAGGGCGCGAGCTGGGTGGACCTGGACGGCGATGGCGACCTCGACTTCTACGCCGTGAATCGCTCGCACCGCCCGGCGCTCCTCTACCGGAACGACGGCGAGCGGCTGACCCGATGGCCCGACTCGCTGTTGACGGCCCCGCGCGCAGCGTCGATGGCCTGCTTCGTGGACGTCGACCGGGACGGCGATCTCGACGGCTTCGTCGTCGGCTACGACGACTCCCCGAGCGTCCTCGCCTTGAACGACGGCCGGGGACGGTTCGAGCCGGCGGCGCTGCCCGCGAGCGCGACGGAGCCGGGGACGGCTCGCGCCTGCGCCTGGGGCGACCTGGATGACGACGGGCTTCCCGAGCTCTTCGTTGCCAACGCCCGGCGACCCAACCTGCTGCTCCGGAACCTCGGTGACGGGCGCCTGGCGGCGTGGCCCACCCCACACCTCGACAGCCACGCCGCCTATTCCTACGGCGCTTCCTGGGCCGACACCGATCAGGACGGCGATCTCGACCTCTTCGTGGCCAACTTCGATGGCGACAACGTGCTCTATCGAAACGACGGCGGGCGACTCACGCCACTCTCGCGCGACGCGACCCCCCAGAGCGCGGCTTCCAAGGGACATACCTGGGGCGACTTCGACCTGGACGGCAACCTCGACCTTTACCTGGGGAGCGGCACCCCGGCCGAAGGGATGCTCAACCGGCTCCATCTGGGCGATGGTCGTGGCGGCTTCCGGATCGCACCGGCCGCGCCCTGGTTGCTCCAGGCGGACACCTCGGCGGGGATCGCGGCCGCCGACTACGACCGGGACGGCGATCTCGACCTCTACGTCGCCAACTGGGGCAGCGCCCGGTCGCCGGATCGGCTCTATCGCGCGGAGACGGTCGGCCGGTCGTGGCTCGCGCTGCGGCTCCAAGGCCGGCGGTCGAACCGCTTCGGCATCGGCGCCCGCGTCGCCGCGCTCGCTACGATCGGCGACGAGCGCCGCTGGCGCCATCGCTACCTCCGGGCCGCGACCGGATACGCCGGGCAGGATGAGCCGATCGTCCACTTCGGCCTGGGTGACGCGGCGGGGGTCGACTCGCTGGTCGTGCGCTGGCCGTCGGGGCGGGTCGACCGGTTCGGCCGGCTTGCTGGTCGCCTCCGCTGGATCGTGCGAGAGGGTGAGCGAGCGCCGATCCGCGAGCGGTGAGCGCTCGGCGTCCTCAGCGGGCCGGCACGACGGGCAGGACGATCCGGGAGCGGTGCTCGCCGCCGCGATGGACCAGGATCTCGAGCGGCCCCTCCGCCGGCACTCTCGCGAAGGTGTCCTGATCCGCGCCGGCCACGGCCACCCGGAGCCGGTGACCGGCCTCGAGCCGAACCGAGATCGGATGGAGCGCGAAGCTGAGCTCGGTTTCGGTGCCGGGCACGAGCGGCGCCCCGTCGGCGCGGAAGAAGCTGTGATCGGGACCGACGACGGGGTAGGGTGACGCCGCGGTGGAGACGGCGCGGTGGAGCGCCCTCAGCTGGCCTTCGCCGAGATAGGTCACCCTGCCGTCGGGAGCAACGTCCTCGAGGTAGGCGAAGACGGCCGCGTCGTCGCGGTCGGCGCTGATCCAGATCGTCACTATCGGCTGCCCGGTGATCTCCAGCGCTTCCGAGAGCGGCGCCGAGGTGTAGGTCAGGAGGGCGCGATCCGCCGCCGCGCGATCCGGATAGATCACGTCACCCGCGCCGTTGTTGGTGGCCCACCGGTTCCGGGTCCCCGTGGTGTGAGCGAAGTCGACGGCGTAGCGATCGGCTCCTGCCTCCCGTGGCTCGTCGGTCGCCAACAAACCGTCGGCGCCGAGATACCAGGTTGCCTCCCGCACCTCGGGTAGGGGCCAGGTGGTCGCCGTCTTCCAGCGGCGCTCGCCCATCGTGAAATAGCGGAGCCGGCCCATCTCGAAGCCGTTCTCGACGCCCTTCACGAAGCGATCGAAGAAGCAGAGGTCGTCGAGAAACTGGGTTGGGCTCGACGGGTTGGACTCGACGTCGACGGGCTGGAACGGGTCGGTGTCAGTGGCACCGCCGTGGCTCCAGGCGCCGATCACCACGTTCTGCGGATTCGAGAGCCGCATGAACCGGTGAAGCACCCCGTTGGCCGTGCCCGCATCGGTCCAGCTCGCCCAGGACTGAATCGGCACGCCCGAGCGCTCGACGTCGGCCGCGTGAGCATGGATCCCCCACCAGTCCATCGAGGTGCCGTTCCAGGCGGCGGGCGCGTCGTCCTTGTAGACGATGGCCCGCATCGACTGATACATGTCGGGCACCGAGCGGCGCCCCTCCACGGCCGCCGCCAGCAAGGCTCCATCGGTGTCCTCGTCCACGGGTCGGACGCCGCGCGCCACACCGTCCGACCCGGTGCGAGGCGTGTTCAGGTCCATCTGCTTGACCGAGGCGCCCCAGTTCTTTCCCATGTAGGCGTTGGGTACCCCGCCGGGGAAGTAGAGGTCTGCGTAGGGATCGTAGTCGGGGAAGCGGGAGACCACCGCCTTGAGCGCCGGGTGATTGCGCTCGGCCATCCAGTCGGCGGTGTTAGCCGTGTAGGAGCTGCCCCAGGCGCCAATCCGTCCGTTGGACCACGGCTGGGCCACGATCCAGTCCATCACGTCGCTGAAATCGAGGGTCTCGTCGCGGGTGCGATGGTGCGGCCAGACGCCGAACGACGCGCCCGTGCCGCGCACGTCGCCCCAGACCACGCCGTAGCCGTGGCTGGCCCAGAACCGTTGCAGGTCGGTGGCCGGCTGACCCTCCACCGCGCGCCAATATCGCGTCATCACCATGATAGTGGGAACGCCTTCAGGCGGAACGCTGTCGGGAAGGATCAGGTCGACCGCGAGCCGCACTCCGTCGCGCGTCGGCACGTAGAGCGAACGCACTGGGGCGACGCCTGCGGCTCCCGTCGGCTCGACGCCACAGCTGGCGAAGTCGGCCCCGGCCGGCGGCGCCGATGGCGGCGCGGCGGGAGCGCAGGCAATGACGAGCCCGAGCAGGCTCGGGGTGAGCCGACGCGACATGGGACCCTCGCGGCGCGATGAGAGGCTGTGACTGGCGTTCGGGAAGGTAATTCCCGTCCAAGGGTCGTGCCGCCCCTTCAAACGAAGACCCCGCCACCGGGGGGTGGCGGGGTCGGCGCGAGCTCGATCGGGCGAAGGCCCTGCCGGCTAACGAATGCCGCGACGCATCGAGCCGGCGATCGGGAAGGCGCCGCGCTGGTTGATGGCGATGCCGCTGCCGCCCGGCAACCGAACCCGGGGACGATCGAGGTCGCAGTCGTCGTGGACCCCGCCCCGGCCGCCCCGGATGATGATCACCGGTCCGTGCCCGCCGACGGCGCCGCGGAGGCCGCTGTCGAAACCGCCGCCGGCGACCGGCTCGGCGGATCCGCCCATCCAGGTCGCCATCGGCGGCGAGCGCTCGATGGTCGGCGCGGGCTCTTCGGCGACGGCCGCTGCCGGCGCCGGCGCCTCGACGAGGGTGGTGGCCACCGTCGGCTCGGCGACCGACGGACTCGCCTCCGAGATGATCGAGGTGAGATCCGGCTCGGGCGCGGGCGCCGTGGCGACGCCGGCCCGCTCGGCGTGGGCCGGATGGGCCCGGTGCACCGTTTCCTGGCGGCCGGCCTCCAGATCGGAAACCGCCGGGGTCGTCTCCGGGGCCGGCGCCTGGAGCATCTGGAGATCGCGGGTTTCGGCAGTCGCCTGTTCGGCGCTGGGTGCGTCGGACCGGTCTCCGCTTGCGGAGACGCAGGCCACGGCGCCGGCGGCGATCAGGGCTGAGATGAGGGAGCGGTGTCGAAACACGGGGCCTCCAGGGGGGCGGGACTGCGACAGCAACACTTGATCAAGCTAAGATCCCTGACAACGGCCGCCAGAGTCCGATTTTGCGCCACCCTCTCGGGCACGGGAACCAGGTGAGCACTGCCAGAGTCCGTCCCAGCCGAAGCTTGCCCCGCTGGCTCCTCTTGCTCGGCCTTGCGTCGTGCGCTACGCCGGAGGGAACGCCCCCTTCGGCCGAGGCCGACCGCGCCCTCGCCGACACTCTCAAAGGCCTGATCTCGGCGGCGTACGACTTCGGCACGCCCGGCGTGCCCGAGCGGATGGGGGCGCTCTATCCGGACACCGGCCGGATGGTGTTCGCCTCGGGCGGGCAGGTGGGGACCTCGCCGGATTCGCTCCGGGCCGGGATCGCCGACTTCTGGCGCAACGCTGGCCGGAACATGCGGGACGCCAAATGGGTCTGGGGCGACGTCTACCTGGAGCGGTTGAGCCCGACCGCGGCCCTCCTCACAGGCAGCTGGTCGATACCCCACATCGCGCCGACGGGAAACCCCCACACGATCCGCGGTGCCTGGACGGCGCTCTTCCGGTTTCGCGATGGGCGCTGGATGATCGTCAGCGAGCACCTCTCGTCGCCCCCGGATTGACCGGCTCCAGGGGTGGTCGCCGAGTCCGGCTACGAGGGAACTGACGGCCGGCACCGCGGCGTCGGCGGTGACGCAGTCAGCGCCTCGGACGCCCTCTCGCGGGCTCGGCCCGCCGCTCCTCGACCGCTCGGATCAGCATCTCGATCCCGCGGTCGAAGTCGGCGTCGGGATCGATCTCGACGGGCGGGGCGAGCGCCTTCTCGAGCAGGGGGTATCGGCCCGGAGTTGCTCCGAGGTCGGCCCGGGCGGCCTTGATCTGCTTTGGCGTGGGCTTGGCGCGGAGCATCATCGCCATCCCCAGCACGAAGGCCTGCATGATTCGAAAGAGCTGGTGGGCCGCCTTCGGATCGAGCCCCGCGCGCTCGAAGATTCGAAGGGAGGCCTCGCCGGACTCCCGGGCCCCGGCGCCCTGGCTCGGCGTTCGGAGCAGCAGCGGGATTGCGTTCGGATGGGCCATCAGGACCCGCCAGAACGACCGGGCCCCCCGGCGCACCGCGTCCTGCCAGGTGCCTCCGACGTCGGTCAGATCGATTTCCGCCAGGACCAGGTCCGTCACTCCCTCGAGCAGCGCCTCTTTGTTGGGGACGTGGTGGTACAGGGACATCGCCTGGACGCCGAGCGACTGCCCCAGCTCCCGCATGCTCAGGGCGTCGAGCCCGCGGCGATCCACCAGCGCGAGCGCGGCCTGGAAGATCCGGTCGCGGGAGAGGGCTCGTTTCCGGGGGGCGCTCGGAACCATGGGACCGCCTGGCCGTTGAATCCTGAGAACCGTTGAATCCTGGGAAACTTACGGTGTAAGTTTACGTAGTACCCCCGACTCCCCGCCAGCGCGGGTCCACAGCGGAGCGTTCCAGCATGACGGCACCGATCATCCAGACCCGCGGGCTCACCAAACGGTTCTCCCTCGACGGGGCCGAGGTCCAGGCTCTGCGGGAGGTCGATCTCGAAGTCCGACCGGGCGAGCTGGTGGTGCTGATGGGCAGCTCCGGCTCGGGCAAGTCGACGTTGCTCTATCTCTTGAGCGGGCTCGAGCGCTCGAGCGGCGGCGAGATCCACTTCGAGTCGTCCCGGATCGACACCATGGACGAGACCGGTCTCTCGATGCTCCGGCGCACGGGGATCGGGTTCGTCTTCCAGGCGATCAACCTGATTCCCCATCTCACCCTGTTCGAGAACATCGTCGTCCCGGGCTACCTGGTGGAGACCGACCGCTCCAAGGTCGACCGCCGCGCGCTGGAGCTGATGGAGACGCTCGGCATCGGCCATCTCGCCGGCCGCCGGCCCGCCCAGGTTTCGGGCGGCGAGCAACAGCGGGCGGCCATCGCCCGGGCGCTGATCAACCGGCCGCGAGCCGTGCTGGCCGACGAGCCGACCGGCGCGCTCAACTCCGCCGCGGGCGCCGCGGTCCTGGAGAGCTTCCGGGCGCTCAACTCCGGGGGCCAGACCATCGTGATGGCCACCCACGAAGTGAAATCGGCCTGCATCGGCGACCGGATCGTCTACCTCAAGGACGGGCAGGTGCAGGCCGAGCTCGCCCTCGCCGACTCGGCGGAGGCGCCGGCCGATCGCGAGGCCAGGGTGGTCGCCTGGCTGGTCGAGCAGGGGTGGTAGCGATGCGGAGCGTGCTGCTGATGGCGCTGCACAACCTCCGCCGCCGGAAGGGGCAGGGGCTCCTGGTCGGCGCGATCGTGGGGCTCTCGGCGCTGCTCTTCTTCACTGGGATCGGGATCGTTCGGGAGATCGAGCGGCCGTTCGACTCGATGTTCGCCGAGCTCTCGGGCTCGCACGTCACGATGGTGTTCGACGCCAACGTCCACCGGGTCGAGCAGGTCCGGGCCTGGTGGGCCGAGCACGCGGAACAGGTCACGCCGGCGATGCCGGTGGTCACCCTGCACGAGAGCACCTTCTACGGGGGCACCGAGCTCAGTCGCTTCCTGCTGGTGACCGAGCGGCCCGCCAGGCTCGAGGCGCAGGACCGGGTCCGCTTCGTGGCGGGCACCGAGTCGGCCGCGCCCGGCCCGGGCGAGATCTGGATTCCGACCTCGCTCGCGCTCGATAACGGCATGATGCCCGGCGAGACCATCGAGATCCCTGCGGCCGAGGGGCTCCGCTCGTTCCGGATCGCGGCCATCGTCGTGGACCCGCAGTTCAGCGCGCCCTTCGTCAACCCGACTCGGGTCTGGGTCGGGCCGGGTGAGCTCCCGTTCCATTTCGAGGCCGCGCGGCTCTCCGAGGTGATGATCGGCGCGCGGCTCCGCGATCCGGCGGTGTCGGATTCGCTCTGGACCGCCTTCGTCGCCCACTTGGGCGGGGCGTATGGCGGGAGCGTCAACGACTACGTCGCCGTGCGGGACGGCTACGTCCGGCCCTATGCGATGATGGCCGCCATTCTGGTCGCCTTCTCGGCTCTCGGGCTCCTGGTGGCGCTGTTCGCGATCCAGGGGACCATCACGAGTGCGATCCTGGCCGACTTCAAGATCATCGGCATCCTCCGGGCCCAGGGCTTCCGCCCGCGCGAGGTCCGCCGGATCTACGAGCTGCAGTACCTGATCCTGGCCGCGATCGCGCTGCCGCTCGGGCTGCTGCTCGGCGTCGCGGTCGTGCGCCAGACGATTCTGCTCCTCACCCGGACGATCGGCACCGCGGTGGAGGCCGGGGCCTTTGTGGGTCTCGCGCTCACCGTGCTCGCCCTTTTCCTCGGGCTGGTCTACCTCGTCGTGGTCCGGGTGGCCAGGCTGGCCGCCCGGGTCAAGCCGGCCGACGCGATTCGCTATGGGGCCGAGGCACACCAGGAAGCCCGTGGGGCGGGCCTGCCGTGGCGGCGGATCCGCAACCTGGCGGTCCCGGTGCTGCTCGCGAT
>JBFXAS010000191.1:0-10524 GCA_050184075.1 Gemmatimonadales bacterium
AGCCACTCCTGCACGCCGGACATCCCGGCCCGCTGCGCGAGGTCGAAGACGAGGGCGAGGTCGAGCACCAGCGGCGCGGCCAGAATCGAGTCGCGACAGAGAAAGTCGACCTTGATCTGCATCGGGTAGCCGAGCCACCCGAAGATGTCGATGTTGTCCCAACCCTCTTTGTTGTCGCCGCGGGGCGGATAGTAGTTGATCCGGACCTTGTGATAGAGGCTGCCGTAGAGCTCGGGATAGAGCTTGGGCTGGAGGATGTACTCCAGCACGCCGAGCTTCGACTCCTCCTTGGTCTTGAAGCTCTCCGGATCGTCGAGCACCTCGCCGTCCCGGTTGCCGAGGATGTTGGTCGAGTACCACCCGGCCACGCCGAGCATCCGCGCCTTGAACATCGGCGAGAGCACGGTCTTGATCATCGTCTGGCCGGTCTTGAAGTCCTTGCCGCCGATCGCCACACCCTTGTCGCGCGCCAGCTGCTCCATGACCGGCATGTCGCAGGTCAGGTTGGGGGCCCCGTTGGCGAAGGGGACGCCCTCCATCAGGGCCGCGTAGGCGTAGAGCATCGACGGCGCGATGCTCGGATCGTTGGCCTCCATCGCCTTCTCGAAGGCCGCGAGGCTCTGATGCGCCGGGCCCGGGGTGATGAAGATCTCGGTCGAGGCGCACCAGACCACGACCATCCGGCTCACGCCATGCCGGGCCTTGAAGTCCCGGAGGTCCTGCCGGAGCTGCTCGGCCAGGTCTTTCTTGTTCTTGCCCTGCTTGACGTTGGTGCCCTGGAGCCGCTTGACGTACTGCTGATCGAAGACGGCCGGCAGCGGCGTGATGCTCTTCAGGAAGTCCGCGATCGGCTCGACGTGCTCGTGCCGATCGAGGACGCCGCACTTGAGGCAGGAATCGTAGCCGTCGTCCGGAATCGGGTCCCAGGCGCCGAAGACGAGATCGTCCAGGTTGGCGAGCGGCACGAAGTCCTTAATCAGCGGGGACCGGGCATCGGTCCGCTTGCCGAGCCGGATGGTGGCCATCTGGGTGAGAGCGCCGATCGGCGCGCCGCGTCCGCGCCGCGCGTTCTCGACACCCGCGATGAAGGTCGAGGCCACGGCCCCGAGTCCGACGCACAAGACGCCGAGCGTGCCCTCCGCCGGCGCGATCTGACGAGCTGTTCCAGCCACGGTGTTCCTCGGTGTGAGTTCGGCGCGCTAGGCGCCGTCGGTGATTCGATAGACGTAGACGAACCGCTGCACGACGGTGATCGACGAGAGTATCGCCAACAGCCCGACGATCACCTGCAGGACGACACCATCCGGTCCCGCCCCCACGAAGAGCGACGGCACCCCGATGCCAATCAGCCGCTCCGCGCGCTGGACGATGCCGACCTTGCAGTCGAGCCCGAGCCCTTCGGCCCGCGCCCGCGCGTACGACACCAGCAGACTGCTCAGGACCGCCACCATGCAGGCCACCGCGGCGAGCAGCCGGTACTCGATCCCGGGCGCGGTCAGGAAAAAAACGGCGATCCCGATGAAGGTGGCGCCGTCGCCGACTCGATCGAGGGTCGAGTCGTAGAAGGCGCCGAACTTCGAAACCAGCCCGCCCCGCCGCGCCACCTGCCCGTCCAGGGTGTCCACCCCACCGCTCAGCAGCAGCAGCGCGCCACCCGTCCGCACCCAGCCCGCCCCGTACGCCACCGCGGACGCCACCACGATCAGCACCCCAACGGTGGTGATCGCGTTGGGCCGGACACCGCGGGCGAGGAGCCAGCCGACGAGCGGATCGGTGGCCCGGAAGAAGACCCGCTCAACCGACTTGGTGACGAGCTTCACTCGAGTCGCACCGCGCTGGACAGATTGGCCGAAGACCTAGAAAGACAACAAGTTACAGCCCACAAAAATAGCCTCCTCGCTCCCGCCGAGCAACCGAGCCCGACCCCGGGACGAGGGCGGGCCATGGGCCATGGAGGGGTGCAAGGTCGCCGGGCGCTGTGCCCCACCCGTGACCCGGGCCGCTACTCCGGATAGAGCAGATAGCCCGCACGCCGCTCCCGGAACCGCTCGAGTGGCGCTCGCCACCGCTCGAGGATCGAATCGGCGCTCTCGCCCCCCTCGACCGCGAGCCGGAGCTCGGATCCTCCCGCCAGCCGATCGAACTGAGCGGGCACGAAGCCCATCTCGGTCGGGTGCCGCTCCCACACGGCGGTGAGGAGCCGGACCGCCGCCGCCGTCGGATCGTACTGGGCGCGGTCGGTCACCACGAAGCGGATCCCGGCCAGCTCCGTGTCTGCCCACTTGCCATCGTCCGGCTGGTGGGGCCGGAAGCGCACCGCCTCGAACCGCATCCCGGGCACCGGGGTCCGCGCCAGGCTGGCGAGCACCCCGGCGGTGTCGAGCCACGGAGCCCCCACCTGATGGAAGGGATGGGTCGTGCCCCGCCCCACCGACAGCGCCGTGCCTTCGAACAGGCAGGTGCCGGGGTAGTGAAAGAGGCCCTCCAGGTCGGTCAGGTTGCGACTCGGCGCCACAAACGGAAGCCCGGTGGCAAGCTGGTCCTGGGACCGCCGCCACCCGGTCGCGGGGATCACCACCAGCTCGCCCCGGATACCGAGCTCGTCGTTGCCCAGACGGCCAAGCTCACCTAACGTCATGCCATGGCGCATCGGAACGGCCAGCGGGCCGACGAACGAGCGGTGGGCGGGGTCCAACACGTTGCCCTGCACCAGGGTGCCGCCGATCGGATCGGGACGGTCGAGCACCATCACCCGGAGCCCGCGCGGGGCGGCCGATTTCATCACCTCGAGCAGGGTCGACAGGTAGGTGAAGTAGCGGGCGCCGACGTCCGGGAGATCGACCACCAGGAGGTCGATCCCGCGGAGCATGGAATCGGTCGGGGCGTAGGTCTTGCTGTAGAGGCTGTAGATCGGGAGCCCCGTCGCGGTGTCGACGCTCGACGCGACGTGCTCCCCGGGCGCCGCGGAGCCACGGAACCCGTGCTCCGGGCTGAGCAGCGCCACCAGGTTGATGCCCGCCGCGCGGAGCAGCTCGACGCCGTGCCGTCCCTGGCGATCGATGGTCGCCTGGTTGGCCACCAACCCGACCCGGTGGCCGCGCAGCAGGTGCACGCTGTCGCTGACCGCGACCTCGAGGCCGGGCCGGACCACGGGCCGCGCGTCGGGTTGAGGGACACAGGTCGCCAGCGCCAGGAGGGGCGCCAGTCGCGCATGCTTCACCGTCTCGCTCCCTTCCTGTTCGCCTGGCTGACGGCCGGATCGGCCTCGGCTCAGATGGGCCCGGGCCGGCGGCCCGCCGTGGCCGATCTCACCGTCCCGCAGCGGGCGGCCCAGCTGATCATGCCGTGGCTGACCGGCGGCTACAGCGCCGAAGACGGCAACGGGCTCGATCAGGCCTTCGGCTGGCTCGACTCGCTCGAAGTCGGGGGCATCGTGGTCTCGATCGGCTCACCACTCGATCTGGCCGCGAAGATCAACGCCCTCCAGCAGCGCTCCCGACTGCCGCTCCTGATCGC
This sequence comes from Gemmatimonadales bacterium, assembly GCA_050184075.1. Lineage (GTDB taxonomy): Bacteria > Gemmatimonadota > Gemmatimonadetes > Gemmatimonadales > GWC2-71-9 > SHZU01. The sequence goes on from JBFXAS010000191.1 coordinate 3,517, forward strand.
CTCCGACCTCGAGGGGGGCTCCGCGTTCCGCTTCGTCGGCGGCACGCCGTTCCCGACCAATATGGGGGTGGCCGCGACCGGTCGGGAGCAGGACGCCTTTGCGATGGGACGGATCACCGCCCTCGAAGGCCGGGCCGTGGGCGTCCACCTGGTCTTCGCGCCCGTGGCCGACGTCAACAACAACCCGGACAATCCGATCATCAACACCCGCTCGTTCGGCGCCGACCCGGCTCGGGTGGCAGTGCTGGTGGGCGCCACGGTGCGGGGTATCCAGTCCACCGGGATGGTCGCCACGGTCAAGCATTTCCCCGGCCACGGCGACACTGACGTCGACTCCCACACCGCCCTCCCCATCGTGCGACAGGGCTGGAGGGAGCTCGCCGCTCGCGAGCTGCTCCCCTTTCGAGTGGCGGTGGACGCCGGCGTCGGGGCCGTGATGTCGGCGCACATCGCGCTGCCCGAGATCGAGCGCGACAGCAGCCTCCCGTCGACCCTGTCTCGGCGGATCATGACCGGAGTGCTCCGCGATTCCCTCGGCTTCGACGGTCTGGCCGTCACCGACGCGCTCGACATGGGCGCGCTGGTGAGTCGCTTCGGCGCCGGCGAGCTCGCCGTGCGCGCGCTCGAGGCGGGGGCCGACATCCTGCTGATGCCGACCGACCCGCGGGCCGCGATCGCCGCGGTGGCTGCCGCGGTGCGGAGCGGCCGCGTCTCCGAGGCGAGGCTGGCCCAATCGGTGGAGCGGGTGCTCGCTCTCAAGGATCGCTTCGGCCTCTTCCAGCATCGCACGGTTTCGCTCAGCCGGGTCGCGAAGGTCGTCGGAGCCCGGGCGAGCCTGGACTCGGCCCGCGCGGTCACCGAGCGCTCCCTGGTCTTGGTGCGAGACAGCAGCGGCGCGATCGACGCGCTCCGGCGCGGCCCCGGCCGCATCGCCGTCGTGACCTTCGCCGAGGCTGGCGATGGCGGCTTCGGATCGACCCTGGTCACCGAGCTCCGCGCGCGCGGGCACCAGATCGCGGGGGTGCACCGGCTGATCCCCGCCAGCGGGCCCGCCAGCTACGACTCGGCCCGATCGGTTCTTGCCCGCGCACCGGTCGCGCTCTTCGCGGTCTCGGCGCGCACCGTCACCGCTCGCGGCTCGATCAGCCTTCCGGCCGCGATGGCGGAGCTGGTCTCCGAAGCCGAGCGGCGGGGCCCGACGATCTTGACCTCGTTCGGGACGCCGTACCTGCTGCGGCAGCTTCCCGACCTGTCCTCGCTGCTGCTGGCGTGGACCGCGAATCCGCTGACCGAGGCCGCGGTGGCCGGCGCGCTCTCCGGAGCGGCGATCACCGGCAGCCTCCCGATCGACCTCCCGCCGTCCTACCCGGTCGGCTTCGGGCTCCGACGCTCCAGCCTGCTCGTCGATGCGAACCGCCGGCCATAGCCTCGCCCTGGTGGCCGCTCTCGCCGCCGGATGCGGCCGGGGGGTGCCCGCGCAGCCCGCGCCGACGCCGTTCTGCGAGGCGTCGGCGTGCCCCTGGGCGTCGCTGATCGCCGGCATGGACTCGGCCGTCACCGCGGGAGCCGCGCCGGGCGCCGTGCTCGGCGTCTCGGTCGGCGGCGTCCGACACTTTCATTCTTCGGGCCGAACCGGGATCGATCAGCCCGCTCGACCGGGACCGTCCACCGTCTACGATCTCGCCTCGCTCACCAAGGTGGTCGCGCTCACCACGCTGGTCATGCAGGCGGTCGACGAGGGCAAGCTCGATCTCGACCGACCGGTAGCGGACTATCTCCCGGCCTTCGCGCAGAACGGCAAGGCCGCGATCACCACCCGACTGCTCCTCGCCCACGCGAGTGGACTGCCCGCCCACCGGCCGCTCTGGCGGGAGGCGCCCGACCGCGAGGCCGCCCTCGACCTGGTACTCGCGACCCCGCTCGACACCACACCCGGGAGTCGGATGGTCTACTCCGATCTCGGCGCGATCACCGTGGGGCTGGTCGTCGAGCGGGTGCTCGGCGGCGACCTGGCGAGTCTCGCCCGGAGCCGGATCTTCGATCCGCTCGGGCTGACCTCGACCCGCTATCGGCCGCCGAAGTCGTGGCTCCCCCGCGTCGCGCCCACCGAGCGCGACCCCTGGCGGGGCCGCATCGTCCACGGCGAGGTGCACGACGAGAACGCGGCCTTCCTCGGCGGAGTGTCGGGACACGCCGGGCTCTTCGGCTCGGTCACCGACCTGATCGGCTTTGGCGAGTGGCTCCTCCGCCGCTACCGAAACGAATCCCGACCGGGCGATCCGAGCCTCAGCGCGAGCGTGGTTCGGGAGTTCACCCACCAGCAGCAGATCGTCCCGGGGTCGAGCCGGGCGCTCGGCTGGGACACGCCATCGCCGAACAGCAGCGCGGGGACCCGCCTCGATCCATCGAGCTTCGGGCACACGGGCTTCACCGGCACGTCGATCTGGATCGACCCCACTCGCGAGCTGGTGATCGTGCTGCTCACCAACCGGGTCCACCCGTCGCGGGAGAACGCGCGGATCGCGCCGTTTCGGCAGATGGTGGCAGAACGCGTGGTGGAGGCGCTGGAGAGCCGGGGCTCGATCCGTTGACAGCGTCCGGCCGGATTCCTAGCTTGCAGGTCGTAATTGACCGAGCCCAACCGGGCTTGGAGGAGGCAGTATGAGCACCACCGAGAAGTCGACCACGGACGGCATCGCCGTGCACCTCACCGACAAGGCGGTCGAGGAGGTGCGCAAGTTCATGGAGGCCGAGCAGGTCGCCCCGAACGTCGGAGGACTCCGGGTCAGCGTGCTGCCGGGCGGCTGCTCCGGCTTCAAGTACAGCCTCAACATCGAAGATCAGCCGCTCGAGGACGACATCGTCATCGCCGACAAGGTCCGGATCTTCGTCGATGGCTTCAGCCTGCCCTACCTGAACGGCACCACGATCGACTACGTCACGTCGATGCAGGGGTCGGGGTTCACCTTCACGAATCCGAACGCCACCGGCGGCTGCGGCTGCGGGAGCAGCTTCACCGCCTAACGAGCCGGGCCTGGCCCGGGGCCGGCCCCGACGGGGCTAGGCCCGGGCGGAGCCGCGTCCGCTAGGGATGCGCCCGGCCGATCTCGCGGTCGTCGTTGCCTATCTGCTGCTCACCCTGGGCATCGGGCTCTGGGTCACCCGGCGCCAGCGCACGGCCTCCGACTACTTTCTCGGCTCCCGTGACCTGCCCTCCTGGACGGTGCTGCTCTCGATCGTCGCGACCGAGACCTCCGCCCTCACCGTGATCTCGGTGCCCGGGATCGGCGCCCGCGGCGACCTCACCTTCCTCCAGCTCCCGATCGGCTACCTGCTCGGACGGATCCTGGTTGCCCGTTGGCTGCTGCCCGGCTACTTCGCGGGCGAGCAGGACACCGCCTATGCCCGCTTCGAGCGCCGCTTCGGTCTCGGCACCCGGCGGCTCCTCTCCGGGGCCTTCCTGGTCACCCGGTTCCTCGGCGACGGGGTCCGGATCTTCGCCGGGGCGATTCCGCTCGCGCTGGTGACCGGGTGGTCGGTGCCCGTGGCCATCGTCGCCATGGGCGCCGTGACCGTGATGTACACCTGGTTCGGCGGACTCAAAGCGGTGGTCTGGGCCGACGTGGTCCAACTCGCGATCTATGTGGCCGGCGGGGTGATCGCGCTCGTGGTGGCGGCGGACATGGCCGGCGGAGCGGCTCAGGTGCTCGAAGCGGCGGGCGCGGCGGGCAAGCTCCGGATCTTCGACTTCCAGCCGAGTCTCACCGCCACCTACACCTTCGCGGGCGGGTTGATCGGCGGGGCCCTGCTCTCGGCCGCGTCGCATGGCACCGATCACCTGATCGTCCAGCGGCTGCTCGCGACCCGATCGCTTCGGGACGCCAGGCGGGCCCTGATCGGCTCGGGCGTGGCCGTGTTCTTCCAGTTCCTGCTCTTTCTGGTCGTCGGCGTGGCGATCTGGGCCGCCGGAGAGGCGCCGGAGGCGACCTCGGCCGATCAGCTCTTTCCCCGATTCGTCGCCACCCACCTCCCCGTGGGCGCGGCCGGCCTGGTGATCGCCGGCATCCTCGCGGCCGCGATGAGCACGATCAGCTCCTCGATCAACGCGCTCGGCTCCGCGGTGACCCACGACTTCTACGTCGGCCTCACCGGCCGGCGCGAACCCGAGCACCTGATGCGGGTGGGTCGCCTGTTTTCGGCCGTCTGGGGCCTCGCCCTGATCGGCGCCGCGCTCTGGTTCCACGGATACGCCACCGGCACCGACACGCCGGTGGTGGTGCTGGCGCTTTCGATCGCGAGCGTCACCTACGGGGCGCTGCTCGGGAGCTACGTGCTCGCGGGCCGCGAGCGGGTCGATCGTCTCGACGTCGGAGTGGCGGCGCTCTCCAGCATGGGAATGATGCTCGTGGTGGTGTTCGCGGGTCGGCTCGCCGCCAACGGCGTGGTCCCGGGGTTGGCGGGGCTCGGACGGCTGGCGTGGCCGTGGTACGTTCCGCTCGGCACGGCGCTCACCGTGCTGATTGCCCTGGGCAGCAGCACCTTTCGCCGGAGGATGGCATGATCGTGGTCGGCGTCGACGCCGGCGGCTCCCGCACCCGCGTCGGGGTCTGGCGCGACGGCGAGCGGCTCGGTGATGGCCAGGGATCGGGCGCCGCGATGCGACCCGGACGAGCGCTCCAGTCGGCCGCGCTGATCGCGACGGCCGCGAAGAGCACGCTGGCCAAGCTGGGAATCACCTACGCCGACCTGCTGGTGGCCGGGGTAGCCGGCGCCGGCAGGCGCGAGGAAGCGGAGCTGCTCCGCGAGGCGCTCCGCGGCGAGGGCGTGGCGGACCGAGTCCGGGTCACCACCGACATCGACCTCGCGCTCGCGGCCGCCCCGGGCGTGGACGCGGTGCTGATGGCGGGAACCGGCAGCGTCGGGATCGCCCGTGGCGACGGGAAGCCGATCCAGGTCGGCGGGCACGGCTGGCAGATGGGCGACGAAGGCGGGGGCTATTGGATCGGGCGTCAGGCGCTCGCGGCGGTGGGCCGGAGCGCCGACGGCCGCGCGGAGCCCACCGCGCTCACCGAGCTGCTGCTCAAGATCGCCGCGGCCCCCGAGGCGCGGGACCTCGCGGCCTGGGCCGTGGTCGCCTCGCCACGGGAGGTGGCGACGCTCGCTCCCGCCGTCGCGACCGCCGCGAGCTCGGGCGATGCTGCCGCTGAGCGGATTCTCGAGCTGGCGACGGAGGAGCTCGAAGCGCTGGTTCGGGCGCTGGCCCGGCGGCGCGGCGCTCCCCTCGAGACGATCGCGCTGGGCGGCGGGCTCCTCAGGGACGGTCCGCTCAGGGAGCGGCTGACCCGAGCCCTCGAGGGCTCGGGGATCCGGGTCGACCCCGCGCCGCTCGAGGCGCTCGAGGGCGTGCCGGCGCTGGCCGCAGGCTGAGGAGCTACGACGGCGAGACGAAGCCGATGGTCTTGTGGCTCGCGTCGCAGAAGGGCGCGTTCTTGGTGTGGCCGCAGCGACAAAGCGAGCACTTCTCCTTCACCACCCTCTCCCCGTTCTCCCGCACCACCTCGACCGGCCCGATCACCCGAAGCGAGGCGTTCGGCTGCGCGGTGATGGTGACCGCGGCCGCCACCGGCACGGCGGGCGCCGGCTGGCCCGCCCGCACCGTCCGGAGCGCCCCCGACGGACACCGGGCCACCGTCGCCACGACTTGATCGGTGGTGCCGTGCTGCAGGTCGATCCAGCGCGGCCGGCTCACGTCGAAGACACCCGGGAGAGTGCCGAGGCAGACACCCGAGTGGGCACAGACGTTGGGGTCGAAGGTGACCACCAGGTCGTCGGTGTGATAGACCTGCAGAGGCTTGCTCACGCCGTCTCCCGCGCCCGCCGCAGGCGGCTGTGACGCATTCCGTAGAGGAAGTAGATCACAAGGCCCGCCAGGAGCCAGAGACCGAACCGGATCCAGGTGACCCTGGGAAGCTGCAACATCAGATAGCCGCACGCGACCACCGAGATCAAGGGCGTGATCGGCGCGCCGGGCACCCGGAACGGCCGCTCGCGGTTCGGCTCCTTGATCCGGAGGATGATGACCCCGATCGAGACCAGGACGAAGGCGAACAGCGTGCCGATGTTGGTGAGGTCCACCACCTCGGCGATGTTGGCGACCGCCGAGAAGCTGGCGACGAACACGCCGGTGATGATGGTGCCCACGTGCGGCGTCTTGAAGCGGGGGTGGATCTTCGCCATGAAGGGCGGCAGCAGTCCGTCCCGGGCCATCGAGAAGAAGATCCGCGGCTGTCCGAGCTGGAACACCAGGAGGACGCTGCCCATCGCCACCACCGCGCCGATCGCGATGATCAAACGCGACATGCTGACCAGCGCCGCGGGCCCGTCCGCGTGCTCGAGGGCCGTCAGCATCGGCTCCGCGGTGCCGAGCCCGGTCCAGGGCGCCATCCCGGTCATCACAATCGAGAGCAGCACGTAGACCGTGGTGCAGATCACCAGGCTCATGATGATCCCGAACGGCATGTCCTTGGCGGGGTTCCGGGTCTCTTCGGCCGCCGTGGATACCGCGTCGAAGCCGATGTAGCTGAAGAAGATGATCGCCGCCCCGGCACTGATCCCGGCAAATCCGTTCGGCGCAAAGCCACCGTGCGCCGTCCAATTGCTTGGCTTGATCAGGAACGCGCCCACCGCGATGAAGAAGAGAATGATCCCGAGCTTGAGGATCACCATCGCGTTGTTGGAGGCGGCCGACTCCCTGACGCCTTTCACCAGGATCACGGTCAGCACCGCGACCACGAGAAAAGCCGGCAGGTTGAAGATGATCGGAATCCCGAAGAGCGAGGGCGCCCCGGCGCCGGCACTCGCCAGAAAGAGGTTGGTCGCGTCGGTGGCTCCGTTGGCCACCGCCTCCGCCGCGAATCCCGCCGTCCGGAAGTCGGTGGAGAGCCAGGCGGGCAGATTGAGCCCGAAATAGCCGAGCAGCTCGCGGAAGTGGCCGGACCAACCGATCGC
>JBFXAS010000192.1:0-10473 GCA_050184075.1 Gemmatimonadales bacterium
GGTGATCGGACGGATCGAGCGACGTGGCACCTCGGCCAGGCGCAGATGCCGGTGGAAGCTCAACCCCGCCAGGACCACGATCTTCGCAGCCGCGTCGTCCCCGTCGATGTCCGCGCTGGGATCGGCCTCGGCATAGCCGAGCTGCCGGGCGTCGGCGAGCACCGCCTCGAGCGACTCGTCGCTGCCCGCCATCCGGGTCAGCACATAGTTGCTGGTGCCGTTGAGGATCCCGGCCACCCGGGAGAGCCGGTCGCCGGCGAGCCCCTCCTTGATGCCGTGGATCAGCGGCACGCCGCCGCCGACGGCGGGCTCGAAGCGGAGCTGCACCCCGTGCACCACCGCGAGGTGAAGCAGCTCGGGCCCGTCGGTCGCCATCAGCTGCTTGTTCGCGGTCACCACCGAGGCGCCCTGTCCCAGGGCCCGCCGCACCCAGGCGCCGGCGGGATCGAGCCCGCCGACGAGCTCGACCACGATGTCGGGCCGGGCCCCGAACACCGTCTCCAGATCTTCGGTCCAGACCACCGAGTCGGGCACCCAGTCGACCCGCTTGCGCGCGACTGCCCGATTGTAGACATGGGTGAGCTGGAGCCGATCGGCCAGCTCCGGCCGCTCGACGAGAATCCTCGCCACGGCGGAGCCCACCGTGCCAAACCCGAGCAACGCCACCCGAAGGGGCAAAGTCGGCTGCGGCGCTCTGGTCGGGGTCACGGCAATCGGCTCTTTCGGTCCAAGTCGCCGTGCAAGATAACGGGCGCGTGCCCCGGCGCCCGGGGCGCCGCCGCTACTCCACTCGCCCGCTCCTCGAACCGCCCCTCAGGTCGCCGGCTTGCGGACCACCGAGACCCGGATCGACGAGGGATGGCGGCGCGAGTGGTGCACCGTATTCCTGGCCACCACGCCGGTCACCTCGTCGTAGTTGTTGCCGCCCGTGTTCAGGTTGCGGTCGAAGCGCGGGAAGTTGCTGCTGGAGACCTCGATCCGGAGCCGATGCCCGGGAGCGAAATAGTTGCTCGTCGTCATCGGTTGCAGCGTCACCTTGTAGACCTGGCCCGGCTCCATCCGGGTCTCCGGCTTGTCGTAGCCCTCCCGATACCGGACCCGCTGGATGGTCTCGTCCAGATTGTACGCCCGACCATCCGGATAGAGGTCCACCAGCTTCACCGTGAAGTCGGTGTCTTTCGCGTCCGACGAGACGAACAGCGTCACCTCGATCGGTCCGCTCACCTCCATCCCCTCGGCCAGGGGCTCCGTGGAGTAGACCAGGATGTCCGGCCGCTTCTCCATCTCCTGCTGGTCCAGGGATCCGCCCACCACCGCGTTGCCGGTGCAGCAGACGTTGCCGCCATGGGAGGGTACCGGCTTCATCGGATCGTAGCTGAACTGATCCGGCTTGTCGCTCGACGGGGGCTTGGTGGTCAGGACCCCGTCACCGAGGAGGCTGTTCGCGTTCCCGCCGCTCGAGAGATAGTAGGTCACCGGCTCGGCGCCGCGCGGCGGCCAGCTGTCGGAGCTCTGCCACTGGTTCGAGCCCATGGTGAAGTAGCGGACCTTGGGCAGGGTGTCGAGCAACCCCGTGTCCTCGCCCTTCAGGAACTGGTCGAACCAGCCGTAGGTGAGCGCGTCGTAGTCGAGCCGCGCATCGCCCATGCTCCGCTCACCCACGATGGTATTCTCGGTGGCGCGCTTGTAGGAGCAATGGAGCACCGGCGCGATCACGGCGTACTGCCGGTCGGCGATCTCGGGCCGGGCCGTCTTCCGGACGTGGTTGTAGGTGGCCAGGTTCGGCCCAACGGAGACGTCGTACCAGGACATGAACCAGAGCCCGGGCACGTTGATGGTCATGTCGTCGTGGAAGAGCCCGCCCCGGTACCAGGCGGAGTCGTTCGGGGTCCGCTGCATCATCGCGCCGCCGGTCGGCACCGGCATCGAGTCGGCAAAGATCCCTCGCGGCCCGTTCACCGCGTCGATGATGTCCATCGAGGGCAAATGGGCGAGCGCCTGCGACCAGTCGACCGGCGGCAGCTGGGGCGCGAGGTCGAAGAGCATCGAGGCCTTGATCAGGTCCTCGCGCGGGGTGTCCGGCGGAAACATCGGGCGGACCTGATTCTGCTGGCCGTAGAGCCAGGCGATGAAGAGCATCTGCACCGCGCCGCCCCGATACCAGTTGCCCTGCTCGTAGTACGGCCCGACCCGACCCACGCCGGCGCCGAAGCCCTGCGGAATCATGGCGGCGTAGCCCGGGCTACCCTGCGCCGCCACCGCCATCTGCCACTCGGCCGTCGACGAACACCCGAGGGTCCCGACCTTCCCATTCGACCACGGGCGCGAGCTGATCCAGGCGATCGCGTCGGTGCCGTCGGTCACCGGGGCGCCGAGGATGTCGTAGTGGCCCTCGGAGAAGAAATGGCCCCGCTCGTTCATGTCGACCCAGGCATAGCCCCGCTTGATCGCGTCCAGGATCGTGCTCATGTCCCGCGGCGCGCCGACCCGGACGTCCCAGAAGTTGAAGTTGTACGGCGTCCGCACGAAGATCGTCGGGAACCGGGAGCCCCCCGTCTTCGGGTAGTAGACGTCCGCGGCCATCCTCGCCCCGTCCCGCATCGGCACCATCCACTTCCGCTCGATCACGGCGACCTCGGCCAGCTCCCGCTCGACCGCGTGGCGCCGGGCGCGGAGCTCGCTCAGGTCGGCTTGGCCGGGACGCTGGGCGGACAAGCTGAGCGAAACGAGGGTGAGCACCGCGGTCGGGACCAGGACTCGGAGAAAGCGCATGGCGAACTCGCTGCGGGGTGGGATGCGGCGCAAGCTACCAGCGGCCGTCTGAAGCGAGCATGAAGACCGCGAGCAGGCCCCGATCGGGACCCGCTCCCCTTGACTTTCTAAGGGAGAGCGCCGAGGTTCCCTTAGAGACTCTAAGTGAGTGAGCGCCTTGGCCGGCTCCCAGGACATCCTCCGCGGCACCCTCGACCTCCTGATCCTCCGGGCCCTCTCCTTCGGCCCCGCCCACGGCTACGCCATCGGACGCTGGATCGAGGGCGCCACCGACGACCTCCTCGCCCTCGAAGAGGGCACCCTCTACCCCGCTCTCTACCGACTCCAGGAACGGAAGCTGGTGACCGCCCAGTGGGGCGTGTCGGAGAACAACCGGCGGGCGAAGTACTACCGCCTGACGGCGGACGGCAAGCGAAGGCTCCAGGAGGAGACCGCCAGCTGGACCCGCTACGCCCGCGCGATCTTCGCCGCCCTCGAAGCCCCCGCCGACACCAACGCCGGACGGAGCTGAGCTGGTGACCGAGCGCGAGCCGCTCTGGCGACGCTACCGCCATCTGGTCCGCTCCAACCACAGGCGGGACGTGGACGACGAGCTCGCCTTCCATCGCGAGCGACTGATCGAAGACCAGGTCGCCCGGGGTGTCGACCCGGCCGAAGCCACCCGCCGAGCTGCCCGGCGCCTCGGCGACCTCGACCCGATTCGGGAGGACTGCGTGACCATCGCCGAGCGTCTCGAACGCAACACCGATCGCCGCCGCCGCCTGGCCGGCGCCTGGCAGGACTTCAGAGTCGCGGCCAGGGGCTTGAGGCGAGCGCCCGTCTTCACCCTGGTCGCGGCGCTCACGTTGGCGCTCGGGATTGGCGCCAACGCCGCGATCTTCGCGGTGGTCGACGCGGTCCTGCTCCGCCCGCTGCCCTACGGCGAGCCTGGCCGCCTGGTGGTGCTCTGGGAGCACAACCTGCCCCGGGACCGGCCGCGCAACGTGGTCAATCCCGCCAACCTGGTCGACTGGCGCAACCGCTCCCAGACTCTCTCCGCCATCGCCGGATTCACCTGGACCGGGATGACGCTGACCGACGGCGACCGGGCCGAGCGGATTTCCGGCATGTCGGTCGAGAGCAACTTCTTCGACGTCCTCGGCTCGGCGCCGGCCCTGGGTCGCACCTTCCGCCCCGGTGATTCCGATTCGACCGGCACGCTCCCGGTGGTGCTGAGTCACGGCCTCTGGGTAGGCCGCTTCGGCGGAGACTCCGGCGTGGTCGGTCGGACGGTGCCACGGGTGGGCGGCTCGATCCAGGTGATCGGCGTGATGCCCCGGTCCTTCCGTCCGTTCGACGAGGAGGCCTACTGGTCGGTCGGCAGCCTGCCCGCGAATCCGGTCCGCCGGGGCCGCTTCATGCTCGCGGTCGGTCGGCTCGCCAGCGGCGCGTCGCTCGAGGCGGCCCGGACCGAGCTCCGCGCGATCGGCGACGATCTGGCGCGGGAGCATCCCGACTTCAACGGCGGCTGGACGGTCAACCCGGTTTCTCTCCAGGACGACGTGGTCGGCAACGCACGGCTCCGACTGCTGGTGGCGCTTGGCGCGGTGGCCCTCGTCTTGGTGATCGCGTGCGCCAACGTCGGCAACCTGCTCCTGGTGCGGGCCCAGGCCCGCCGCCGTGAGATGGCCGTACGCGCCGCGATCGGCGCGTCGCGCGCGCGGGTCGCCCGACTCTGGGTCACCGAAGCCGCGCTGCTCTCGGCCCTCGGCCTGGGACTCGGATTGGCCGTGGCCTGGGGCACCGTGCAGGGGATCGTGGCGCTCGCGCCGCCCGACATTCCCCGACTGGACCAGGTCAGGTTCGACGCGAGGGTGGTCGGCTTCGGCGCCGCGATCACGGCGCTGGTGGCGCTGGCCCTTGGTCTCGGGGGCGGCTGGAGCGGCCGGGCGCGGGCCATCGAGGCCCTCCGTGGCGGCTCGGCCCCGGGCGGCGGACGGAGCGCGCGGCGGGTCCGGCACGGTCTGGTAGTGACCCAGGTCGCGCTCGCCATCACTCTGCTCTCCGGCGCGGGGCTGCTGCTCCGGACGCTCGACCGGCTGGTGCGCGTCGATCCGGGCTTCGATCCGACCGACATCGCGGTGGCGCAGGTCAGCGTCCGCGGCGAGCAATACCGCGACCAGGCGCGGGCGACCGCCTTCTTTCGGGCCCTGACGTCGCGGCTCCGCTCGAGCCCCGGCATCGAGGCGGCGGGGGTGGTGAACGCGGTTCCGATGAGCGGCCTCGCGCCGGCGACCTCCTACCATCCGGCGGATCGCCCGCCCCTCGACGCGAGCCAGACGCCGGTGGCCGACGTGCGGATCGCGGATCAGGCCTACTTCTCGACCCTGCGGATCCCGCTCCTCGCCGGCCGCCTCTACGCGGAGTCCGACGGGGACGACCCCGTCGTGGTGGTGAGCGCGGCGGCGATTCGCGACTACTGGACGCCGCAGGAGGCCGTCGGACGCTCTCTGATGGTGGGCTGGCTGGCCGACGACGCACCGCCGATGACCATCATCGGCGTGGTGGGCGACGTCCGCGCCTATGCGTTCGACCAGGACGTCCGCGGCATGATCTACTACTCGCCCGAGCTGAGCCCGGAGAACGGGATGTACGTGGTAGTCCGCTCGGCCCGGCCCGCCGCCGCGATCGCGACCCTCCAGTCGCTGGTGCGCGAGCTCGATCCAACCGTGCCGGTGATTCGTCCCGAGCCGCTCGAGCGCAAGATGGCGGCAACGCTCGCCGACCGGCGCTCGCCGGCGGTGCTGCTCGGCGCCTTCGCCCTCCTGGCCCTGATCGTGGCGGGGCTCGGCCTCTACGGCGTCCTCGCCTACGGCGTCACGCTCGAACGCCGCGCGCTCGGAATCCGGCTCGCGCTCGGCGCGCGACCGGCGTCGGTTACCTGGCTGGTGGTCAAGTCGGGGCTCGGGCTCGCCGGACTCGGCCTGGTGATCGGCGGGGTCGCCTCGGCGCTGGCCGGCAGGGCGATGCGAGGCTTGCTCTACGACACCAGCCCGGCGGATCCGGTGGTGATCGTGGGGACCGCGCTGGTGCTCGCCGGCTCGGCGCTCGCGGCCAGCTGGGTCCCGGCGCGGCGCGCGGCGCGGACGCCGGCGATGACAGTGATTCGCTCCGAGTAAGAGCCCGCCTCAGACGGGGGCGAGCGCGGCGATAGCCGCCCGCCCCGACGCAGTCCGGAGCCGCGCGCGCGTAGGCATCGCGCAGCGCGCCGGCGTCGAGTGGGTAGCGTGGGACGGTCGAGTTGCCTGGCCAGCCGGCGCCCCGGCGAGCTAGCTTGTCTCCCTGACGCCGAGCCTCGTTCCGCCAGACCCGACGCCCTGAGGATCCCCATGCCGTCCCATCTCCGCGCCCGATCCGTCGCCGCCATCGCGGCCCTGCTCCTGGCGCTCGCCCCCCGGGCCCGAGCCCAGGTGGCCGGACTCACGGGCACGCTGATCGTGACCAACAAGTCGCCGTCGACCGCGACCATCATCGACGTGGAGACGGGCCGGACGCTCGCGACGCTTCCCACCGGTCAGGGTCCGCACGAGGTGGTCCTCTCGAGCGACGGCGCCACGGCCGTGGTGACCGACTACGCCGGGACTCCGGGCAACACGCTCACCGTGATCGACATGGCGGCGCGGCGGGTGGTCCGCACCATCGATCTCGGCCAGTATCGGCGACCGCACGGCATCGTCTATCTCCCCGGCGACAGCCTGGTGGCCGTCACCTCGGAGGCGTCCGGGCAGGTGGTGGTGGTGAGCGTCACGGAAGGCGTGGTGCGGCGCGCGGTGCCGACCACGCAGCAAGGCTCGCACATGGTGGGCGTCGCGGCCGACGGCATCCGGGCCTACACCGGCAACATCGGGAGCAACACGGTGTCGGCTCTCGATCTCAGGACGGGCGAGTTCAAGAAGACCTGGGAGGTCCCCGCCCAGCCCGAGGCCATCAACGTGACGCCCGACGCCTCGGAGGTCTGGGTCGGGAGCAACGCGACCGGCAAGGTGAGCGTCGTGCGACCCGCCACGGGACAGGTGGAGACCGCGGCGGAGGGATTCGGCTGGCCGTACCGGGTGATCTTCTCGCCCGACGGCACGTTGGTGCTCCTGCCGGATCTCAGAAAAGAGGAGCTCCGCTTCTTCGATCGGGCTACGCGCCGGGAGCTCGGCCGGATCGGCTTCCCCGGTGGCGGCCCGCAGGGCATCACGATCACACCCGACGGGCGGTACGCCCTCGAGTCGATGAGCAAGCAGGCCCGGGTCGCGATCGTCGACGTGGCGAAGCGGGTGGTGGTCGGCTATCTGCAGGCCGGCGAGACGCCCGACGGGATCGGCTACACCCCCCGGGTGTTCGCCCGCGACTAGCCCGACTCGGGCGTCGGCCGGCGCCGGTGACGGCGGCGCCCGATCGTCCTATGTTGGGTCAATGGCAGAGATCCCGGAGCGACTCGCCAAGGCGCTTGCCGACCGCTACCGACTCGAGCGCGAGCTGGGCCGAGGCGGGATGGCTACCGTGTACCTGGCCGAGGACGCGAGGCACCGCCGTGAGGTGGCCATCAAGGTGTTCGAGCCGGGGGTCGCCAGGGCGATCGGGACCGACCGCTTCCTCCGCGAGATCGAGATCGCGGCCCGCCTGCAGCACCCGCACATCCTCACCCTGATCGACTCCGGCGAGCGCGACGACTTCCTCTATTACGTGATGCCCTACGTCGCGGGCGACAGCCTCCGGGCGCTGCTCGACCGGAGCGGGCCACCCGACCCCGCCCGGGTCGTCGCCCTGGTCCGGGAGGTGGCGAGCGCGCTCGACTACGCGCACCGCCGCGGGCTCTTGCACCGCGACATCAAGCCCGAAAACATCCTGCTCTCCGAGGGGCATGCGGTCGTCGCCGACTTCGGGATCGCCGGGGCGATCACCAGCTCGAGCGAGTCGCGCCTCACCCGGACCGGCGTGCCGATCGGGACGCCCGGCTACATGAGTCCGGAGCAGGCGGCGGGTCTCACCGACCTCGGTCCGACCAGCGACGTCTACAGTCTCGGAGTGGTCGCCTACGAGATGGTGGTGGGCGAGCCGCCGGGCCGCTGGCTGTCCGAAGCGGCCGTCCGGGTGGGCAAGTTCGTGGACGCGAGTCCCGCCCATCGCGCCCGGCTCGATCGACTGCCGGGCGCGGCGGAGCGTGCGCTGGTACGCGCCCTGGCCGTGAGCGAAGGGGCGCGCTTCGCCGGGCCGTTGGAGCTCGCCCGGACCTTGGAGGCGGCGTTCGGCGACCGCCCCGCGTTCTCGGCCGACCAGGCGCGCCGGATCGTCGACCGCGCGGCGGAACTCGAGGCCAGCCACGTAACCGAGGATCCGCCCGTGACGATCGGCGGCGTCGAGCGCCTCGCAGCCGACGTCGGCATCCCCGCGCCGTACGTGCAGGCCGCCGCCGCCGAGCTCGAGGGGAATGCGACCAGCCCCGACCCGCGCCGCCCGGCCGCGTCGGTGATGGTACGCCGCCTGCCGCAGCTGGTCGACCCGTCAGGCTATCCGGCGCTGGTGAGCGAGATGGCCGCCACGATCGGGCACTCGGGGTTGGTGAGCACGCTCGGGCGTGACCTCCGCTGGCACATGGTGACGCCCGGCGGGCGCGACCTGACCGTGACGATCAGCCCGGGACAGGGCGGCACCACCATCACCGTCGAGGAGAAGAACAAGGACCTCCGAACGGCCTGGTACGTTGGCGCCATGGGAGGCGCCGGGACCGTCGGCGCGATGGTGATCGCGACCATCGCCGGAAAGAAGCTGGGCAGCGTGGCCCTCGCCATCGTCGGTCCGATCGTCTGGCTCGCAGGCTGCGCCTTGGCCGCCCGGCTCGGTTTCGGCAAGGCCCGGGCCGAGCGCGAGGCCGAGCTGGAAGGACTGATGGAACGCCTGATCAAGGGCGTCGCCGAGCATCGACTCGAGGTGCCCGCGCCTCGGCAATCCGACGGCCGCGTGGCGACCCCGCGTTGAGCGTCCCGATGCGCCGCGCCATCCCGCTGCTCGCTCTCGCCGCGCTCGTCACGGCGTCGGAGCTCGGGGCGCAAGCCGATCGGCGGCGAGACGCCGACTGTCCGACGACGGCGCCGGCTCCACCCGACCTGGCCGGGTGGATCAACCGGACGCCCCTCGCCGCAGCGCCGACACAACCCGCCCTGGAGGGCGCCGTCATGACGCTGGACCGTGCCGTCGAGGCCACGCTCCACCCGACGACCGAGGTCGAGTTCGCGATCGCCCCGGAGCGGCCGGTGGAAGCCGGCGCGCATGGCGGCATGTTCACCTTCGAGATCCCGACCGAGGGACGCTATCGGGTGGCCGTGGGGTCGGCGGCGTGGGTCGACGTGATCGAGGACGGCCGGCTGTTGGGGGCGGTGGGACACGCCCGTGGCGCGGCCTGCTCCGAGGTGCACAAGACCGTGATCTTCGCGCTCCGGGCCGGTCGCCACCTGCTGCAGGTCTCCGGCAATGCCGGCCCCACCACGATTCTGCTGATCACCAGAGCTCCCTAGCATCGCGGTCTGGTCCGGTCGCGATCGGCCGGCTGGAGCGACGATCGGCACCTCCCCGCCGGTGACCGCACGACGATGCGGGAGCCGCCTCCGACCCTAGCGCTCCAGGGCGTCCAGGCCGCGGAGCAACCGCCCGAAGAACCGGACCGCGCTGAGGTAGGCGTCGACCGCCACCCGCTCGTCGAGCCCATGCACTCGCTCCCGATCGCCATCGCCGAGGGGAATGGGCAGGAAGCGGTAGACCCGGTCGGAGTGGGCGCCCCAGTACTTGGCGTCGGTCCCCCCCATCACGAGGTAGGGAACGACCGGAAGCGCCTCGCCCGGCGCGAGCCCCTGCACGGTCTCCGCCACCAACCGGTACTCCGGCCCCGTAATGTCGGAGACGGGCGAGGGATCGACGAAGGCGCTGTCCGCGGGCTCGACCGTGATCAGGGTGTCCGCGATGATCGCGCGGACCCGCTCGATCACCGAGGCCGTGGTCTCGCCCGGAACGATCCGGAAGTTGACCGCGGCCGCGGCTTCTGGTGGGAGCACGTTGTCCTTGATGCCGGCGGAGAGAATCGTGGGCGAGGTGGTGGTGTGGAGCAGGGCCGCGCCCAGCGGGTTCTCGCGCAGACGGGTGCGCATCATGTGGCTGGTGAGCCAGAGATTCGCGAGCAGCATCCGTTGTCCGAAGCTCGCGTATGGCGCCGACTCCGTGAGCATCGTGCGGGTGGCGCCTTCCAGCTTGTACGGGAACGGATTGGCCTCGAGCGCCGCGATCGCCCGGCTGAGCGCGCCGACGGCCGTCCGGCCCGCCGGCATCGAGGAGTGACCACCCGCGGCGTGGGCCGTGAGCCGGAGCGTCAGGTATCCCTTCTCGGCGATGCCGATGATCGCGGTCCGCCCGCTCAGTCCGGGAATCAGATCGGAGGCGAGAAAGCCGCCCTCGTCGAGCACCAGCGCCGGCGCCACCCCACGAGCCACGAGCGTGTCGACGATCACCCGGGCGCCGAATCGCCCGCCGACCTCCTCGTCGTGGCCGAACGTCAGGTAGACGTCGCGCGGCGGCTGGAAGCCCTGGGCCAGCAGCGTCTCCACCGCCTCCAGGATCGAGAGCACGGTCGTCTTGTCGTCGAGCGTGCCCCGGCCCCAGACGAAGCCGTCGGTCACGTCGCCG
>JBFXAS010000193.1:0-10432 GCA_050184075.1 Gemmatimonadales bacterium
GTGGCGAAGGAGCAGATACTTGGTCTCGGTGTTCACCGCGGTACGATGCGATGCCTCGCCGAGCCAGGTCCATCCGATCTCGAGGGCCCGGTCCGGGCGGCGAATCTCCAGGAAACGGGTCGACCCGACCGCGCGCCCGGTGGCCTCGCTCACGATCGCGAAGGGAATCTCATGACCCAGCGACGCTGCCTTCCAGGCCTTGTCGACCATCTCGGTCATCGACGCGGCCGACTCCGGACGGGAGACAGGCATGTAGCGCCAAATGTCGTCGGACTGGGCCTCTTCGAGGAGCGCCTCGACGTGGGCGTGGTCGAGCGGCTCGAGCCGCACGACTTCGCCGTAGAGGACCACCGGGGTCGGGTTCATATTCGATGGAGTGGCAGCGTGCCGTCCTGCAATCTACACCTCCGCGCGCGGCGCGGGAGTCGAATCGTCGCCTCTGACCTCGCGGGAGACCGATGGAAGCCGCGGACCTTCTCTGCAACCGCGCCGCTCGACACGGCGAGCGGCTCGCGCTGATCGACGCCACCGGCCCGACGAGCTACGCGGAGCTGGAGCGCCGGTCGGCACAGGCCGCATCGATGCTGCTGGCCGGAACCGTCGACCTGGCCGAGGCCCGCATCGCCTACCTGATCGCGCCGGGCGCGGAGCATGCCGCGATCCAGTGGGCCATCTGGCGCGCCGGCGGCATCGCCGTCCCGCTCGCGCTGAGCCATCCGGAACGGGAGCTCGCCTACGTGCTCGAGGACGCCGGTGCCTCGCTGCTCGTGGCCGACGACGCCCACTGGGAGCGGGCCCGCGCGGTGAGCGGCGCGACCGGCACGCTCCGGGTGCGGGCCGGCTCGCTGCTGGTCCCGCGCGAGCCGGCGCCCCTTCCCCGCTTGGGCCCCGACCGGCGGGCGCTGATGATCTACACCAGCGGCACCACCGGCCGGCCGAAGGGGGTGGTCACAACCCACGGAAACCTGCGCGCCCAGGTCACCACCCTGGTCGACGCCTGGGGCTGGACTCCCGAGGACCGCATCCTCCACGTCCTGCCCCTCCACCACGTCCACGGTCTGGTCAACGTGCTGTCCTGCGCGCTCTGGACCGGGGCCGCCTGCGAGCTCCTCCCCAAGTTCGAGCCGGTCGCCGTCTGGGAGCGGCTCGGCTCGGGCGAGGTCTCGCTCTTCATGGCGGTGCCGACCATCTTCGCCCGACTGATCAGCGCCTGGGAAAGCGCCGACCCCGACAGCCGGAGCCGCTGGAGCGCGGGCGCCCGCGGGCTCCGTTTGATGGTGTCCGGCTCCGCCGCGCTGCCGGTGGCAGTGCTCGAGCGCTGGCGCGCGATCACCGGGCACACGCTGCTCGAGCGGTATGGCATGACGGAAATCGGGATGGCACTCTCCAACCCTCTCGAGGGCGAGCGCCGGCCCGGCACGGTGGGCCAGCCCTTCGCCGGCGTGGCGCTCCGACTGGTCGACGAGAGCGGCTCCCAGCTCGGGAGCGACGAGCCCGGGGAGATCGAGGTGCGAGGCCCCCAGGTGTTCCGCGAGTACTGGGCGCGGCCGGCCGAGACCGAGGCGGCGTTTCGCGACGGCTGGTTCAGGACCGGCGACCTCGCCGTGCTGGAACGCGGCTACTACCGGATGCTCGGCCGCAAGAGCACCGATCTGATCAAGTCGGCCGGCTACAAGGTCTCCGCCCTGGAGATCGAGGAGCTGCTCCGCGAGCACCCGGACGTCGCGGACTGCGCGGTCGTGGCGCTGCCCGACCCCGATCTGGGCGAGCGGATCGCGGCCGCGGTCGTCGCGCGGGACGGGGCCACGCTCGACCCCGCGCGGCTCGGCCTGTGGGCGAAGGATCGCCTGGCGCCTTACAAAGTGCCGCGGGAGATCCGGCTCGTGGCCGAGCTCCCCCGGAACGCCATGGGCAAGGTGACCAAGCCGGTCCTCCGCGAGCAGCTGGGCGTCAGCGCGAGCCCGAAGCCTGGCGCTCGAAGACCAGCCCCTTGATCCGACTCAGCGACAGCCGGAACCCCGTCACCCGGCCGCGCCGATCGCGCGCGAAGCGGATGAAGCCCAATCCCGAGAACGCGTCCCGCATGGCGGGCTCGAGGGTCGAGGTGCCGGTGCCTCGCGAGGTCGCCGTCAGCTTGCCGTCCACGACCGCCAGATCGAGCGTCCCGTCGAGCTCGGGCGCGTAGTACCGCCCGGCGAATTCCTCGAGCTCGGTGGCGGAGGGATTCGCCTGCTCGACCCGCCGGAAGGTGCCACGCGAGGAGCCGAGCACCCAGAGCCGCACCGCCGCCTTCGTCGCCCCCGCGCCCTCGAACGCCGCCGCCACCGGCGAAGCCGAAGCGAAGCTGTCGGCCGTGGCGCGGGAGAGCGCGAAGGCCGTCCCCAGCGCCTTGAGGAGCAGCTGCTCGCCCTGCTCCGCTACCTGGACCGCCATCTCCGCCTGCTCGCTGAAATAGAGACCGAGATAGGGCGCGCGCTCCGGCGCCGGCATTTCGGCCGCCGCGGTCGACCCGGTCTGCCGAGCCTCGCCTTCCACGGGGGCCAGCTTCTCGGCCAGGATCACGTCCGCCACGCCCTCGGCCAGGCCCTGCGTCCCGGCCGTGGCGACGTTGCAGGTGAGCGCGATCGAGGTCCGCTCGCCGGGAAAGCGCATCAGCATCGCCCGGTAGCCTCCCCACGCGCCTCCATGATGGACCCGGGTGAGACCTCGGTACTGATCGAGGAAGAGGCCCCGACCGTAGCCGTGCGGCTTGCCGTTGTTCAAGTAACCGAGCTCCTGCAACCGGTCGAGCATCGGCTGACCACCGACCTTCGGCTCGTAGAAGTTGGCGTCCCAGCGGGCCAGCTCCTCGACCGAAGTCCAGACCGCGCCGTCACCGAGCTGATCCCAATTGGGCACGTCGTTGATCAGGCCACCCCGATCGCCGGGACTGTAGCCGAGGGCCCGGCCGCGGAGGATCGCGGTGTGGTCGTTGCGGAAATCGGTTCGGGTCATGCCGAGAGGCCGGAAGATCCGCTCCCGCGCGAACTCGGCCAGGGTCTTGCCCGTCACCCGCTCGACCACGATCGAGAGCAGGAAGAACCCGGTGTTGGAGTAGTCCCACTCCGTCCCGGGCGCGAAGTTGAGCGCCCGTTGGCGGCCGATGATCCGCAGCGCATCGGCGTCGTTGCTGGCGTCGTCGAGGCGCCGGCCGCCGAAGTTGAGGAGCCCGATGTAGTCCCGGAGACCGCTGGTGTGGCGGACCAGATGGTCGAGCGTGATCGGGGTGCCGAAATCGGGTACCTCGGGCACGTGGCGGCGGATGTCGTCTTCGAAGCGGACCGCGCCGTCCGCCACCAGGAGCGCGATCGCCGCCGCGGTGAACTGCTTCGAGGTCGACCCGATGTCGAAGAGGGTCGACGGTGTGACCGGCACTCGGCGCTCGAGGTCCGCCATCCCGTATCCGCGGGCGAACACGATCGCGCCGCCGCGATAGACGCCGAGCGCGCAGCCGGGCGAGTCGTTCCCGAGAAATCGGGTAAACACCTGATCCACCTTGGCCGTGTCGATGGCGGTCTGGGCGTGGAGCCCAGCCCCAGCCGGCGCGATGGCGGCCGCCGCGCCGAGCAGGAGCCCGCCCGTCAGGCGCGAGCGGGCCCATCCCAGGGTGAAGTGCGGTTTCACGGGTCGGGCTCCTTGTGAGACGGTAGCGCGGCGTCCCGCCTCAGCACTCGAGCGCCCCGGCCTGCTCGGCCAGGATCTCGAGCGCCAGGTCGACGGTGCGCCGGTGGGTACGGAACGCCAAGGTCACCAGCCGGAGGGTGAAGCGGCCCTCGAGCATCGTCGAGGAGAGGAAGACCCGACCGTCACGGCGAACCGCGTCGACGATCCGTTGGTTGGCAGCGTTGATCGCGTCGAGGTGGGCGTCCGGGTCCTCGCGATAACGCTTTGGCACGTAGCGATAGGTCACGACCGAGAGCTCGGGCCGCGGGCCGACCTCGAACCCCGCCTCCTGGATGCGACGGTGGAAATACCGGGCGAGCAGGAGCTTCTCTTCGAGGGCGGCCCGAAACGGCGCGACGCCGACGAGCTTGAGCGGCAGCCAGAGCCGGAGCGCGCGGAAGTGCTTGGTCAGCTCCGGCGAGACGTCGGCGGGCGAGACCTCGCTCGCGTGCCGGGCCGCGTCCTGCATGTAGTTCGCCTGGTAATGGTGGGCGGCGAGGAGCGGCGCGCGATCGCGCACCAGCACCACGCCAAGCCCGTACGGCAGGAACAGTCCCTTGTGAGGATCCATCACCACCGAGTCCGACCGCTCGATGCCGGCGAGCAGCGTGCGCCCTTGCTCAGTGAGCAGGAAGAAGCCGCCATACGCCGCGTCGACGTGGAGCCAGCAACGCTCCCGCTCGGCGACGGTGGCGATCGCGTCGAGCGGGTCCACCGCGCCGACGTCCGTGGTGCCGGCGGAGGCGATCACCAGCCAGGGCCTGAGCCCGCTCGCGCGATCCTCGGCGATCGCCCTCGCGAGCAGCTCGGGCTGCATCCGATAGCGATCGTCCGTCGGGAGATAGCGGCGGATGGTCTCGCCCAGACCGGCCACTCGAAGGGCCTTGTCGACGCAATGGTGCGCCTGGTGGGTCAGGTAGACCACGGTGCGAGCGAAGTCCGCGCCTTTCAACCCGTGGGCGTCCCGCGCCGTCACGACCGCGATCAGGTTGGCGATGCTGCCACCCGACGCCAGGTTGCCGCCCGCCCCGGCCGGGTAGCCGACTAGGTCGGCCATCCAGCGGAGCAGCTGGTTCTCCATCCGGACCGGCCCCGGCCCCGTGAAGAAGACGCCCGCGTACTTGTTGGCGACGGCGGCGAGGTAGTCGCCCAGCGCGGCATGGTAGAGGCCGCCGCCGGGGATGTAGGCCAAATGACCGCCCGAGGCCGGGTTGAGCCCCGGGCGCTCGACCTCCCGCTCCAGGACTTCGAGCACCTCGGCGATCGGCGCGCCCCCCTCCGAGATCGGGAAGTCGAGGAGGCCGGCCGCGTTGTCCTCGGTCTCGTGGAAGGCCGGCAGGTTGGCGATCGATCGGAGGAACCGCTCCGCGTGCGCCAGCACCGGCCCGCGGAGCCGCCGCCGTCTGGTCGCGCCGGGCTCGAGCGGACGCGCGGCCCGCTCCAGCGCCTGCAAGCGGGCGACGAGCTCGTCCGGCGGGAGCGCCGACGGATCGGTCACGGGAGGGGGAGCGGTCGGAGCATCGAGGGCCAGAAGGTATCGCCCCACGGCACGGGCAAACAACGGCGCCGGATCTCGCCCGCCGGCACGGTCCGCGATACCTTGCCTGGGTCGGTCATCCGTTCCCTGCCGAGCGAGTCATGGTCGCGGGCCAGGCCGCCCGATCGGGCCGTAGCTCCGCCGCCGTTCGATCGTCCCACTCGGGCCATCGTCGAGGATCTCATGCCGCGTGTCCACCCCGCTTCGTCCACTGGTTCCGGGCTCGTCGCCCTCCTCGCGCTGGCTGCCGCGCCAGGCCTGACGGCGCAGTCGCCGGGCGAGTCCGCCGACCGCCTGCTCTCCGTCCGCTCGGTCGTCTCCGGCGAGCCGCGTTGGGCGCCCGACGGCACGAGCCTGATGATCCAGTCCGGCCTGGGCGGCGGCGCCGGACTCTGGAGCGTCAGCCCGGACGGCTCGGGCTTTCCGAGGCGCATGGTCGAGAGTCTCGGCACCGTCCCCTATCAATCGACCTACATGCCGCAGTGGAGCCCGACTGGCGAGTGGGTCGCGTACGCGTCGGGCAAGACCGGGGCGACCGAGATCTGGCTCTGGTCGACCAGGAACGGCCGCTCGCTCCAGCTGACCGGGCTCGGCCAGACCCGGATCAACTCCATGAGCTGGTCGCCGGACGGGCGCTCGATCGCCTTCGCCGGCGACCGCTACGGCTCGTACGACATCTGGACCGTCGCGGTGCCGACCGGGGCCACCAAGCGGCTCACCACCGACGGGCGCTACGAAGTCTTCCCCTCGTGGACCCCCGACGGGCGGACCCTCCTCTACGTCCAGCTCGACGACCGCTGGGTCGATCACGACATCATGGCGATCCCCGCCGGCGGCGGCGCGGCCCGGCTGGTCGCCAGGGATACCAGCTTCTTCGACTACGGCGCGGGACGCACCTTCGGATATCCGATGGTCTCGCCCGACGGCCGGCAGGTGCTCTTCCGCTCCCATCGAAGCGGCTGGATCAACTTCTGGGTGGCGCCGCTCGAGGGCGGCGCCGCCCGTCAGCTCGCGGCGGAAGCGGCCGACCAGTCGGACGCCGCCTGGTCACCCGACGGCCGCTCGGTGATCTACGTCTCCAACCGCGACGGCACCCACGACCTGCGCGTCGTGGCCGCCGGCGGCGGGGCCCCAAGAGTGCTCGTCGCCCCACCCAACGGGCTCGGCGTGATTGCCAACCCGGACGTGTCGCCGGACGGGAGGCGAGTGGCCTTCACGATGTCCACCCCGACCAGCGCCGCCGATCTCTATCTGGCGCCGCTCGCCGGCGGGGCGCCGACCCGCCTGACCGTCTCCGAGGGCCTCGGCGTCGGGACCGACGATCTGGTCACGCCGGAGAAGGTGAAGTACCAGAGCAGCGACGGGCTCGAGATCTCCGCCTACCTCTATCGGCCCAAGGTGGCGCCGGGCCAGCAGGTGCCTGGCATCCTCTACATCCACGGAGGACCCACTTCGCAGTTCCACGACACCTATCAGGCGCAGGTCCAGTTCTTCGTGAGCCAGGGCTACGCGCTGCTCCTGCCGAACATCCGGGGCAGCTCGGGCTACGGCCGGGCCTTCGAGGACGCCAACAACCGCGAGTGGGGCCACGCCGATCTGGAGGACGTCAAGGCGGGGGCCGAGTTCCTGAAGCGGCTCGACTACGTCGACGCGGGACGGATCGGGATCACCGGAACCAGCTACGGCGGCTGCATGACGATGTCGGCGGTGGCGTTCGCGCCCGGGTTCTTCCAGGCGGCGGTCGCGGCATCCGGCTATGGCGACTGGCTCGACTTCTATCAGGAGCAGGAGTACCGACACCTCAAGCTGCTCGACTACGAGTTCGGCAAGCTCGGGGCCGACACCGAGGTGATCTACCGGCGAAGCTCGCCCTATTTCTCGATCGCCGACGTCCAGACCCCGATCATGCTGGTGCATGGCGAGGGCCGCTTCCCCGGGTCCCACGCCTCCGCCCGATTCGCCGAGCAGCTGGAGCGTTATTACAAAGTGTTCCGCTACCAGACCTATCCCAATGAGAACTACTACGTCTCCAGTCGCGCCAACCAGCGGAAGATGTTCCTCGACATGCTGGATTTCTTCGATCAATACCTCAAGGACCGGACCGACCGCGGCGTGGCCGCGGAGTCGGGCCGCTAGGAGACCTGGCATGCCGACGACCTCGATGACGCTCGCCGCGCTGATCGGCGCGCTCACCCTGGCACCCGGTCGCGCGTCGGCGCAGGCCGAGAGCCCGGCCGACGTCGCCAGCCGGCTCGCGGGCGTGAGCTCGATGCTGGCCGGCGATCCGTTCTGGACCGGCGACGGCCGCCTCCTCTACCCGTCGAGTCTCGGCGGCCCGGCGCTCTGGGGTGTGGACCCCGACGGGGGGCCGCCGCGCCGGGTGATCGACGGCGTGGGCGGCTCGTTGCTCCGCGCCGCGCCCGCCGGCGGGTTGGTCGCCTACCTCTCGAACACGGGCGGCAATCCCGAGATCTGGCTGGCCGATCTGACGAGCGGCACCACCCGCCAGCTGACCCGGCTGGGCGCGCGCATCAACGCGCTCGCGTTCTCGCCCGACGGACGCTCGCTCGCCTTCTCGGCGCTCCGCTACGGCCAGTTCGATCTCTGGCGGG
Source organism: Gemmatimonadales bacterium (assembly GCA_050184075.1). Lineage (GTDB taxonomy): Bacteria > Gemmatimonadota > Gemmatimonadetes > Gemmatimonadales > GWC2-71-9 > SHZU01. The sequence goes on from JBFXAS010000193.1 coordinate 7,852, forward strand.
TCGACGTCGCCACGGGCGCGGTCTCCCGACTCACCGACGATCCCCGCTACGAGACCTATCCCGCCTGGACCCCCGACGGCCGGCAGCTGGTGTACGTGCGCTCCGACGACCGCTGGGCGGACCACGAGATCCTGGTGATGCCCGCGACCGGGGGCACCTCCCGGGTGATCGCCGCCGATCGCGATCTCTTCGACTACGGCACGATCGGCACCAGGGCGCGGTTCGGCTATCCGCTGGTGTCGCCCGACGGGCGCTCCGTGCTCTTCCGCTCGCACCGGAGCGGCTGGCTCAACTACTGGGTGGCGGGTCTCGACGGCGGCGCCCCCCGCGCGCTCGCGCCCGAGCCGGCCGACCAGGACGACGCGGCCTGGTCGCCCGACGGACGGACCGTGGCGTTCACCTCGAACCGCAACGGCACCGTCGATCTCCGCACCGTCCCGGCCGGGGGCGGCAGCCCCCGGGTGATCGTGCCCGTGGAGCGCGGCGTCGTGAGCGGACCGGCCTGGTCGCGTGACGGACGGCGGATCGCCTACGCGATGGCGACCCCCACCCGCCCGCAGGATCTCCACCTCGTCGCCGCCGACGGGAGCGATCCCCGCCGGCTCACGGTTTCGATCGACCCGAGCGACGAGGGCCGTCTCGTCGTGCCGGAGAAGATCGAGTACCAGAGCGACGAGTTCCGGATCTCGGCGTATCTCTTCCGCCCCCCGAATCTCGAGCCCGGCGCCCGGGTGCCGGCCATCGTCTACGCCCACGGCGGACCCACCGGCCAGTTCAGCGACACCTATCTCGCGCAGCCGCAGTTCCTCGCCCGGATGGGATTCGTCGTGTTGGCGCCCAACATCCGCGGCAGCTCCGGCTACGGCAAGGCGTTCGAGGACGCCAACAACCCCTGCTGGACTCACTGCGATCTGCGCGACATCGTCGCGGCGGCGGCGTTGCTCCGTCGGATGCCCGAGGTCGACGGCGATCGGCTCGCGATCACCGGCATCAGCTATGGCGGGATCATCAGCATGGGCGCCGTCGCGCACGCGCCCGAGGTCTTCCAGGCGGCCATTCCCCAATCGGGGTACGCGGACTGGATCAGCTTCCAGGACTACAACACCGAGCTGCAGCACACCAAGCTGCTCGCCTACGAGTGGGGACCGTATCCGGACAGCGCCGCCGTCTATCGCCGCAACTCGTCGATCTTCGCAGCGCACCGGGTCATCGCGCCCGTGTTCCTGATCCACGGTGAAGGGCGGAGCGACGCGTGGCGCCCGGGCGTGGCGCCGATCCCGGCCTCGCAGGAGTTCGCCCACGCGCTCGACAAACAGAACAAGGTGGTGCGCTACCAGGTCTATCCCGGCGAAACCTACTACGTCTACGGCCGGAAGAACGTCGCCCGCGTGATGCTGGACATCCTCGACTTTGTGAACCAGTATCTCCGAGACGACGTGGTGCCGGCATCACCCGTCGACGCCTCGGCCAACCGACCCGGCCATCAGCGTTAGGGCCACGCTGGAAGGGCGAAAAAGGGGGTCGAAACGGCCCCCTTCCGCAATCCCGAAACTGGGCGCATAATAGGGCGCACCGAATCCTGAAACTCACCCCGAGCGGGCACAGGAATGGCGACTCGTCGAACTTCGACACGTTCTCGTACGCGAAAGCCGGCAACCAAGTCGCGGGCGGGCGGCAAGGTTCCCGGCATCTCGCGGATCGATCAACCGAGCACGCGCACGTTCGGATGGTTCTGCCGCTACGGATATCACCCCACGCCGCGCGGCACCCGGCCCAAGTTCACCGCCTTCTTCGGTGACGCCAGTCACGGCGGCAAGCGCAAGGCCTTCGATAAGGCGCTGGCCTGGCTCAAGCACGTGCAGCGCTACGGACGAGCCCCCAAGCGCTGAGCGCGCGCCGCCCGATCCGCATCCGGCACCGCCGCGGCCTCGACGCCGCGGCGGTTTTCGCATGAGGACACCTAACGGGATAGATTCCCAACCGAGTCTGGTCGAGGGACAACGCAGGATGAAGAAGATCATGGGAATCCTCATCGTGGTCGCGGTCCTGGCCGTCGGCGGCCTCGTGGCCGCCCGCCAGCAGGGTGTGCTGGTGCCGGGTCTGGCCGATCCACCGCTCGAGCGGGCGCTCGAAGGCCCGCTCGCCACCGGCGACTCGGTCGCCATGGCCGACTTCGCCGAGGCGCGCTGCCGCCTGGTTCAGGGCGCCGCCAAGCGCACCTGCTACGAAGAGATCCTCCTCGCCGTCACCGAGAAGGGCGAAGTCCGCCTGGCGATGGACGCCTTGAGCGTCCTGAGCAACCGCCAGGAAGCGATTCGCGCCCGCGGCCACGACTACACCCACGTGGTCGGGATCAACGCCTGGAAGCCGGGCCAGGACGTCGGCGCGGTCTACGAGCGCTGCACCGGTCTCTTCCAATCCGGCTGTTACCACGGCGTGGTCCAGGCCTACCTCGACGCCAACGGGACCGACAGCGCCACCGTGGCCGGGCTCTGCGAGCTGATTCCGGCGGTCCAGAGCAGCACCTGGCTCCGCTTCCAGTGCGTCCACGGCATCGGCCACGGCCTCGTGGCCGCCAACG
>JBFXAS010000194.1:0-10446 GCA_050184075.1 Gemmatimonadales bacterium
ACCGGATCAGCCGGTCCGGAATTCAGCCCTACCAACAGCCGCCATCCCTGGCGTAGCCCTTGCCCTTTCTCGGGGTGGGCCGCTCGCCGCGGCCGAACGCGGCAGCGGGACAAGCACTTAGGCGTCGTCCGCCCGGTGTCGTGCGATCGTCCCATGGGCAAATCGCAATGGATCGGGGGTGCGGCGGCCCAGGTGCGTGGAATGGCACATCAGTGCACTGCGCTGCAGTGCGATGGACCGAACGGAGCTATGACCGAAACCGCGACAGCCGCGCGAGCCGCAGCCTGGTATGGCGAGGGTCGCCCCCAGCCGAGTCCTCCCGTCCGTCCACGGGGGAACGGCCGCGGGCCGCGTGCGCTCGAAGCGCGGGGCTTCGCCTCGATCCACCACATCCTGGTCCAACTGGCCGATACGGGGCTTCGGCCGCGCTTTGCGGAGTACTGCCGCGCGTTTGGTGACATCACCTGGTGCGACGACCCGGACGATCTGGTGGTCCGGGCGGAGTCGCGCCACGCATTGGGCGTCGTGGTCGACGTGGCGGACCGCTGGAACGGCCGCACCACCGCCGCCGTCGCCAAGATCCGCGCGGCCAGACCGGCGCTCCCGATCGTGCTCTGGTGCGACCGGCAGGTGCCGGCGGGCGCCCTCGCCGACTTGGCCCGGGCGGGGGTCTCGGCCGTGGTCTTCCGCGACGAGTCGGAGCTCGAAGAGCGGCTCCTGAGCGCGCTGACCCGGGCTACCGACGTCACGTTCCAGCAGCTCACCGATCAGGCGCTCGCCCGCCGGGTGCCGGAGGCGTTGGTGCCGGTCGTGCGCTTCGTCCTGGACCGGGCGGCGGCCAAGCCCAGCGCCGCCCAGGTGGCCCGGGCCATGGGACTCACCGCCCGGCAGCTGGCCGCGGAGCTCAAGCGGGGCGGGATGCCGCCGGTGAGCGTCCTGGTCCGGTGGAGCCGCCTGTTGACGGCCGCGTACCGGCTCGAGCGCTCGACCGAGCCGATCGCCGCGGTGGCGCGATCGGTTGGCTTTCCGACCACGGCGGCCCTCGGGCGGCTATTTCGGATCTACGCCAACGAGACGGTCCGCGGCGTTCGCGAGCCGGGCGGTTTCGGGTGGGTGCTCCGCTGCTTCGAGCGGGCGCTCGTCAAGTCGAACCAGGGCAAGCGCGGCGGTTAGGCGGGCGCGCGACGTTTTCCTGGGCAAACGGGGCGGTTGGGCCGACGTGCCAGCGCGAACCGGGCGAGCGGGGTTGGGGCGCGGGCCCTCGTCAAGTCTGGCCGGGGCACGCGTGACGGCCAGTCGGCCGCTCGCCCTGGCTTCCGGCCGGCTCGCGGGCGCCAGCCTCCCAGCCGCCGCACCCCAGGTCCCGCAGCTCCCGAACCCGCCTTAGCTTGGTCTCCATGAGCCGCCCTTCGTCGGTTCCCCGGACCCCGCCCCTCAAGGCGCTCCTGATCGGCGCCCTCGTGCTGGCGCTGATCACCTCGGCGCAGCACTGGACGGTGATGCAGCTCGGGGAGGTCGAGGACGGCTGGAAGACCGTCTGGCACGCCGTCTCGAAAGAGGCGCCCGTCTGGTTCCTCTGGATCCTCTTCACGCCCGTCGCCCACTGGGCGATCCGTCGCTGGCCCCTGGTTCGAGGCCGACTCGGGGTGGTGATCCCACTGCACGTAACGACCGCGCTGCTGGCGGTCCTGGCCCACCAGGCCCTCCTGTTGGCCGCGCACCGCCTGCTGGGCTTTCCGACCCCGACGGGCGCGTTCCTCCCGGTCTACCTCCAGGGCGTCATCTTCCGGATCGCGGTCGGGTTCACCGGGTACGGCGTCCTCTTCGGCGCGGTGCTCGCCACCGACTACTATGCGCGGATGCGCGACCGGGAGCTGGCGGCCGAAGCCCTCGGCCGCCAGCTGGCCGAGGCGAGGCTGGACGCGCTCCGGATGCAGCTGAATCCGCATTTCCTCTTCAACACGATGAACACGATCGCGATGCTGGTGCGCCGCGGTGACGGCGCCCAGGCGGTCGAGATGCTGGCCGGCCTCTCCGACTTGCTGCGTCACGTGCTGGTGGATTCCCCGCCCCAGGAGACCAGCCTTCGCAACGAGCTGGCCTTCATCGAGCGCTATCTCGAGATCGAGCGGGTCCGCTTTGCCGACCGGTTGCAGGTGACGATCGACGTCCCGCCGGATCTACTCGACGCCGAGGTGCCGTCGCTGGTGCTCCAGCCGCTGGTCGAGAACGCGATCCGGCACGGGATCGCCAAGCGTGCCAGGGCCGGCCAGCTCGGGATCTCGGCACGGGCGGAGGGAGACCGGCTCCGGCTCGAGGTCCGCGACGACGGCCCGGGCTTCGAGCCCCGACCCAACGGGCGGGAGAGCAGCCCGGGCATCGGGATCCGGAATACCCGGAGTCGAATCGACCAGCTCTACGGGCCGGCGGCGAGCTTGAGTCATCTGCGGGAGGCGGACAGCACGATTGCCCGGGTGGAGATCCCGCTGCGGCGGACCACCGTCGGCGCCGGCATGGGGCTGGAGCTGGCCGTCGGATGACCGAGCCGGTGCGGGTCCTGGTGGTCGACGACGAGCCGCTTGCCAGGTCGGGCCTGATCGCCCTCCTCGCTCGCGATCCGGAGGTGGAGCTGGTGGGCGACGCGAGCGATGGCGCCCAGGCGATCCGCGCCATCCGGGAGCTCGCGCCCGATCTGGTCCTGCTCGACGTGCAGATGCCCGAGGTCGACGGCTTCGCGGTGATCCGGGCCGTCGGCGTCGAGCGGATGCCCGTCGTGGTCTTCGTCACCGCCTATGACGAATACGCCCTCAGGGCGTTCGAGGTGAACGCGGTCGATTACCTGCTCAAGCCCTTCGACGATCGCCGCTTCGCGACCGCCCTCGAGCGGGGCAAGCGCGCCGCGCGGGTGGCCTCGGCCGACGATCTCGCCAAGCGGCTGGTGGGCCTGCTCTCTTCGATGGGAGGGACCGAGGCCGCGGCGCTCGACGCCGAACCCGCGGGGAACTGGCTCACCCGGCTGGTGGTCCGGAAGACGGGTACCAGGCTGTTCGTCCCGGTCGAGGAGATCGATTGGATCGAGGCGGCCGACTACTGCGTCAAAGTCCACGTCGGCGCCCGGACTCACGTGATCCGCGAGTCGCTATCCCACCTGGAGCGACGACTCGATCCGAGCGCCTTCTTTCGCGCCCATCGCTCGGCCGTGGTCAACCTCGAGCGGGTCCAGGAAGTCCAGCCGACGCCGCACGGCGATCTGGTGCTGCTGCTCAGAACCGGGGCGCGGGTCCGGCTGAGCCGAAGCCGGCGCGCCGCGCTCGAGGCCCAGCTGGGCCAGGCGCTTTGAGCCCTGAGACGGCTCTGGGCCACCCGTTCGCTGCATCAGGACGGGGTTTCGCTGCGGAGCCCGACCCGAGCCGACCGCCGGACCCGTAGGGCCCACATCCGGACGCCAGGAGACGATCCATGTGGCCCCTGCTGCTCGCTCTGCCCCTGCTGGCCCAGCCGCCGGAGGTTCCACGGGTGGTGACCGTGGACTGGCTGGCGGCACGTCTCACCGACCCGAAGCTGGTGCTCTTCCAGATCGGTGACGATCGGTCGAAGCCGGCGTATGACGCCGGACACATTCCGGGCTCGCAGTTCGTGCATCCCTGGCGGGAGCTCTCCGCGCCACCGGCTGACGGGGGCCTCAACCTCGAGCTCCCCGAGATCGCGGTGCTCGACTCGGTGCTCGAAGCCAAGGGCGTCTCCAACGATTCGAAGATCGTGCTGGTGCCCGCGCAGGAGTACTTCACGCCGACCTCGAGGACGGCGCTGGTCCTCGAATGGGCCGGTTTGGCCGGCCGGGTGGCGTTCCTCGACGGTGGCCTCGAGGCCTGGACGGCTGCCGGCCGGGAGGTGACCACCGAGGTCCCGATTCCGAAACGGGGTCACTTCACGCCGCGGGTGGATCCGAGCCTGGTCGTGGGCGCCAAGGAGGTCCGAGCCGCGATCGACGATCCGGCGGTGGCCCTGATTGATGCACGCGACGAGCGCTTCTACGAGGGCGGTGAGACCCGGCAAGGGCGCAACGGCCACATTCCGCACGCGGAGAGCCTGCCCTTCGTCTCCCTGGTGGGCGAGGACGGCCTGCTCAAGTCGAAGGCGGATCTGGAGCGGCTCTTCCGGGCGGCCGGGGCCACCGATGGCAAGCGCGTCATCACCTACTGTCACATCGGGCAGCAGGCGACGCTGGTCTGGTTCGCCGCCCGTCTCCTCGGGCTCGAGGCGTCGCTGTACGACGGCTCGTTCCAGGATTGGGCCCGGCGGACCGAGCTCCCGGTTGAGGGCTCCAAGGGATCGGACCGGTGATCGCGGCGCTTGGGCTCGCGGCGCTGCTGGTGGCGCCGAGCGACTCGTTCGTGGTCTCCGCCGAGGCCCTGCGCCGCGAGCTCGACCATCCGGACCTGGTGGTGCTCCACGCCTCGATGTCCGAGGCCGAATACGACGCGGGGCACCTCCCCGGCGCGCGCTTCGCCGACGTGATGCGCTTTCACGGTCATCAGGCGGGGGATCGTTTCTTGCCCGTCGCCGACCTGGTCGCCGCGCTCGAAGCGCTCGGTGTCTCGAACGCGACCAGAGTAGTGCTGGTGGGCGACCCGATGGCGGCCGCGCTCGTCTTCGTCGCCCTGGACTACCTCGGGCACGGCCCGCGAACGGCCGTTCTCGATGGCGGCCTCGCGGCCTGGCGGGCCGCCGGCGGAGCGGTGAGCACGACGCCCGCCGAAGCGCCGAAGCGGGCGCGCTTCGAGCCGCGGGTGCGGGAGGACATGGTGGTCGATGCCGAGTGGATCGCGGCCAGGCGTGGCTCGGCCTCCCTCGCGCTGCTCGACGCGCGGACTGCCGGGGAGTATCGCGGGCAGAGCGATGTCGGTGTCGAGCGGGCCGGCCACATCCCCGGCGCCCAGCATCTCCACTGGGTCGCGACCCTGACCGGGGTGGTGCCCGCGGCCGGTCCGGAGGCCGACAACCCCCCGGAGGGCGCCCGGCTCAAGGCCCGCCCGGAGCTCGAGCGGCTGCTCGTCGCAAAAGGCGCGACCCCTGATCGGGAGGTGGTGGCTTACTGCACGGTCGGCATGCGGGCCAGCCATCTCTACTTCGTGGCGCGCATGCTCGGTCGGCGCGCGCGCCTCTACGTCGGCTCGATGGCCGACTGGAGCTCCCGGACGGAGCTCCCGGTCGAGCGACCCTGATCCCGTCGAACGAATCACCTGAGGCTTTGCTCATGCGCATGCAGCTCTCCGTGCTCAGTGCCGCGCTGGTCGCCGTGGGAACAACCCCGGTGGCGGCGCAGGATCACCGTGACCGGCTCTTCGTGTCGGTCGACTGGCTCGCGTCCCACCTGAAGGATCCCGACCTGGTGATCCTCCACGTCGGACCAAAGGACGCCTACCAGGCGGCGCACATCGCCGGCGCGCGCCAGGTGCAGCTCGGCTCGATCACCGCGCCGTCTGCTCCCGGCGCCCTCTCAGTCGAGTTTCCGGCCGACTCGACGCTCGAGCGGCAGCTCGAGGATCTCGGCCTGTCGGACCGCTCCCGGCCCGTGGTGGTGGCCGCCAAGGACTGGGGCACCAGCGCGCTCCGGGTCTTCTCGACCCTCTACTACGCCGGCCTGGGCGATCGGGCCGTGGTGCTCGACGGTGGGCTCGACGCCTGGACCGCCGCGGGACAGCCGGTGACGGCCGAGGCGTCGTCGACGGCGCGCGGCAGCTTGACGATCCGGCCCCGGAGCGAGTTCGTCGTCGACGCGGAGTTCGTGCGGGGCCACGTCGACGCCAGCGGGTGGGCCGTGATCGACGCTCGCGGGCAGGCGTTCTACGACGGCGTGCGGAACAGCCAGTTCAGCCGCGACGATCCCGGCAAGCCGGGTCACGTTCCCGGCGCCCTCTCCCTCGGCGTGCAGGAGGTGTGGCAGGAAGACGGACGCTTCAAGTCGACGGCCGAGCTTCGCGCGCTCTTCGACGCGGCCGGCGTGCGGCCCGGCGACGTGGTCGTCGCCTACTGCCACATCGGGATCTACGCGAACTCGATCCTGACGGCCGCTCGGGTGCTGGGCCACGAGGTGCGGCTCTACGACGGCTCGTTCCAGGATTGGGCCAAGCGCGAGCTGCCGCTCACCACGGAGGCCACCCGCCGATGACCGGCCCCTCACCGCGGCCGGGGCGACCCTATCTCGATCCCTATCTCGCGGGCATCGGGCTCGGTCTGGTGCTGCTCGCCGCGTTCGTCTTCGTGGGTCGAGGGCTCGGCGCCTCCGGCGCGTTCGCCTCGGTGGTCGCGTCGGGCGCCTCGCTGGTGGCGCCCGAGCACGCGGCCTCGATCCCGGCCTACGCGGCGTACGCCCCCGAGGGGCCCCGATCGCTCTTCGACGAGTGGCTGGTCTGGGAGATGATCGGCGTGTTCGCGGGCGGGGCGCTCTCCGCCTGGCTGGCGGGCCGTTTCCGGCGAACCATCGAGCGGGGGCCTCGGGTCACCGACCGGGCTCGACTCGCGCTGGCCTTCGGCGGTGGCGCGATCATGGGTGTGGGGGCCAAGCTGGCGCGGGGGTGCACCTCGGGGCAGGCGCTCTCCGGTGGCGCGGTGCTGAGCGTCGGGAGCTGGCTCTTCATCGTCGGGGCCTTCGGCGCCGCCTATCTCGCGGCGCCGCTCTTCCGGCGGGAGTGGACATGACGGGCTCCGCGATCGCGATCGCGCTCGTGATCGGCGTCGGCTTCGGCTTCTTCCTCGAGCAGGGTGGGATGGGAAGCGCGCGGAAGCTCGCCGGCCAGTTCTACCTCACCGACTTCGCCGTGCTCAAGGTGATGTTCTCGGCGATTCTGACCGCGATGCTCGGTCTCTTCTGGCTGGGTCGGCTCGGCCTGGTCGACGTCGGTCGGGTCTTCGTGCCGGAGACGTTCCTCTGGCCGCATCTGATCGGCGGCGCGGTTTTCGGCCTGGGCTTCGTGATGGGCGGGCTTTGCCCCGGGACCTCCTGTGTCGCCGCCTCGACCGGCCGGCTCGACGGCGTGGCCCTGATGCTCGGGATGGGCGCGGGCATTGTCGTGTTCAACGAGAGCTTCGCGCGGGTTGCCTCCTTCTACGAGTCCTCGCCGATGGGCACCGTGACCCTCGGCGACCTCGCCGGCGTGTCCCCCGGGCTCGCGGTGCTCGCCGTCGTGTTGGCGGCGCTCGGCGCCTTCCGGTTGGCCGAGGCGATCGAGCGGCGCCGGGCGGCGCGGTGAGCCGGCACGCCCGTCTCGCGCTGGCGGCGCTCACCCTGGGCCTGCTGGCCGCCCTCGCGGGTCAGCCCCGCCCGGCCGGGATCTCGCCGGCCCTGGTCGAGGCAATCGCTCAGGGCGAAGGGCGACTCTCGGTGGTCGAGCTCGCGCGCTGGATCAAGAGCAGGCGGGCCGACCTCACCCTGCTCGATCTCCAGGCCGACGAGGACTTCGGCGCCTTCCACATCCCGACGGCCGAGCGGGTGGAGCTCGCCGAGCTCGAGCGGACGGGGCTCGACCCGGCGCGGACCATCGTGCTCTACGGTGGCGCGGGGCCGATCCCGGCCCAGGCCTGGCTGCTCCTCCGTGCGAAGGGCTTCGGCCGGGTCTACTATTTGGAGCGCGGGGTCTCGGATTGGCTGGAGGCGATCGAGCACCCCGTGCTGCCTGACGAGGCGACCGAGGCCGAGCTCGCGGCGTGGCCCGAGATCGGCGAGCTGAGCCGATACTTCGGGGGGCTGCCCCGGCGGGGCGGGCCCCGGCCGACCGAGGGTACGCCGGCGTGGCTCGACGATCCGACCGGCGGCCGGTCCGCCGAGCGGGCGATGGTCGAAAAGGCACGGAGGCGCGGATGCGGATTCTGAGCGGGTCTGAGACCGAGCGGGTCGAGGCGGATCGAGCCCGCTTCGCCGCGCTGCGCGAGACCGAGTTCTCCCGCCTCGAGGAGGAGGGGCACGCCTACCTCGACTACACGGGCAGCGGGCTCCACGCGCGCTGCCAGCTGGAGCGCTATCGTGCGCTGATCGAGCACGCGCTGATCGGCAATCCGCACTCGCACAACCCCGCGTCGGTCTACGCGACCGAGCTGATCGAGCGCTCCCGAGCGCGGGTGCTCGAGTTCTTCTCCGCCGACCCCGCGGCCTACACGGTGATCTTCACCGCCAATGCCTCGGCCGCGATCAAGCTGGTGGGCGAGTCCTTTCCGTTCCGCGCCGACTCCGTCTACGCGCTGCTCGAGGACAATCACAACTCGGTCAACGGGTTGGTCGAGTACGCCAAGCGGGTGGGAGCGACGATCGCGCATCTGCCGCTCGACGCGGAGCTCCGGCTCGATTCCGCCACCCCGCGTCCTGAGCCCGGTGCCGGCCCCTCGCTCTTCGCGTTCCCGGCGCAGTCGAACTTCTCGGGTGTGCGGCACCCGCTCGCGCTGGTGGATCGGGCCAGGAGCGCCGGGTACCGGGTCCTTCTCGACGCGGCCGCTTTCGCCCCCACCAGTCGTCTCGACCTGGGCAAGGTGAAGGCGGATTTCGTCTGCCTTTCCTTCTACAAGATGTTCGGCTTTCCGACCGGCGTGGGCGCGCTGATCGCCCGCCACGAGGCGCTCGCCGAGCTGGAACGACCCTGGTTCGCGGGCGGCACGGTGGATTTCGTCTCGGTCCAGCTCGGTCGCCACCAGCTCCGCCGTGGCGCGGAGGCCTTCGAGGACGGCACGCCGAACTTTCTCGGTATCGGTGGCGTCGTGCCCGGGCTCGAGTTCCTCGAGCAGGTCGGGGTCGACGCGATCGGGCGCTGGGTCCGACACCTGACCGCCCGCCTGCTCGACGGCCTCCGTGCCCTCCGGCACGCCGACGGCTCTCCGATGGTGGCCCTCTACGGTCCCGACTCGGTCGACGACCGGGGCGGCACCGTCGCGTTCAACCTGCTTCGGCCGAGCGGCGACGTGATCGAGTTCGAGGCGATCGAGCGCGAAGCCGGCACCCGCAAGATCCACCTGCGCGGCGGCTGCTTCTGCAATCCCGGCGCCGCCGAGATCGCGTTCGGCTTTCCGGCGGACCGCACCGCCGACTGCCTCGATCGCCTCGGGCCGGGGGAGTTCTCGGTGGAGCGCTTCGGCCGCTGCCTGGGCCCGGGATACGCGGCCGGGGCCCTCCGCGCTTCGCTCGGGGTCGCCAGCAACGAGGAGGACATCGACCGACTGCTGGCGTTCCTGGCGGCGTTCGCCGCCCGGCCATGATCTGGCGCCGTCCTGGTCCCGGCATTAGCGTGTAGTCCCATGGTGCGCTCGCTCCGTCACTCCCGGCTCCTCAGCCTGCTCCTGCTCGGCGCGTCGCCCGGGCTGGGCGGGGTTGCGATGCCGGTCCTGCATCCATGCCCGGTGGACACGCCGTGGATGGCCGGCGCTGGGGCGGAGGCGGGTGCGGGCCACCACCACGAGACGGCGCCGGAGCAGGGTGGCACCCATGCCGGGACCTGCCAGTGTCTCGGCGCGTGTCAGGTTTCCTCCGCGGCCGTTCCGAAGGCCGCCGGCACCCCGGTCGTCGAGCCGTCCGTCGTCGAGCGGGCCGCGCAACGACTCACGGCGGGCGCGCCGTTCGCCGCCAGGCCGGATCGCCGCCAGCCTCCGGCGACAGCGCCACCCACCGCCTAACCACTTCCTCCAAAAATCCCAGCCTGGGCCGGTCCCGATGCGACCGGCTGCAATCTCTTTCACCGGGGCGAGCGGCTCCGGGGGAGTGTGGTGATGCGTTGGACTTCGATCGCTCGCCGGGTGGCGGCGGCTGTCATCTCGTTGGGTTGGCTGTCGGGCGGCGCGGTGCGCGCACAGGCCCCGACCGGCACGATCGTCGGTCGGGTGGTGGAAGCGGGCTCGGGCCGTGCCGTGGTCGGCGCCTCAATTCGGGCGTTGGCGACGGGCCGGAGCGTTGAGAGCGACGCGGAGGGCCGCTACCGCTTGGCGGGTGTGCCGGCTGGCACGCAGGAGATCGCCGTCCGCGCGATCGGGTGGGGCGCGACCAGGGTGACGGTGCGGGTCACGGCGGGGGCCGAGGTGACTCGCGACGTCGTGCTCGAGGCGGAGCCGGTCTCCCTCGACGACCTCGTCGTGAGCGCCTCGCGTGAGGCGCAGACCAGGAGCGAGACCGCCGCCAGCATCGGGGTGGTCGATGAGGAGGCCCTGCGGCGGGCCCGTCCGCACCATCCGGCGGACGTCGTGCAACAGGTGGCTGGCGCCTGGGTCGCCAACCTGAGCGGCGAGGGCCATTTCACGGCGATCCGCCAGCCGATCACGACCAAACCGGTCTACGCCTATCTCGAGGACGGCGTCCCGATCCGATCCACCGGCTTCTTCAATCACAACGCGCTCTACGAGATCAACATTCCCCAGGCCGCACGCATCGAGGTGATCAAGGGACCGGGTTCCGCGCTCTACGGGAGCGAC
>JBFXAS010000195.1:0-10424 GCA_050184075.1 Gemmatimonadales bacterium
CCGTAGTACACCAGCTTACAGGTGATCTCGCGGGCGGTGAAGTTGACGAGAGGCATGTCACCGTCCAAACAGAGCGCGGAGGCTCTGGTTGAGCTCGTCCTCGAAGGACTCGGGCAGGACCTCGCGCGGTCGGGCCTCGCGCGGCGCCGCCGCCACGAGCTCCGCGGAGAGCTGATCGAAGAAGAGGCGGACCAGGCCGAGACTGGTTTCCCGTCCGTAGACGACCAGCCCGATCCAGTCGGACTCGGGCATCGTGAACGGCGAGAGGAACACCCCGATCTCGGCACCTTGATGGGCCACCGCCCCGAGGGACTCGGTCCCGATCTCGCTGGCAAGCTGCCGGGTGCTGGCGACGATGCCCGCGCCGAGCGCCGCGGCCGCCATCACGTCGAGGGAGCGGGTGAAGCCGTGTTGCGCCACGACCTGCCCGGCCGAGGTCATCAGCAGCGTGACCCGCGCGTTCGCCTCGGCGACGAATTTGCCGAGTGGCGCTTCGACCCAGGGCTCGATCGCGCGCATCAGGCCAGCCGCCCAGCCGCATCGAGGAGGGCCAGCCGCACCTGGCCGATGTTCACGTCGTTCCCGGTCACCGCGACCAACACCAGTCCGTCGCCGCCCTTCGCCGCGAACACCTGACCCTCGGTCGCCTGCAACAGCACCAGCGTGAGCGGCGGATGGCCGATCGCCCCGGTGACGGTGGTGAGGCGCTGGAGCAGATGCGCCGAGAGCGCCGCCGCGGCGCCGGTATCCTGACCGTCGATCGCGCTCTCCGCGATCACGATGCCGTCGTCTGCTGCGACCAGCACCGCCGAGCGGACGCCAGGCACCCGGGTGATCTCGTCGAGCACGGACTGCTCCCGGCTCATGCCAACGCCTCCAGCCAGACCTTGGCCTCGGAGGCGGAGCGGTCGGCGATTCGTGACAACCGCCCAGCGGGCACTTCGCGGCCACGCATCAGGAAGAGCAGCGACTCCTCGGTCGGGCTCCGGATCTCGTAGTTGACCGGTCCGCCTTCCACGGCGATCGCCTGCCACTCGCCAAGCCCGAGAAGCCGGGCGGTCCGCTCCGCCTCGCGGGAAACGCCGGCGAGCGCGGCGGCCACGGCGTCGCCCGCTTCCGACCCGTCCACCCGGTACACCTCGCCACGGAGCACCCGCCCCTGCTGATCGAAGAGGAGCGTGGCGTGGTCGGACGGCCGCGGCGGGGGCGGCGCCGGCGCGCGCGGCGCACGCTGCTGCTCGGCCCCATCCTCGATCACCGCGACGCTGGCGCGAATCCGATCGACCGCGTTGGCCAGGCTCCGATCGTCGGGCGAGAGCTCCAGCGCCCGGCTCAGGTGGCGGAGGCTCCGGCGCAGGTCGCCGGACCGGTAGGCCAGGAACGCAAGCCCCTTCAGGGCGCCGCGATGGTCGGGCGCCAGCTTGAGGGTGTTGGTCCAGGCATCGAACGCGGCGTCGCCGTTGCCCCGGTCGCTCTCGATCCGGGCCACCAAATCGTGCGCGTCGGCGACCTCGGGGTAGCGCGCGAGCCCCCGCTTCGCGACGGTGAGGGCCGCATCGAGCTGGCCCCGTCGCCTGAGCGCTTCGGCGAGCGACATGAAGACCAGGCTCGACGGATCGTGAGCCAGCTCGGCCGTCATCGCGGCGATGTCTTCACTCATACGAACCCCGTAACAGTGCCGAGAGCTGTCGAGCGGCGGGGATCACCGCCCCGATGTCCCCGACCCGACGCTCCTCCTCCGGACCCAGGGACGGCAACGCCAGCCAGGCCTCGAACCCGTGAACCGCCTCGTCCAGCCGCCCTGCGCCGAGCAGCGCCCAGGAGAGCAGCCGGAGGCCACGAGGCGAGCCCGGATCGAGCCGGACTACCTCGCGGAGCGGCTGCTCTGCCTCTTCGTAGCGGTGCTCGGCGAGGAGGGTCCGGCCGCTGAGCAGGAAGCCGCGCGGATCGTCCGGAAAGGCGGCGACCACCGAGTCGGCGACGGTCCGGGCCCCCTCGTAGTTGCGGGCTTTGAGCAGCCGCTCCCCTTCGGCGAGCAACGAGCCCGGATCGAGGCGCGGCGCCGCGGCGGCCGTCTCCTGCACCGGGTCCCGAACGACGACGACGCCGGCCGAGGCCAGACCGAACACGGCACGCGCCACGTCGAACTCCGCCTCGCGAAGCAGGGTGGCGATCGTCTGCACGTCCTGCTCGCCGTCGGCCGCAGCCAGCACCCGCCATTCGAACGGCGTGAGCACGAGACTCCCCACTTCCTCCTGGGGGGCCGCCACGATCCTGGGAATCACGCCGAGGTGCGGCACCTTGCCCCGGATCCGGGACCATTCATCGATCCGACGCGCGGCCTCGAGCAAGAGCGACTCGACCGAGATCCGAACGTCGGCCTCCCGTGGGATCCGATCGGGCGCCACTTCGACGAAGACGAAGTGCCCCTCCGACCAGCCCAGCATGGTAAAGACGACCTCCGCGATCTGGGCCCGCACCTGGTTGGCCAGCTCCTTGGCCGAGACCGCCCCCATCATCACCAGGATCTCGCCGATGCGGCGGCTGTCGCCGGCCTCCTTGACGGTCTGGGCGCGCGCCAGGTCTTCCTTCCGAACCCGACCGGCCCTGAGCAGCTGCTGCCCGAGCAGGTGCGGGTTGGACTTGATGCTGGCCGCCACCACGGCCGCTTCATGAAACCAGATGCTCCCCTCGTTCTGGCGCAGCTCCGAGACGATCTTGAGATGGCCGGTCTTCCGCCCGAGGTCGAGCAGCTGGAAGACGTCGTGGATGCCGAGCTCCCGCAGGGGTCCCTGAATCGCCATCTCAGACCTCCGCCGGCTGGAGGATGTGCATCAGATCGCGGGTCGAGCGCGCCTGCGCGCGCGCCGCCGCCGCGAACGGACCGGTCGGCGCCGCGCCGACCACGGCGTCCCAGTCGTTGATGGCGTCCTCGAAGCGTCCGAGCGCGTTGTACGAGCCGCCCCGGTGATAGCGCGCCACCACGTGGTCCGGAAGAAAGCGAAGCACCCGATCGAAAGCGACCAGGGCATCGGCGTGCCGACGCTCGTCGGCCAGGGTGCGTCCGAGCAGCACCAGGGCTTCGAAGGCGTACGGCTCGAGCAGGAGCAGGTCGACCAGGAGACGGGTCGCGTCCCGGGAGCGTCCCTCGCGGCGGAGCAGCTCGGCGAGGGCCAATCCGGCGTCCAGGTAGGTGGGCAGCACGGCGAGCGCGCGCTCGTAGGCGCCCCGCGCCCCGGCGGCGTCGCGCCGCTCCTCGTAGAGCCGGCCCATCTCGAACCAGGCCTGCACCAGATCCTCGTCGAGCGCCACGGCGCCTTCGAACGCCTCGAGGGCCGTCTCCGAGTCACCGAGGCGCTTGGCGATCACGCCCTGCAGCACCAGCAGCTCGGCCCGGCCCGGCGCCAGGGCCAGCGCGCCCAGCACGTCGTCCTGGGCCGCGGGCAGGTCGCCCAGCCCGAGCCGGGCACGCGCGCGGAGCTCGAGCGCGGCCGCGTGCCCGGGTTCTCGATCGATCAGGCTCTGGATCGTCTCGACCGCGTCGGTCGCCTGTCCGAGGGCAAGCAGCGCTTGGGCCTCGCCGAGGATCACGCTCCGATCGTCCGGCAACTCGAGGCGGGCCTGGCGGAACCGCTCCAGGGCCTCTCCGTGCAGTCCGCGCATCGCGAAGATCTCGGCGAGCAGCGCGATGCCCCGCCCGGTCGCCCCGCCTCGCCGAAGCACCCGATGGACCTCGGCCGTGGCCGACTCGTGCAGGCCCTTGTTCATCAGATCCCGGACCAGGGCGTAGGGATCGGCGACCGGGGTCTCGGGACGCGCCTCCTCCGGCTCCAGATCGACGAAGAGGTCGTCGAGCACCGACGGATCGAACTCGAAGTCCTCGTCAATCGAGCCGGTGGCGACATCGGCCACCAGAACCGGAGCGATCGGCACCGTCGACTCCTTGAACTGGAGCTCGATCAGGAGCCCGTACTTCTGCGGCACGTAGAAGGGGTCGATCTCGAGGGCGCGCCGGGTCTCCCGGAGCGCTTCGTCGAACTGGCCGAGCTGGCTCAGCGCGAAGCCCAGGTTGTAGTGCGCGGCCGCGGAGTCGGGCTCAGCTTCGACCGCCCGCGCGAAGGCGTTCTTCGCGTCGCCGAACCGCTTGAGCTCCATCAGCACCAGGCCGACGCCGTTCCAGGCGGCCGGCTGGTCGGGGTGGTCCGACAGCACGGCCCGGTACCCGTCGAGCGCCTGCTGAAAGCGCTGTCGCTGAAAGCAGAGCAAGGCGTGGTTGAGTCGCGCGACCACCAGGTCGGGTCGGCGGGCCAGGGCCGCCTGGAACGCCTCCTCGGCCGGCCCGGCCTCGGCCTCGCCGGCGAGCAGGACGCCGAGGTTGTTCCAGGCGAAGGCGTAGCCCGGCTCGACCTTGACCGCCTCGCGGTAGGCGGCGGCCGCCCCTTCGCGTCGCCCGGCCTGCTGCAGCACCACGCCACGCTCATTGTGGAACTTGGGGTCTTCCGGATCGTCGGCGAGGAGCCGGTCGTAGAGGTCGAGCGCGGCCTGGACGTCGCGGCGGAGGAGATGGATCTCCGCCATGCCCTCGACGGCCGGCCGCTCGTCCTCGCCGTGCTCCAGGGCGAGCCGGTACTCCCGCAGCGCCTCGACGAAGTAGCCGCGTCGCCGGAACGCGAGCGCCAGATTGAGATGGGCTTCGGGGGCCGGGGCTTCTTTCTCGACGGGCGCGGAGCCGATGGCGTTGCCGCGGGTCGCCCCGATCCGGAGGTTGGTCTGCGCGGTGCCCAGCGAGGGATTGAGCGCGATCGCCCGGCGGGTCGCCCCGCGGGCGGCGTCGTGGTAGCCCAGGTCGCCGTAGACGAAGCCGAGGAGATACTGGACGTCGGCGTGGTCGGGGTTGAGCGTGGCGGCCTCGCTCAGCACCGCCAGGGCCGCGTCGACCAGGCCCCGGTTGTAGTAGGCCTGTCCGAGATAGAGACGGGCGACGGTGCTGCCGGGATCGACATCGCAGGCCCGCTTGAACCACTCGCTGGCGGCGTCCTGGCGTCCCCTGGCCTGCTCCACCAGGCCGAGCTGGACCAGTGCGGTGCCGTCGGTGGGGTGGCCGCGTCGGAGCTCCTCGAACTGCTCGGTGGCCCGGTCGAACTGCCCGAGCGCCAGGTAGGCGCGGCCCAGCTCCAGCCGGAGCGGCCGGTCGCCCGGGTTCCGGGAGAGCGTGTCGCGGAGCTCCGCGATCCGGCGATCGTAGTAGCCCGTCTCCCGCTGGACGGTTTCCAGGTTGTCCTGCGCCACCCGCATGTGCGGATCGAGCTCGAGCGCCCGCGCGAACGCGGCGATGGCCTCGGAGACCATCCCCCGCTCGTAGTAGAGCACGCCGAGGTTGTTGTGGGCCCCCGGGTCCGATGGATCGATCCGCCGGGCCAGCGAGCGCAGCACCCCGAGCTCACGCTCCGTCGGCGCCGAACGGGTCATCGCGCGTCAGCCCGCGAGGTGGATCGCGTCGAAGATGGCCGACAGCGAGCCGACGTCGGGCATCATCAGGAACTGCCCGAAGAGCGGGTCGTCGGAGCCACCGAGGTGGAATGCGGTCTCCACGCAGATCACGAAGTCGCGGGCGCTGCCGAAGTTGAGGTAGGCGGTCGTGAGCACGGCCCCCGCCTGGTCGACCACGAGCGCGGGCACGCTCGGCACCAGCATCATCCCCATGAAGTCCGAGAGGGCGTTGAGGTAGGCGCTCCCGAGGATGTTCCCAGTCTCCATCAAGGTGGAGCGCTGCATCTCGTTGAAGCCGTCGTTGCCGGCGGGAAGCTTGGGCACCAGGATGCCGCAGAGGGTGCGGGCCGACTGCTCCGGCAGCACCATCAGGGTCCGCCCCGTCATGTCGCCCATCATGTGCATCAGCACGGCGGCGATGATGGTCTCGGGCGACCCGAACAGATCGGCCGCGTCCTCGAGCCGGCGAACCGAAACCTCCGGCACGTCGATCATGATCCGACGTCCGGTCATCTGGGACAGCGCCGTGGCGGCGTGTCCGGCGCCGATGTTGGCGATCTCGCGGAGCGCATCGCGCTCGGCGGCGGTCAGCTTCTGCGCGTCGACCATGTCGAGCCTCAGCCCGAGAACAGGGCGGTTGGGTCCAGCACGAACGCCGGCGATCCGTCCGCCAGGATGGTGGCTCCGCTCACCCACCCCGGCAGGCCGATCGGCGCTACCACTCGCTCGATTCGCACGTCCATTTGCCCGAGGAGAGAGTCGACGATCAACGCCCCCTGCCGAGCCCCCCACTCCAGCACCAGCACCGGTCGGCGGCGCGCGGCGGCCGGCGGCCCACCCACGGCGGCTCCCAGATCGATGATCGGAAGCTCACGCGTGCGAAAGGTAAACCCGCCGCCCGTCGTGATCGTGCGGCTCGCGCCCGAGTCCGGAAGCGACGCCTCCACCACGACCCTGAACGGGATCGCGAACCGCTGTCGCCGGGCCCCGACCAGCAGGACTCGTTGGATCGCCGTGGTCATCGGCACCACCAGCTTGAACAGGGTGCCCTGCCCCGGCACGCTCTCCAACTCGACCCGGCCGCCGAGACCGCGAATCGTGGTCACGACCACGTCCATCCCGACGCCCCGTCCCGACACCTCGCTCACCGCCTGCTTCATCGTGAACCCCGGCCGCGCGAGCAGGGTGAGCAGCTCTTCGGCGCCCGGGGCGGGGTCGCCGGCGCCCCGGAGCCCCATGGCGATCGCCCGCTCCACGACCCGGTCCCGGTCGATGCCCCGCCCGTCGTCGGCCAGGTTGATCGTCACCCACTCGCGGTCCCGGGTGGCCCAGATCGATACCGTTCCCTCGGGCGGCTTGCCGCGCAGGCCTCGCTCGGTGGGCGGCTCGATGCCGTGGTCGACGGCGTTCCGCACCAGGTGCACCAGCGGATCGACCAGCGCCTCGAGCATCCCCCGATCGAGCTCGATCTCGTCCTGGTGGGGCCGCTCGAGCCGAACCGAGCGACCGAGCGACACGCCGAGGTCGCGCACGATGCGCGGGAACCGTTCGAACAGCTCGTCCACCGGAGCGAGTCGCGCCCGGAGCACGCTCGCGTGGTTGTTCCGGACCTGCGAGCCGAGCCCGCCCACGACCGCCTCGATCGCGGGGTCGGCGAGATGGCGGGTCAACCGCTCCAGGCGATTCCAGCCCACCATCAGCTCGCCCGCGCGGAGCAACAGGTCGTCGAGCCGGGCCGGCTCGATCCGAACCATTCGGCTCTGGGCCCCCTGGGGCGCCGCCAGCGCGCCGCTCGGCCGCGGGGCGCGGCGGCTGCCGCTGGGCCGGGTCACCACCGGCGCGTCACCCGACGCGGCCATCCGGGCCAGCGCTTCCGCCAGCGCGGGCGCGTCGTCGATCGACTCGCCGCGAACGGCCGCCTCCGCGTCCTGCTCGAGCACCTCTACGGAGCGGAGCAGCAGCCCGACCACCGGTCCGGACGGGGCCAGCCGCTCCTCCCGAATCGCGTCGAGCAACGACTCGGCCGAGTGGGCCAGCCGGGTGACGGAGTCGTAGCCCATCGCCGCGGCCGCGCCCTTGACCGAGTGAAACGCCCGGAACAGCTCCGGGACGCTGTCCGTCGCCTCGGGGTTCTGCTCCCAATCGACCAACAGCAGCGCGGCCGCGCGCAGCTGTTCGCGGCTGTCAGCGAGGAAGAGTTGGGCGTACCGGGCTACATCCACCGACGCTCACCCCAGGAGCCGCTGCACGGCCTCCAAGACTCGGGAGGGCTGGAACGGCTTGACGACGAAGTCCTTGGCGCCGGCCTGAATGGCCTCGACCACCAGCGCCTGCTGGCCCATGGCGCTGCACATCAGGATCTTCGCGCCGTCGTCCTCCTTGCAGATCGCCCGCACGGCTTCGATGCCGCCCATCGTCGGCATCACGATGTCCATGGTGACGAGGTCGGGCTTGAGCTCGCGATAGCGGGTGACGGCCTCCTCTCCCGTCTCGGCCTCGCCAACCACTTCGAACCCCGCCTGACTGAGGATGTCGGCGATCATGGTGCGCATGAACATCGCGTCATCGCAGACGAGAACCGTGTGGGCCACCCAAGCCTCCGTTGGCTACCCGACCCCGAAGACCGGGGCCAGCTCGGACTGGACCTCGAAGCCGGGGATCGTTCCCGTCGGCTCGTCGAGGTCGACGACTTCGTCGACACCGAGCGCAACGCGACCGTCGCGGTACTGGAGCACCACCAGCCATGGCGACCCGCCCGAAGCCTCGGATCGGACCCCCAGCAGGTCGGCGGCGCGCACCACGGTGACGACCGAACCGCGCACGTTTGCGACACCCTCCACCGGGGATGCAACACCCGGCATCTGGACGATCTTCAATCCAGTGCAAACTTCGCGCACGTCGCTCACCGCCAGGGAGAATCGCCGATCCGCCACCCGGCAGACCACCACCCGAGCACCCGACAAATCAGCCATCCTCAGGCCGGAAGAAGCCAAGATATGTCAGGGGATGAGGCGGATCAACTTGATCTGCAACGGGTTGCAGGATTTGCAGTGGCTCCCTCAGGTCGGCCGGCCACTCGCTCCGGAAGGCCAGCATCGCCCCCGAGACCGGGTGCGCGAACCGGAGAGCCGCCGCGTGGAGGGCCTGCCGGCCGGCCGCCCGAGCCACGCGTTCCGCCAGACCACGACCTGCGCCCGTGATCCGGCGGGGGCCGCCAGCCCCGTACACCGGGTCCCCGACCACCGGGTGGCCCCGGTGGGCCAGGTGGACCCGGATCTGGTGGGTCCGCCCGGTCTCGAGCTCGGCCCGGAGCAGCTCGGCCACCTCAAACCGGGCCACGACCTCGAACCGGGTCCTGGCGGCGCGCCCCTCGGCCCGCACCACCATCCGCTTGCGGTCGGTCGGATGGCGGCCGATCGGCGCATCCACCACCATCGGCGACTCGGCGAGGTGGCCCCAGGCGAGCACGGCGTAGGTCCGGTGCACCCGCCGCCCGGCGATGGCCGCGCCCAGCTTCCGGTGGGCCAGGTCGGACTTGGCGATCACCATCAGCCCGGAGGTGTCGCGGTCGAGCCGATGGACGATGCCGGGGCGGCCGGCCCCGCCCTCGGAGAGATTCGTGCCCCGCGCCACCAGGGCGTTCACCAGGGTGTCGTCCCAGTGGCCCGGCGCCGGATGGACGACCAGCCCCGCCGGCTTGTCGATCACGGCGAGGTGCTCGTCCTCGAAAACCACGGCGAGCTCGATCGGGTGGGGCGTGAGGGTCCGGACCGCCTGTCGCTCGGCGATCTCGACGCTGACGGCATCGCCTCGCTGGAGGAGGCGGGAGGCACGCGCCGGCGCCTGGTTGACCCGCACGGCCCCCTCGGCGACGAGGCGCGCCGCCTGGGTGCGGGAGAGACTCAGCTGATCGGCGAGGAAGCGATCGAGACGCTCGGTCTCCGAGGCGACGACCGTGAAGCTGTAGGTGACCAGGACGGCCTCAGCCGGCCCGCTCCGCGGCGGCCGCTGCCCGGGCACGGCGGGAGTCCTCGAGCCAGAAGGAGATGGCGAGGGCCACGGCGCCGCAGCTCACCCCGATGTCCGCCACGTTGAAGGTCGGCCAGCGGGTGAGACCGATCCCGACGTCGATGAAGTCGACGACGCCGGCCGTGCCCCGGATCCGATCGATCAGGTTGCCGGCGGCGCCGCCGACCACCAGGGCCGCCGCGATCTGACGGAGCCATTCCTTCCAGTCGTGGTCGCGGGCCTTCCAACTGATCCCGATCACCGCGACGAGCGCGATCACGAGGAAGATCCAACGGGAATACTCGCCGAGGTGGAGGCCGAAGGCGGCGCCCCGGTTGTACACCAGCCTGAGCCGCAGGAACTCACCCAGGATCTCCTGCGGCGGCACTGGCACCAACGCGCTCTCGGCCCACCGCTTGGTGAGCACGTCGAGCAGGACCCAGACGCTCACGATGGGCCAAAAGACCCGCCGCGGGTCAACGCCGCTTTTCATCCTCTTCCTTTTCCTTGCAGCTGATGCAGAGCCGCGCGTGCGGCAGCGCGTCGAGGCGATCGAAGCTGATCTCGTCGCCGCAGCTGTGGCATCGACCGAAGGTCTCGGGGTTGCTGTAGAGGCGCCGGAGCGCCTGGTTCACGTGCCAGAGGTAGCGACCCTCCTGGGACGCGAAGAGAAACTGCTTCTCGCGCTCCATGGTATCGGTGCCCTGGTCCGCCATGTGGAACGAGTACGACGAGAGATCGCCGTCGGAGCCCTGGAGCGTGGAGTTGAAGGTGTCGTCGTAGTGACCGAGCTCCTTCATCACCCGGCTCCGCTCGTCCTTGAGCCGCGACTCGAGATGCTTCAGCTGTTCCTTGTTCATCCGCTCACCTCATGAGGACCCCGGGCCGCCGTTCGTCCAGCGAGCGACGGCCAGAGTGACATGGTA